>CAXXTG010000271.1:0-21190 GCA_963666855.2 Vicinamibacterales bacterium
TGGCGGCGTGCGTGGTGGGCTACAGCGCCGTCGTCGGCGACGAGGCGTCGGTGACGCGGGCCGCCACCGCCGCGGTGATCGTCCTCGGGGCCCGGCTGATCGACCACCGGACGCCGCCCCCTCAACGTGCTCGCGGTCACCGCCGCCGGCATCGTGGCGGTCTCGCCCCTCGCGGTCCTCGACCCGGGCTTCCTGCTGACGTTCGGCGCCACCCTCGGCATCGTGCTGGGGGCGGCCCGCGTGGCCGCCGCGTTCCACGGCGGGGGCGAGGCGCCGCCGGTGTGGCGGACGGCCCCGGCCGCCCTGTTCGCGGCGACTCTGTGCGCCGAGGCGGTGCTGCTGCCGATCGGGGCGGCCCTGTTCGGCCGCGTGAGCCTCGCCGGCCTCGTCCTCAACTTCGCGGCGATTCCCCTGATGACGGTGACCCAGGTGGCGGGGCTGGCGTCGGTGATCCTGGCCGCGGTGCACCCCGCCCCCGCCGCCGCCGCGGGCTACGCGGCGCACCTGGCGGCGACGGGGCTGCTGGAGTCGACCCGGCTCCTCGACGTGTGGCCGTGGCTGGCGTTCCGCGTGCCCCCGCCCGCCCCGGCCGCGCTGGCCGTCTACTACGCGGCGCTCGCGGCGCTGCTGTGGCGGGGGCGGTCGGTCCGCGCCCGCGCCGCCGCGCAGGTCGTCGCGGCAGCGGCCGCCGTGTGGATGGTCTCCGCGCCGTGGCGCCCCGCCCTCGTCGGCCCCCCCGTCCCCCCGGCTGGATGCGGGGTGAGCGTGCTCGACGTCGGGCAGGCCGACGCGGCCCTGGTGCAGACGCCGGGCGGCGGGGCGGTCCTCGTCGACGCCGGGGGATCGATCAGCCCGCGGTCCGACATCGGGGGCCGCGTCGTGGTCCCCGCCCTGTGGTCCCTCGGCGTCCGGCGCCTGGACGCGGCGGTGGCGACCCACCCCCACCCCGACCACATCGGGGGGCTGCCGGGGGTGTTGCTCGACCTGCCGGCGCGCGAGGTGTGGGAGGGCGTGCCGGTCGAGGGGCATCGGGGCCTGGAGGCGCTGCGGCGCGCGGCCGACGCGGCGGGGGCGCGGTGGCGGCGGGTGTCGGCGGGGCAGCGGTTGGCGGTGGGCGGGGTGTCGTTCGACGTGCTGCATCCGCCGGTCCCCGACTGGGGCGCGGCCGCGCGTGCGGAACGACGATTCCGTCGTGCTCGATGTGCGCTTCGGCGACGTCGCGGTACTGCTGCCGGGGGACATCGGCGTGGACGTCGAGGGGGCGGTGGCCGAGGCCCTCGCCCCGGCGCGGTTCCGGCTCGTCAAGGTGCCCCACCACGGCAGCGCGGGCTCGAGCTCGGCGCGGCTCGTGGCGGCGGCCCGGCCGTGCGTCGCGGTGGTCAGCGCGGGCCGGGCGAACCAGTTCGGCCACCCCGCCCCGGCGGTGGCGGCGCGCTACCGCGAGGCGGGGGCGCTGCTGCTGGAGACGGGGCGCGACGGGGCGATCATGCTCGAGACCGACGGGCGGGAGGTGCGGCTCCGAACGGCGCGCGGCCGCCGGTGGCGCTACGACGCCCGGGACGGACGATGCGAGCATCGGCCGGCCGGCTGAAGTGCCGGGCGCGGTCGGTCCGCACAGGGCGTACCGGCGGCTGCGCGCAGGCGGTCGCACAAGTCCGGCTTGCGCATCCGAGCGTGGGAATCGGGTGCTTTGCCAACGGAAGACCATCGTGGGATCATCGTTCTTACGGGTTGAGGTCACATCAGGATGAGTAATGACACGAAGTGGATCATCGGCACGATCTTGAGCGCTGCCATCGCCCTGGCGGGACTCATGCTTGCGAACATCGCCATTCTGAACGGGCGCATGGATCGGCTGGATGACCGTGTGCGGGCGGTGGAGAACCACTTGCGGGCGGTGGAGATCGGTCTGGCCGAAGTCAAGGTCCTGATCTCGGGGAGGCGGCAGGACCAAGGGAACGGCCCGAGTGCATCGGCGACCGCGCGGCCAAGGGGCAACTGACCCGATCTCGGCGGTCAGTCGCCGGGCGGCGCGGCGGTCTCGTCCGCGGTCTTGACCGCCTCCCACTCCCGTTCGAGTTCGTCCGGCGAGGCGTCGTGCAGGGTTCGGCCGCGGTCCTCGAGGCGCTGCTCGACGGCGCGGAAGCGCCGGGTGAACTTGGCGTTGGCGGTGCGGAGGGCCGACTCGGGATCGACGCGCAGCTTGCGGGCGGCGTTGGCGACGGTGAAGAGCAGGTCGCCCATCTCCTCCTCGATCTGCGCGGGGTCGCCCGCGGCGATCGCCGCGCGCAGTTCGGCGATCTCCTCGTCGGCCTTGTCGACGACCTGCCGCGGCTCGTCCCAGTCGAACCCGACGTTGGCGGCGCGGGCGCCGATGCGGGACGCCCGCAGCAGCGACGGCAGCGCCTCGGGGATGCCGTCGAGCAGGGTGGGGCGGCGGCCGGGGGCGGCGCCGTCGCCCGCCGCGGCGGCGCGTTCCTCGCGCTTGATGCGCTCCCACTGCCGCTTGACCTCGGCGGGGGAGAGGTCGGCCCGCCCCACGCGGCCGCTGGAGGCCGGGGCCGCGGAGCCGGCGTCGGCGTTGGGGCGGTCCCCCGAGTCGGAGCCGGCGGCCGAGTTGGGGGGGGCGCCCGCGAGGGCGTCGTCCGTCGGGTCGGCGACTTCCCGCGCGGTGCCGCGTTCCGCGGCGTTGCCGAAGACGTGGGGGTGCCGCCGGATGAGCTTGGCGGTCACCGCCTCGGCCGCGTCGGCGATCGTGAAGTCGCCGTCCTCGGCGCAGACCTGGGCCACGAACACCGCTTCGAGCAGCAGGTCGCCGAGCTCCTCGCAGAGGGCGGCGCGGTCGTCGCGGTCCATGGCCTCGACCACCTCGTAGGCCTCTTCGAGCACGAACGGGCGGAGCGAGGCCACGGTCTGCTCGCGGTCCCAGGCGCAGCCGCCGGGCGATCGGAGCGTGCGCATGACCTCGACGAGGCGCGCGAAGCGCGCGCCCGCGTCGGCGGTGCCGGGAAGGTCGTCCGGTGGCGATGCCTTGGTCATGTCGCCGCCGGCCGCGGTTCCTGCGCGGGTCGCAGCCCGGGCGGGGTCGTCTGATGGTGATGCCTTGGTCATATCGTCGCCCCTACTTTACGATCACGGCGACCGCCGCCGTGCGGGCGGTGCGGAGTTCCGCGCGACGGTCGCCGGCCGCCGCGGGCGCGACCTCCGCGTCGTGCCGCGATCGGGAGCGGTCGGCAGCGGGGCCGCGGCCACGGCCGGCCGGGCGCCCGCGGGCGAGACCATGACCAACCCGCCGCCGGAAATCTCCTTCAACGCCCTCGTCGTCTCGCTCGCGACGTCGGCCGCCGTCCACTTCGGTGACGTCGTCGACCCCGCCACGGGGCGGAAGGGCCCGGCCAATGCGGCCGCCGGCGGCCACATGGTCGACCTGCTGGCGGTCCTCGCGGAGAAGACGCGCGGCAACCTGACGCCGGACGAGGAGCGGTTCCTGACCCGCGTGCTCCAGGAGCTGCGGATGCGCTTCGCCGAGGTCAGCCGCGGCGGGGGCCGGTCCTGACGCCATGCGGGTCACGTTCCTCGGCACCGGGACCTCGGCCGGCGTGCCGGTCGTCGGCTGCGACTGCGCCACGTGCCGTTCCGACGATCCGCGGGACCGGCGGTGGCGGCCGTCCGTGTACCTCGAGCTCGCCGACGGCATCCGGGTCGTCGTCGACACCACGCCCGATTTCAGGTCGCAGGCCCTGGCGTGCGGGCTGACGGGCGTCGAGGTCATCCTGTTCACGCACCAGCACGCCGACCACATCATGGGGCTCGACGACGTCCGGCCCTTCAACTTCCGCCAGCGCACGACGATTCCCTGTCTCGGCGACGCGCCGACCCTGGCCGCGCTGCGCCGGGTCTACTCCTACGTCTGGGACCCGGCCGCGCCCCGCGGCGGGGGGCTGCCGCAGCTCCGCCTGATGGAGGGTGACCGGCCGTTTCTCGCTGGGGCGGGCGCGCGTAGCGCCGGTCCCCCTCCTGCACGGCACGCGCCCCATCCTCGGCTACCGGGTCGACGACTTCGCGTACCTGACCGACTGCAGCGAGATCCCCGAGGGTTCGTGGCCGCTGCTCGAGGGCCTGTCGGTGCTGGTGCTCGACGCCCTGCGGCATCGCCCCCACCCGACCCACCTGTCGCTGAGCCAGGCGGTGGAGACGGCCGCCCGCATCGGGGCCGCGCGCACCTACTTCACCCACATGTCGCACGACCTCCCCCACGCCGAGACGTGCGCCGCCCTGCCGCCCGGCGTGACCCTGGCCCACGACGGGCTCGTCATCGACGTGTAGCGTTCGCGGCGCGGGCGGCCGCTGGCGTATGATGAAGGGCTGGCCGATGTCCTACGAGACCGCACCGCGGGACCGGACGCGGATCATCCACTTCCCCGACGACCGGGCCGCGCCCGGCTGGCGCCGGCCGGTGCTCGCCCTCGGCAACTTCGACGGCGTGCACCGCGGACACGCCAAGATCATCGAGCAGGTGCGGCGCCGGGCCGCCGGGCAGGGGGCCACCGCCGCCGCCCTGACCTTCGACCCGCACCCGTCCCGGGTCGTCCGCCCCGACAAGGCTCCGCCCCTGCTGATGACCGGCCCGCAGAAGCTCGCGGCCTTGGCCGAGGCGGGCATGGACGGCATCGCGGTGGTGCGGTTCACCCCCGAGCTGTCGCGGTGGGCGCCGGAGACCTTTGTCCGCACCGTGCTGGTGGAGTGGCTGCGGGTCGCCGAGGTGTGGGTGGGGGCGAACTTCCTCTTCGGGCGCGATCGGGCCGGCAACTTCTCGCTGCTGCGGTCGCTCGGGGCGCGTTACGGGTTCCGGGCCGAGAAGATCGACCCGGTGCGGTACCGCGACTTCGTCGTCAGCAGCACCCGGGTGCGGCGGCTGGTCGCCGAGGGCCGGGTGGACGAGGCGGGCTCGCTGCTCGGGCGCCACTACGCGCTCGAGGGTGCCGTCACGCGCGGCGACGGCCGCGGCCGCGGCATCGGTTATCCCACCGCCAATCTCGAGACGGCGAACGCCCTGTTCCCCCCGAACGGCGTGTACGCCACCGCGGTGGTGATCGACGGCGACATCCACGCCGCGGTGACCAACGTCGGGGTCCGCCCGACGTTCGGGGGCGCGCCGGGGGGGCCGGTGGTCGAGTCGCACCTGTTCGACGTCGACCGCGACCTGTACGGGCTCGAGGTGCGGGTCGCGTTCATCCAGCGCCTGCGGGAAGAGCGCCGCTTCCCCGACGGCGAGGCGCTGCGGGCGCAGATCGCCCGCGACTGCGACGAGGCCCGCGGGCTGTTCCGGCGGATTTCACTGTAAGATCGCGGCAGGCATGGGAACGACCGGGAACGCCTCGGACTCGGCGGCGTCGATCGGCTTGAACGTGACGTTGCCGTGCGAGGCGCGGTACCTTCCGATGCTGCGTCGGCTCGCCGAACAGACCGCCGACCACCTCGGTTATCGGACCACGCACCGGGATGACGTCGTCCGCGCGATCGAGCAGGCGGTGGCGGGGGTGTTGGAGCCGGGCGGCGCCCCCTACACGCACGTCGAGCTTCGGCTGTCCGCGGGCGGGCGCGACATGCGGGTCCGCATCCGCTACCTGGGCGCCCCCGCGCCGGGCGCCGGCGCGCCGGCGATCGAGCGGCTCTTGTCCCGCGCCGGTCCCGACGGCGTACCCCTCGATCGGCTGCGGCGCTCGATGCGCACGGTGGTCATGGGGCGCGGGCCGGGGGACGATGCCGCTGACTTCTGCGAGCTGACGAGAGCCTTGCCCCGGAAGTCTGCGCCGTAGAGCGGCGCAGCAAGCCCCCCCAAGAACCGGATGCGTCTCTACAACACCCTGACACGGCAGGCGGAGCCGTTCGCGCCGTCGCGCGACGGTACGGTGCGCATGTACACGTGCGGGCTGACCGTCTATGCGCGCGGCCACATCGGCAATTTCCGAACGTTCGTCGCCCTCGACGTGCTGAGGCGGGCGCTGAAGCACGTGGGCGGCTTCGACGTCCGGCAGGTGATGAACTTCACCGACGTCGACGACCGCACGATCGCGGCGTCGCGGGCCGCGGAGCTGCCGCTGCGCGAGTACACGGACCGGTTCATCGCCGCCTACCGCGAGGACGCGGCGTCGCTGGGGCTCGAGCCGGTCGAGGCGTACCCGCGCGCGACCGACGAAGAGAACCTGCGCTCGATGGTCGAGATGATCCAGGCCCTGGAGGCGAACGGGCACACCTACCGCAGCGAGGGGTCGGTCTACTTCCGCATCGCCACCCTGCCCGGCTACGGCAGGCTGGCCCGGCTCGACCACGACGGCATCAAGCCGGGCGCCCGCATCGACTCGGACCAGTACGACAAGGCCGACGCGCGCGACTTCGTGCTCTGGAAGGCGACGGGGCCGGACGAGCCGACGTGGGACTTCGGGATCGGGCCCGGCCGGCCCGGCTGGCACATCGAGTGCTCGGCGATGGCGCACCGCCTGCTCGACGGGTCCCCCATCGACATCCACGCCGGCGGGGTCGACCTCGTGTTTCCGCACCACGAGAACGAGATCGCCCAGGCGGAGGGGGCGACGTGCGAGACCTTCTCGCGGTTCTGGGTCCACGTCGAGCACCTGCTGCTCGACGAGGGCGCCAAGATGTCGAAGTCGCTGGGCAACGTCCTCACCGTGCCCGACGTGATCGAGCGGGGCGGCCGGGCCTCGGCCCTGCGTTACGCGCTGCTGTCGGTCCACTACCGGAAGCAACTGCGGTTCACATGGGGCGCCCTTGAACAGGCCGAGGAGGCGTTGAAGCGGGTGATGGCGTGCCTCGCCCGGCTCGACGCGGTCCGCGGCGGGGGCGCCCATCCCGAGGTCGCGGCGCGGGTCGCGGCGGCCCGGCGCGACTTCGACGACCGGCTGGCCGACGACCTGAACGTGCCCGGCGGCCTCGGGGTGATGTTCGAGCTGGTGCGGTATCTGAACACCGAGATCGATGGCGGCGGGCTCGGCGAGCCCGACGCCGAAGTGGCGAGGGCGGCCTTCGACGCCTTCGACCGGGTGCTGGGGGTGGTCGCCCTGCGCCGGGCGGAGGAGGGCCTGGCCGGCGTGCCGGTGGACGAGATCGAGCGGCTGATCGCCGAACGGCGGGCGGCGCGGGCGCGGCGCGACTTCGCCGCCGCCGACGCCATCCGCGGCGACCTCGACGCCCGCGGCATCGTGCTGGAGGATACGCCGGCCGGCACGCGCTGGCAGAGGAAGTAGCCGGTCGGGCTGGTCCAGTTCTTGCACTTCAGTGGCGTGGATGACCCACGCCCGCCAGTCCCTCGGTCGGCACGGCGAGGAGCTCGCGTGCCGCGAGCTGCGGCGCCGGGGGTACGACATCCTCGCGCGCCGGTTCCGCACCCGGTTCGGCGAGATCGACATCGTGGCCAGGGACGGCCCGACGCTCGTGTTCGTCGAGGTCAAGACCCGGCGCACCGCCGCGTTCGGCGGGCCGACGGCGGCCGTCAACGCGGCCAAGCAGCGCCGGCTCGTCAACATGGCGCGCAGCTTCCTGATCGGCCTCGGCGGGCCGCCGCCGCCGTGCCGCTTCGACGTGGTCGGGGTCATCGTCGGTCCCGGCCGGCCGCCGGTCCTCCAGGTGGTGAGGGACGCGTTCGCCGCGCCCGCGGCTTGATGCCGCCCGGACGCTGTGATAGCGTATTCCGAAGCAACCCAGCCGCGCGGGAGGCGTCGCCGGTCGAATGCCGGGGGGCTTCCGCCACGGCTGTCAGGCCGCGACGAGCGGGAATAACTCAGTGGTAGAGTGCGACCTTGCCAAGGTCGAAGTCGCGGGTTCGAATCCCGTTTCCCGCTCCAATCTTCTCGGCGGCGCATCTTCGCGTCGCCGGGGACGGTCCGCCCGGCGGTAACGCCGGTTGACCTCCCGCCCGCCGGCGCCGTCGCCAAGTGGTAAGGCAGAGGTCTGCAAAACCTCCATCCCCGGTTCAAATCCGGGCGGCGCCTCCAATTTCCCCGTGCAATCCCCGTTGCGGGCCCTGTGGCTCTCCGTCTACCTGCCCTCGAGCCTGATGGCGGTGGCGCAGATGGCGCTGCTCGTCGTCCTGCCCCTCTACGCGCTCGACCTCGGCCAGACCCTCTCGGTGGCCGCCCTCGTGTTCGCGATGCGCGGGTTCGGCAGCGTCGTCGTGAACGTGCCCGCGAGCCTCGTCATCGAGCGGCACGGCTACAAGGCGGGCATGCTGCTCGGCAACGGCCTGATGGCGGCCGGCGCGGTGGCCATCGCGCAGTCCGCGTCGCCGGTGGTGCTGGCCCTCGCCACCCTGACCTTCGGGGCCGGCGCGGGCACGTGGCTGCTCGCCCGGCTGGCCTGCATCACCGAGCGGGTGCCCGTCCACCAACGGGGGAAGGCCATGGCCGGCCTCGCCGCGCTGCAGCGCGTGGGCCTGCTGCTCGGTCCGCTGCTCGGCGGGGTGGGGGCGGAGCAGCTCGGCTTCCGCGCGGTGTTCCTGGCCATCGCGGCGGCCGCGGTGCTCACCCTGTCGCTCGTCTGGATGGTGGCGCCGCCGGCGTCGCCCGAGGGGCGCGGGGCGGGCGTCGGGGCGGGGGTGGAGACCGGCGGTTCGGCGGCCGCCGTGCTGCTGCTGGTGCCGCGCATGCTCGGCCGCCACCGCCGCATCTTCCTGGGGGCCGGCGTCTTCGCGTTCTGCCTGCAGCTCGTGCGCGAGCAGCGCCGCCTGCTGGTGGTGCTCTGGGGCACCCGCATCGGGATCGACCCCGAGGCGATCGGGCTCATCGTGAGCGTCGCGGCGACGGTCGACCTCGCGATGGCGCCGGTGGCGGGTTTCGTGATGGACCGCTGGGGCCGCAAGGCGGCGGGCGTCGGCTCGGTCGTCACCCTGGGGACGGCGATGGGGCTCCTGCCCCTGACCGGCTCGGCCGCGACGTACGTGTGCGCGGCGTTGCTGGCCGGCGTCGGCAACGGGCTGGGCAGCGGCATCCTGCTGACCCTGGGGGCGGACCTCGCCCCCGCCGGCGAACGCAGCCGCTTCCTGGGGGTGTGGCGCCTGGTGGGCGACTGCGGGGTCCTCGCGGGCCCGCTGCTGACGGCGGCGGCGGCCTCGCTGCCCGCCGCCCTGGCCCTGACTTGGCTGATCGGGGCCGTCGGCGGCGCGGTGCTGTGGCGCCGGGTGCCGGAAACGCTGCGGCCCACGCCGGCCGCCACCACCGCCACGTCGATGTCCTGGCGGTCGGATGCGCCGGCGACGCCGAGACGCCGGGAGTAGATGGGGCAATGTAGCACTGGCAACATGGTGACATGGGGACCGGGGCCACCGGCGCCGCGGCCCGCGGCGGAACACGAGGCGGTCGGCCGGCTGGCGTCGACGGTAGCGTTGGTCGGGCGGTGAAGCCGGTAGACGGCCGCAGCGGAAGGGCGATCACGATGACGGGACACGGGCCGTGGAGAGAGCTGGTCGAGAAGACGTTCACGCCGGAGGAACGCCGCCGCATGGCCGAGCAGGTGGAGCGGGACATGAAGGTGAGCGCGGCGTACGATGACGCACTCGAACGCATGACGGGGAAGCGGCAGGCTCCCCCTGATGTCGAGTTCCGCGACCTGACGGCCGACTTCAGCGAGGCGCAGTGGACGGAGTACAAGCGCCTAGTCAAGCAGCTGTGCGCCGAACGTGGCCTCGATGAGGCGGTGGACGTGGAGGTCGACGGCTGGCGCGAAGACCAAGCGGAGCAGGAGCGGGACATCGTGGAGATGGTGGTCCATGGGGAGGCGTGTGAACGCATGACCGGGAGGCGCCCCCGCCCGCGCGATGTTGATGATCTGTGGCAACTGACGGCTGCGTTCACCGAGGTGCAGTGGACCACGATGGAGCGCTTGGTCAAGCGGCTATACGCTGAGCGAGGCATCGAGCCGCCGCCGTTCGAGCGCCCGCGCCGGTGGGCTACCGCCGACGAGTAGGGTTCCGGGTGGTTCGCAGGGGGAGGAGGACCGTCAAGCCGCGGCGGATAGCCGGAGTGGTGCCGGCCCGCCCGCGGGCCGCGAGAGCCGAAATCGGCCGGGACCGGCCGTTACGGGGCGCCCCGCTGGGGCGTCGAGAGACTCGGCCGGGACCGGCCGTTAGACGACGGCCCCCGGGCGGGCGCTACCCCAACTCAGGGTGCCCCGCGGCGGTGCTCGGCGTCCAGCCGGCGCATCAGCTCGATGGTGTGCGTCGGCGCCTCGCGTGCACCGCGGCGAGCAGCGCCGTGTCGTCGCCGCTCCACCGGACGGCGTCCACGTCCGCGCCGGCGTCTAGGGGCAGGCGGGCGAGGGCGACGTTGCGGGTAGCGCAGGCGAAGAGCAGTGGGGTCTCGACGTTCTCGTCCACAGGGTCGGATCGGCCCCCGCCTTTAGCAGGGCGTCGGCGATGTCGGCGTCGCTGCGGCCGGCGGGACGGCCGTAGCGGGCGGGAAGTCCAGTCGGTAGCCATCGAGCACCAGAATGGTGTATAGTGGTGAAAGCTGGAGAACAAATGGCGAAGATCACCGGCACCAAGAAGCCGAAGACGGACGGCCCGGTTCGGGTATCGATATCGTTCGACGCGGCCGACTACGCACAGATCAAGGGCATCGCCAGAGACAAGCGAGTCTCCACGGCGTGGGTGGTTCGTGAGGCCGTCGCCAGCTACCTCGATGATCGCGCACCCCTCTTCGCTCGAGAACGTCGGGGGAGCGAGTGACCGAGGTCGCCCCGTCGCCGGCTGCCACGTGGGAGCGGCCGTCCGCTCCAGGCCCGGGAACGTCGCTCGTCGGTGCCACGGAAGCGCGCGCCGTCCACGTTCGCAGAGCTGTGGAATCCGTGGAACTTGCCTTTGCCGACCACGAGTCGGCAGCCGGCGCGTGGGCCGCCGCTCTGGGAAGCCGATGGCGGCCGGAGCCGGTCTCATCGCCCGGGGACCTCGCCCGGCGGGCCGCGTGGGCGGTCGTCAGCATGCGCATCATCGGTCGTAGCGCGGGCGCATTGAGCCCAGGGGCGTCCCTGCGCGATGGCGAGACGTGGTTCCTCGGAGACGTCCGTGTCCCCGGCCTGCTTTCCGACGCCGCCACGGAGTTCACGGGCCGTGAAGCCGTACGCGCTCTAGAGTCGTTTTCGTACGACGACGACCTGCGGGACCTCCTGCCGTATCTGCTCGACGCCCATGGCCCCGGCAGCCGCGCGAGCGTGATGAGAGACCCGACGACTCGGACGTCTCGGCGAGCCAAGAAGGCCGCCGGGGTCTTCTACACACCTTCGGACGTGGCCGAGTTCATCGTTCGAGAGACCCTGGGAGAAATCGAGGGGGTGACGCAGTACCCGCGCGTCCTCGATCCGGCCTGCGGGTCCGGGGTGTTCCTGAAGGCCGTGCTCGACACCGTCCGAGCCCGGCGGCCGAGCCTCGACTGTCCCGCCTTCGTCGAGCGGTGTCTTCACGGCATCGACGTCAATCCACTGGCAGTCGAGGCCGCCTGTTTCGTTCTGTTGCACGAGTGCCTGCGCTCGACTCCCGGGCGTCGCGAGGCATCTCCCTGGTCGCTCTGGCATCGCATCCGCTGCAACCTCTGCGTCGCGGATGCGCTGACGTTCACGGGTGCAAGACCGGACGTGGATGGTTCCGGAGCCGTTTCCGATCTGCGGAAACGGCTCGATGATTCGTACGTACCACCGCCGGCGGAAACACCCGAGACGGGTTGGGCGACGACGTTGTTCATCGAAGGCCGCCCCCTCGGATGCGTTTTCCCCGCGCTCTCGTCGGGGGCGGATGTGGTCGTCGGAAACCCCCCGTACGCGAAGATGGGGGCCTCGTGAAGACGGCGCGGCATTGCGGCGGCGCTTCGCATCGCTCTCCGCGGGCGCAGTGGTCGGAGCCGACTACTATCCAGTGTTCGTCGAGATGATGTGGCGGTTCGCCCGGCCGGGTCGCAGCGCATCCGGCATGGTCGTCCCGCTCTCGCTTGCCTGCAGTCGGCGGTCCCAATTGTGCGCGGCGCGACGAGCCATCGCCGCCAGCGGCGGGCGGTGGCGTTTCGCGTTCTTCGATCGGGAGCCTCACGCGCTTTTCGGCGAAGACGTCAAGACACGCAACACGATCGCGCTCCGGCGCGATTGTTCCCGCGACACCGAATCGACCACGGCGACCATCGAGACGGGTCCGTTGCGCAAGTGGACCAGCCGCCAGCGCCGCCGGCTCTTCGACGCGATCGACTTCACGCCGCTCGGCGACGGCGCAGTCTCGATCCGGGCTGGGATTCCCAAGCTTGACGGGGCGGAGTCGGCCCGCGTCTTCGAGCGGCTCGCACGTCGAACGTCACGGCTGCGGGAGATGTGCCTCTCGTTCGGTTCATGTCTGCCGGAGGAGATCGCGCGTAAGCGGGGCGCGCACGTATTCGTGGCGGGAACGGCGTACAACTTTCTCAACGTGTTCCGGCCGCACCGCAACCTGCCGCCTCAGCGAGCGCCGTGGAGCGCCAGCGCCGTTCTGGACCTGAGGTTCGCTGACGAGGGCGGTGCAGCGCGCGGTTTCGCCCTCGTCTGCAGCCGCGTCGCGTACTGGTTGTGGCGCGTGAACGGGGACGGATTCCACGTCACGCGTTCGTTCCTGATGGGACTGCCGTTCAACGATGGGATCTTCAGCGATACCGATCGGGCGTCGCTCACCACCCTCGGATCCCGGCTGTGGGATCACGTGCAGGCACAACAGGTGGTCAGCGTCAACGGAGGTCGCCAGACCGTGGCCTACCGACCGAACGCCAGCGGAGACATCCTGGACCGGATCGATGCGCTGCTCCTGGAAGCACTCGGGATCGAGCCGTCCTTCAAGGAGTACCTCCGAGCCTTCACCCGCACCGTCGTGGGGACGAACGGGCGGGACGAGGCCCTCCAGCCTCGTTTCGCCTTCAGTGGCGGAGATCGTTGATGAAACCGGTGAGTGATTCCGTCAAGGCCAAGAGCAGGGTGACGAAGGACGAGTGGCGCGAATACACCAAGACCGTGTGGCACATCGCCAACACGACCCACGCGGACCATCCGGCCGTGTTCCCGGTCGAGATCCCCCTCCGCCTCATCAAGCTGTTCACTTGGCACGGCGAAACCGTCCTCGATCCGTTCGCCGGCACCGGCACGACCGCCGAAGCAGCCGTACCGTTGGGCCGCAGGGTGCTGTGCGTCGAGCAGCGTCGAAAGTACGTCGACATCATTCGACGAGAGTGCGGCCATCTGAAGAATGGCCGCCTGACCGCGGACGATCTCATGGACGTGGTGCACGGTGACAGTCGCGACCTCTCGTTCATCGAAGAGGAATCCGTCTCGCTGATCGTCTCCAGTCCTCCGTACTGGAACAAGGCCGATTACGGGCCCGCGCGCTCGAACCTCGGGCGAGTCGCCGGTTACCGCCGCTTCCTTGACGAGATCAGGCCGGTCTTCGAAGAGTGTTTCCGAGTTCTGCAGCCCGGCCGGAAGTGCTGTTTGGTCACAGCGAACGTGAATCAGCACACGGATCACGGACTCCTGACCTTCCCGCTGCCGGCTGATTTTGGAGCGATCCTGCGTGACATCGGTTTCGTGATGGTCACCGAGATCGTCTGGTCGAAGGACGGCACGGGCGGACGATGGGGATCGGCAAACGGGCAACGCCCCATCTTCGGCAGCTACCCCTATCCGCCCAATTTCCTGTTCAAGAACGTCCACGAGTACATTCTCGTCTTCTCGAAGCCTCCCTCGACGAAATCCAGGGGTCCCAAGGTCGTACCATACGACGAACTGATGGCGGAAACGCGCTGTCGCCTGTGAGGCGACGACCGGCAATGGACTGTCAATTCCATCTTCAGGATCCGACGTCTCCCCACACCGTCTACCTCTTCGAAGCGATCATCGAGGAGGCGGCTCGCGGTCCCGAATCCTGCACGGGCCTGTTCGCGTTCGCATCGAGCGCCGGCGTCGATTCCCTGGTCGGCGATCCGGAAATCCAGGATTTCCTAGGCCGATCCACCCTGGCGTTGCTGGTCGGCATCGATGCCGTGACCAACCCGCCGACACTGGAGCGTCTTCAGGAACTGGAGCGACGGCACGAACGCCTCAGCGTCCGCGTCTTTCGAAATCCCACCGACGCGCTTTTCCATCCCAAGGTCGCCCGATTCGACTACGCGGACGGCCGGCGGTCATTGATTGTGGGGTCCGGTAACCTCACGCCGGGCGGTCTTCGTCAGAACTTCGAAGCGTTTACCGTGGTGCGTGCGGCGGCCGGTGAGACTCTAGACGTCTCGTCGTGGCGGCGCTTCTTCACCGACCACGGGGCGGACATTCGCGCCGTCGACGACGAGATACTTCAGCTCGCCGCGCGAAACGTCCTGCGCGGCCGTCGACCGCACCACGATATCGAACCTGAACCGGGCGCAACGCCAGTTCGGGAACCGACCGACCCGGACATCGAGTTGCCGGTGGGGCGCGCCGATCGCTTCCTGGTCGCGCAGGTTCCAGGCAGGAAACCTCGCCCGGGCCAAAAGCCTCGATGGCGCCAAGGCCAGTTCAACCGGGAGGTCATCGATCGGTTTTTTCGGGTTCGGCCCGGTACGTCGCAGCGTGTTTTTCTCCACGAGTGCCGTCAGGATGGCACCTTCGCCGAAGAGAAACCACGACGCTGCGTGTATAGCAACGTGAACAAGAACCTGAGGATCGAGCTCGCTTCCCACCGCGGTGCGCCATACCCGGACACCGGCCGACCGATAGCCGTATTCCGCGAACTCCAGGTCCGCTCGTTCGCGTACATGCTGCTCATGCCCGGGGAGCCTGGCCATGAGGGGATGTCTCGGTTGACCGACTCCCTCGAGTCGGTCGGTCGGGGGTTGCCCCGGGTCATCGCAACGGGCGCCGATGTCCGCGCGGCTTGGCCGGAATGCCCACTGATTGGCATCATCGACGCACGCCGCGCGGGAAGCGCGGAAGGCCAGAGGACGTAGCCTCCCGGTCGTGGCCGGTCAGGGTGTCCCGGCGCGGTGCTCGGCGTCCAGCCGGCGCATCAGCTCGATGGTGTGCGTCGGCGCCTCGAACTCCGCCTCCTCGAGCGGCGTCCGGCCGTGGTGGTCCAGGGCGTCGAAGTCGGCGCCGTTCGCGGCCAGATGCTCGACGATGGCGTCCTCGCCGGCGCGTATCGCGGCGTGCAGCGCGCTGGGGCGGCCGTCGGGGCGGGCGTTCACGTCCAGCCCCAGCCCGACCATCAGCTCGACCGCCTCGAGGTTGCGGCTGCGGGTGGCGAGCAGCACCCCGCCCGCGCCGTCGTAGGAACGCGCGGCGGGGTCGGCCCCGAGAACGAGCAGGGCCTGCAGCATCTCGACGTTGCCGGCCTGGGCCGCGGTGAGAAAGGGCGTGAGCCCGCCGGTGCGGCGCGCCGCCGCGGCGGCCCAGTCGTCCGCCCGTCCGGTGCGGGCGTCAAGGTCGGCCCCGCGGGCAACGAGCGTTCTGACCATCTCCAGGTTGCCCTGTCGGACCGCCGCGTGAAGCGGCGTGCTGCCGGTGCGGTCGCGCGCGTTGACGTCGGCCCCCTCGTCGAGCATCAGCCGGGTGACGGCGTCGCTGCCGGCGGCGATGGCGAGCAGGAACGCGGTGCCGCCGTCGGGGGCGGCGGCGTGGGGGTCGGCCCCGGCCGCGATCAGGGCCAGCGCGCTCGCGGCGTCCCCGTGTTGCGCCGCGAACAGAATGGGCCGGAAGCCGTTGCGGGAGACCGCGTCGACGTCGGCGCCCCGCTCGATGAGGAGGCGGGCGATGGGCGGGTGCTCCCCGGCGATGGCCCACATCAGCGGCGTCTGCCCCATGCGCGACTCCGCCGCGTCGACGTCGGCCCCACGGTCGAGCAGCAGCCGCACCAGATCCTCGTCGCCGCCGTGAACCGCGGCCAGCAGCGCCGTGTCGCCGCTCCAGCGGGTGGCGTCGACGTCGGCGCCGGCGTCGAGGAGCCGGCGGGCGAGGGCGAGGTTTCCGTTGGCGCAGGCGAGCAGCAGCGGCGTCTCGCCGTTCTCGTCCACCGGGTCGGGGTCGGCCCCCGCCTCCAGCAGGGCGGCGGCGATGCTGGCGTCGCCGCGGAACGCGGCCCACGACAGCGGCGTCGATCCGTCGGCGCGGACCGCGTTGACGTCCACGCCGTCCGCGACCAGCGCCCGCACCGCCGCAAGGTCGAGCCGCTGCACGGCGTCGAAGAGGCGTTCGGTCGATGCCGGCGGCTGCGCGGCGGCGGGTGGCGGCCCCGCCAGCGCGAGAACGATCAGCCCGGCGCCCGCGCGATGCTGGAGCATGCTGGTCATGACCGCCAATGGTAAACTGCCGGGGTCGTGTCTCGCCACAACCGCCGCCCGTCGAAACGAACGCGGGTCCTCGGTGCCGCCTGCGCCGCCGTGGTGGTGCTTCTGCCCTGGTCCGCGGCCGGTCAGGACACGGCTGGTCAGCGGGTTTCGCCGCGGGGCGATGACCTGCTCGCGGCCACCGTCGACCGCTACTGCCTCGCGTGCCACAACGACCGGACCCGCACCGCCGGCCTGACCCTGGCCGGCGTGGCCGCCGCGCCGGTGGGCGGGCAGGCGCCGGTCCTAGAGAGGGTCCTGCACAAGCTCCGCGCGGGCGAGATGCCCCCGGCCGGTCGGCCCGCCCCGGACCCCGGCGACCGGGCCGAGCTCGTGGCGTGGCTCGAGACCGGGCTCGACCGCGCCGCGGCCGAGCGGCCCGACCCCGGCTCGCCGGCCATCCACCGGCTGAACCGGGCCGAGTACCGCAACGCCGTCCGCGATCTGCTCGGGCTCGACCTCGACCACGCGCGCGACCTGCCGGCCGACGACGCCGGCTACGGGTTCGACAACATCGGCGACGTGCTGACGGTGTCGCCCCTGCACGTCGAGAAGTACGTCGCGGCGGCGCGGCGTGTCAGCCGGCTTGTCGTCGGCACGGGCGCCCCCGTCCCCCGTCGTGCAGCGTTACCGCCCCGCGGGCGGGCCGGGGTGGGACGGGGAGATCGCGGGGCTGCCCCCCAACACGCGCGGCGGCATCCTGTTCAATCACCACTTTCCCTTCGACGCCGAATACGCCATCCAGGTGCGGGTCCGGGGACGGCGCGCCCCCGGCATGCCGCCCCCGAAGCTCGACGTGCGCATCGACGGCGCCCGGGTCCGCCTGCTCGACGCCGACTTCGACGCCGAGGAGGCCAACCAGGGCAGCCGCATCTTCGAGATCCGGTTGCCCCTCGCGGCGGGCGGGCACGAAATCGCGGCGGGGTTCCTGACCGAGTACGCGCGGCGCGAGGGCGCCGGGGACGGGACGACCAACGGCGTGTCGGTCGACTACGTGCTCGTCGGCGGCCCGTACGGGGCGACGGGGCCGGGAGATCCCGAGAGCCGGCGGCGCCTGTTCGTCTGCCGCCCCGCCGCCGGCGGGCCCGAGGCGCCGTGCGCGCGGCGCATCCTGACCACGCTGGCCCGCCGGGCGTACCGGCGTCCCGTCACCGACGCCGACGTCGATCCCCTCATGCGCCTGTTCGCGATGGGGCGGGCCGACGGCGGCAGCTTCGACCACGGCGTCGAGATGGCCCTGAGCGGGGTGCTCGTCTCCCCGAGCTTCCTCTTCCGGGCGCCCGCGGCCCCGGCCGGCGCGCGGCCCGGCGAGGCGTACCGGCTCGCGGACCTCGATCTCGCCTCCCGGCTCTCGTTCTTCCTCTGGAGCAGCATTCCCGACGAGGATCTCCTGCAGGCGGCCGAGCAGGGGCGGCTCGGGTCACCCGACGAGCTGTCCCGTCAGATCGGCCGCATGCTCGCCGACCCCAAGGCGCGCGCCCTCGTCGAGAACTTCGCGGGACAGTGGCTCCACCTGCGCAACGTCGCCGACTGGACCCCCGACCCCGAGCGCTTCCCCCACTTCGACGACGGCATCCGTCACGCGTTCCAGCGCGAGACGCGGCTCTTCCTGGAGCACCTCGTCCGGGACGACCGCAGCGTGCTGGAGCTGCTGGACGCCGACTACACGTTCCTCAACGAGGGGCTGGCCGACTTCTACGGCATCGACGGGGTCGAGGGGCGTCACTTTCGGCGCGTGCCCCTCGCCGGCACCGGCCGCGGCGGCATCCTCACCCAGGGCGGGGTGCTGATGGTGACGTCGTACCCCACGCGCACGTCGCCGGTGCTGCGCGGTAAGTGGATTCTCGAGAACCTGCTGGGGGCGCCGCCTCCGCCCCCGCCGCCCGACGTGCCCGAGCTGGAGACCGACGCCGGTTCGTCGGCCGGCGGTCTGCGCGCGGCCCTCGAGCGGCACCGCGCCAACCCCGCGTGCGCCGTCTGCCACGCCCGCCTCGATCCGCTGGGGTTCGCCCTGGAGAACTTCGACGCGGTGGGCGCGTATCGCGCCGAGGACGACGGGGTCGCGGTGGACGCCTCCGCGGACCTGCCGGACGGCACGGTGATCGCGGGCGCGGACGGTCTGCGGGCGATGCTGCTCGACCGCCGCCGCGAGTTCGTCGAGGCGCTGGCCGAGAAGCTGCTGACCTATGCGATCGGCCGCGGCCTCGAGGCCCACGACCGGCCCGCGGTGCGCGAGATCCGGCGCCGGGTGGAATCGGACGGCCACCGGTTCTCGGCCCTGGTCTCCGCCGTGGTCGATAGCGTACCCTTCAGGATGAGGAGGATTCCGGAGCCATGAACACCGGCACAACGATCGCTCGGAGAGTGTCGTCCGGCCCCGCCGGCCGTTCCGCCCATCCATTCGGGAGCGGGCGGCCGTCGGCGCGGGGCGGCGCGGCGACACGGCTGCCGCGTCGGACCTTCCTGCGCGGGTTGGGGACGGCCGTCGCCCTCCCGTTCCTCGATGCGATGACCCCGGCTTTCGCGTCCGCGTCCAAGCCGATCACCCGGGCGGCGTTCATCTACACCGCCAACGGCGTGATCATGAGCGACTGGACCCCGGCCGAGACCGGCGCCGGCTTCACGTTCACGAAGACCCTGCACGCGCTCGAGCCGTTCCGCGACCGGCTCCTCGTGCTGACCGGCCTCGCCCACCGCAACGGCGAGGCCCTCGGCGACGGCCCCGGCGACCACGCGCGGGCCGGGGCGAGCTGGCTGACCGGCGTCCACCCGAAGAAGACGCAGGGCGCGGACATCCGCAACGGCATGTCGGTGGACCAGATGCTCGCCCAGGACATCGGCCGCTCGACGCCGCTGCCGTCCCTCGAGCTGGGCCTGCAGGACGTGCGCATGGTGGGGGGCTGCGACTCGGGCTACAGTTGCGCCTACAGCAACACCGTGTCGTGGAGTTCGCCCACGACCCCGCTGCCCTACGAGACCAATCCGCGCCGCGTCTTCGAGCGGCTGTTCGGCGATGGCGACACCACCGACCCCGCGGTGCGGGCGGTGCGCGCCCGGCAGAACCGGAGCCTGCTCGACTTCGTCCGCGAGGACGCGGGCCGGCTGCGGGCGGACCTCGGGGCCGGCGACCGCCGCAAGCTCGGCGACTACCTCGACTCGGTGCGCGAGGTCGAGCGCCGCATCCAGAACGCCGAGCGCCGCGACGACGTGGACCTGCCGGCCCTCGCCCGGCCCGACGGCGTGCCCCCGACCTTCGAGGAGCACGTGCGGATGATGTCCGACCTGATCACCATCGCGTTCCAGGCGGACCTGACCCGGGTCGTCACCCTGATGTACAGCCGCGAGGGCGGCAACCGGACGTACCGGTCGATCGGCGTGCCCGACGCCCACCACGGCCTGTCGCACCACCAGAACGACCCCGAGCGCATGGCGCGCCTGCAGCTCATCGACCAGCACCACGTCGCGATGTTCGCGTACCTGCTCGGGAAGCTCCGCGACGCCGACGACGGCGGCGGGTCGCTGCTCGACCACGCGATGGTCCTCTACGGCAGCAGCCTCAGCGACTCGAACGCGCACACCCACGACGACCTGCCGGCGGTGCTCGCCGGCGGGGGCGGCGGCACCCTCCGCGGCGGGCGCCACCTGCGCTACCCCGACCGGACGCCGATGACGAACCTGTTCGTGACCATGCTCGACAAGCTGGGCTCGCACCGCGGGGAGGTCGGCGACAGCACCGGGCGCATCGAGCACCTGAGCGAGCTGTGATCGGGCGGCGCGGCGGCCGCGCGGCGCTGGTGGCCGCGGTCCTGGCGGGCCGTGGTGTGGATCCTGCGGGTGCCGGGGGCCCGGCGCCGCTTCGGCCACCGCGCTGGACGCCGCTCGGGGTGCGCACGGCGCTGGTGGCCGCGGCCCTGGCGGTCGGGACCCCGTCGGCGGCAGCCGGTGAGCCTCCGGACGCCGCGCCGGGCGCAGCCTCGATCCTCGTCCTGACGCCGTCCGCGGCCGACGACCGGGTGGCGCCGTCGCGCGAGGCCATCGGCTTCTGGAACGATCGGCTGGCCGAGCTGGGGGTGGAGACCCGTTTCGCCGCACCCCGCGTGGTCGTCAAGTCGCCGGTCGAGCGCGCCGTCGAGAACTACGCCCGGCAGGTCGCCCAGCGCGCCACCCGCCTGCCGGCCGGCGACGCCGAGCCCCCGCCCCCGGCCGCGCTCGTCGACCTCGACGCCGACGTCGTCCTGCTGCTCTCGCGCCAGGACATCCTGTCGTTCGCGTGGCCGTTGCCCCGGGTCTCGCCGCCGCGCTACCTGGTGGTGATCCGCAGGGTGCGGGGACCGTACCGGACCGACCCGATGGTGACGAAGCACGTCGTCGCCCACGAGCTGGGCCACGCGCTCGGGCTCGACCACAACGCCGAGCCCCACACCCTCATGTGCGGTCCGTGCCAGCCCCTGACCGCCGAGCCCGACGCCACCGGCTTCCTACCCCTGACCGCCGGCGACCGCGCGCGCCTCGTCGAGCTGCACGGCCGCTGACGGCCGGCGCGGCGGGGGGCCGCCTCACACGAGCTGCGACAGGAACGTGACGGCCGGCACCCGCACGGGGCGGGTGTGGTCGAAGGCGTCCGCTTCGACGTAGGGCAGGTCGAAGGCGAGCTGGAACGCGTGCGCGGCGCCGGTCACGCGCTGGAAGTAGCCGAGGTCGGGGTTGAGGCTGCGCCGCGCCGAGGACTTCACCTCGACCAGGAACCACGGCCGCCCGGCGCGCGTCACGAGGAAGTCGACCTCCCGCCCCGCCTTGTCCCGCAGGTGGAACACCTCGTACGTGCC
>CAXXTG010000272.1:0-85082 GCA_963666855.2 Vicinamibacterales bacterium
GGCTCGGAGCATTCCGGTTGTGGATGGTGGCGCGCGGACGCCGCCGTGCCATTGCGAGCGTGCCTCCGGTGGACCCGTTCGACGACAGGGATTGCGGGCGAAAGCGGTCAGAACCAAGGAACCTATCCGAGACCACGGGCGTGCGCGCAGTCCGCTCTATGCGGTGCCGGCGCTTCCGTTATCCGGAGGAACTTCCGTCGTTCGCAAGTACTGCGCAAACCGCCGTACCTCATCACGATCGGTCGGGGAAAGCGTGGCAGCGGCGCGTGGCGGCAGCGGCAGCGACTCGGTGTCGACCGCATCGTCAGACTCGACGGTGAGGCTCTCGATCCTGATCCGGAAGAGCTTGGCCAGTCGGCGTAGGTCCTCGGGGCTGATGTCTCGCCCTCCGCTCTCGATCAGCGAGAGCGCCTCCGGTGGCATACCAAGATAGCGGGCGACTTCGTCCGGCGAGAATCCCCGGTATTCGCGCTCCTCTTTGAGCCGTTCGCCGGGGATGACCCGGCTGGTTCGCTCGTCGCTCATGACTCGATCTCCTCTGGGTGGTGTTCCGGCGGGGAAGGGTGCATCGTCGTCCATATGGGCAGGGGCGCTACCGTAGCGGGCCGTACCGTCCAGAGGTGCATGCTACAGTGTAGCCATTGGTCTACCTATGTTGATCCATGGCGCTGAACATTCGCGGTGCCAAGGCTGAGCGGCTCGCCGAGCAGATGACCGCGCTGACCGGTGAAACCAGGACTCTCGCCGTCACCCGTTTCCAGCGCGAAAGGTGCGATTCGTGCTCGACCCGTCAGCCTGGAAGCCGCGGGCCGTGGCGCTTTGCGGCGCCGCCGCTCTGGTCTGGGCCGTGTCCGTCTACGGTCTGCTCGTGGATGAGGGCCTCGTCTACGCCCTCGCCGTCGTCCCGCGCCGGTTCGACGGCCTCGCCGGCGTTCTCGGCGCGCCCCTCGTGCACGGCTCGTTCGCGCACCTCGCCGCCAACACGTTCCCGCTGCTGATTCTCGGGGGCCTGGTGGCCGTCCGCGGGGTCGGCTACTACGTGTCGGCGACCCTGGCCATCGCCGTGCTCGGCGGCCTGGGCCTGTGGGTGTTCGGGCGGAGCGCGGCGCACATCGGCGCCAGCGGCGTGATCTTCGGCTACTTCGGCCTGCTCGTCGGCCGCAGCTACTACGAACGCAGCCTGCAGTCGGCGGCCGTCGCGGTCCTGGTGGCGGTCGTCTACGGAGGCATGCTCGCGGGCATCCTGCCGCGCGATCCCGGGGTCTCGTGGGAGGCCCACCTGTTCGGTCTGCTCGCGGGCGTCGTGTACGCCCGCGCCGCGCACCGCGGGCAACGGTGATGCCGCTCAGCCATCCGGACCGTCGGCGACCGCCTCGCCGACGCGGGACCCCATTCGCCGCCGGAAGTCGGCCTCGCCGGCGCAGGCGACGGCCGCCGCGGTCACGGCGTCGCACGACGCGTTTGCATTTGAGCCGCGTCGTGGCCGATGGCCCCGGCCGCGAGGACGTCGCGGTCACGGCGTCGTACGACGCGTTGCCGGTGAGCCGGTTATCGCCCAGATCTCGCATTCAACGGCGGGGCTGGGAAGCGGCCTCGCCGTCCATGAAGTTGCCTTCCCGCGGGATCGGGGAGTCTCAGGCGTTTGGGGCGGTTCGCGGTCATTGCGCCGGCAGCCAATCCCGGGGCACTAGGTCCATCCGCTCGGCGAACGTGTTGAGCCGTCGGATCCGGCTCCAGCACGGCCAGCCCGAGAGCTCCACCGCGCGGGCCAGCATCCGCCAACTGTAGGCCTGCTCCGTCCAGGCCAGGAACCACTCGCGTTCGGTCGCCTCCACGACCCACGCCCGCATCACCTCGAGGTCGCGCCTCGTCGGCGTCCGCCTGCGCATCGCGTCGTAGAGCTCGTCGCCCCGGGGCGGGTCCTTGTAGCCGGCGCAGTTCGACAGGAGCACGCCGTGCATGGTCGACGATTCCCGCCCGGTTCTTCGGAGGTGGTGCGGCTGGACCCATTGCGCCAGTCCGTCGGGCGCGAGTTCGTCGCTGAACGCTTCGAGCGGCGGGACCCGGCACGCTCTGCGGTCCGGGTCCCTCGGGGCCCGGACGGCGGCTTCGATCATTGTTCCGATTCTACCCGTTGCGCGGGTTCGGATCTCCCGTCCGTCCCTGTCTGTTCACTCTTGGATCGCTGCGGCGCGGACGGGCGGGAGGTTCCGCGCCTCTGAGCCGGTTCTCGCCCAGATCTCGCATTCCCCGTTGAACGGCGGGGGCTGCGGAAGCGGTCTCGAAAGCTTGGGAAATCGCACAGCGGGACGCGAGTGCGCTGCATCCGGCTTCGATCGACCTCCGCCGTTGCCCGGTCGACAATGGGAACGACAAGGAGGTTCTCCATGATCGAGGTGCGGGATACGGCAACGAAGCGGCAGACGCGAACGTATCTGGCGGTCGTCGTCCTGGCGTGCATCGCGGGTCCGCCGGGCGCGTCGGCCCAGCCGGCGCCGGTCGTCGACGTCGCAGCCGGCTACCAGATCCAACCGTGGTTCGGTGATACCGACCGCGAGCCCGGCCTGCCGGGGTGGTTCGTGTCGGCCGTCCGGAATGCCGGCGGTTGTGGGGCCATCGAGTTCGAGTACGCGCATGGCCGCTCGGACTACAGCTTTCCGACCGATCACGGACTGCACGTCGTCGATTACGACGCCCACTCGTTCGCGGCCGGCTACCGATACCGGATGCGCCTCGGAGCGGTTCGACCCTTCGTCCGCCTCCTGGCGGGCTTTTCGATCATCACCGACGCGCAGGGTCGCGCCGGGCACCTGAGCGGCCGCACGAAAGGGGGGGTCATGCTGCAACCGGGCGCCGGCGTCGACATCCCCGTCGCCGGTCGAGCCGCCCTTCGGTTTCAGGCGGACGTGTGGCACTTCCTGTACTATCGATTCTCGGCCGGTCTGTCGTTCGGCCTCGGCGGCTCGTAGCGTCCAGGCGGCCCCGCCCGGCCGCTCGGCCTGGAGGTGCCGGGCGGTTCCGGGCATCGGTCGCCCGCGCAATCCGTGCCCGCTCCCACGTTCACCGCTGAGCGCGGAAGAACCGGTGCCGACCCCGACCAGCAGCGCCGGTTCCTCGATGGTGGGGAAGTGCCCGCCGGTGTCGAAGACCGACGGGTGGGTGACGTGGCTACGATGAACGCTACAATGAGGCGTGGCCATCAACATCGCACACCGGCGGGACCTCGACGCGCGCGTGGAACGGTTGGCTGCGCGCCTCGACCTGCGGGGTCGCGGCCGCAAGACCGCGGTCATCGAGCGGGCGTTGCGTGCGCTCGAGGAGCAGACCGAGCGAAGCCGACCGGACCGGGCCGACATCGAAGCGGCGCTCGAACGCCTCGCCGAGGCGGGCGACCGTTTCCGGGAGCGGGAGGACAGGCTCGGGCGATCCCCCGCCGTCGACCGGCCGTTGTCGCAGGTGTGGCAGGAAGAGCTCTACGACGAGCGCGGGCTGCCGAGGTGATCGTGGTCGATACGTCGGCCATCGTCGCCATCCTGCAGCGGGAGGCCGACGGGCCGGCGCTGCGGGCCGCGATCGCGGGTGCCGGGCGCATCCTCATCTCAGCGGTGTCGGCCGTCGAGTTGGTCGCGGTGTCGAGTCGCGACGAGGCCCTGTACAAGGACGTGCGCGACTTCCTGAACGCGCCGTTCGTCGTGGTCGAACCGGTCGATCGGGATCAGGCCGCGGCTGCGGCGGACGCGTATCGCCGCTTCGGGAAGGGGCGTCATCCCGCGGGGCTCAATCTCGGGGACGTTTTCGCCTACGCGCTGGCCCGCACGCGGGGGTTGCCGCTGTTGTTCACGGGGGACGATTTCTCGCGAACCGACATCGACTCCGCTTCCAGCCAGGTCGAGTCCTGATCTCGACGCGGCGCTGCCGCCGGTATCGGCGGCCGGATGCGGTGGAACATCCGCCGTGGCATGGCGCCGAAGGAGGTTCGACGGGTGGATCCGGCGCGACCCGGTGACATCGAGGCGGTCGAGGATCGGCGGCGCGACGTCCTGCGCTTCTTCCCCGCCGACGGTCTCCGTCGGCACCTGCTCTACGGTTGCCGCAAATTCCGGGCGTCGCGCGGGTTCGCGGCCGCCGCCGTGGCCACGCTGGCGCTCGGCATGGGCGGGACGACCGCAGTCTTCACGCTCATGGACAGCGTCATGCTCCGGCCGCTGCCGGTGTCGGACCCGGGGCGTCTGTACCGGGTCGGGGACGGGGACGACACCACCGTCACGGGCCGGCACGGCCGCTGGGGCGTGTTCTCGTTTCCGCTGTACGAGCGGCTGCAGGCGGGGGTCCCGGAGTTCGAGGACGTCACCGCGTTCGACTGGGGCGGCTCGCTGTTGAGCGTCCGCAGGCAGGGCGTGGAAGACGCCGCGACCCGGCCTCTGCGCGCGGGCTACGTCACGGGAACGTACTTCTCCACCCTCGGCGTCGACGCCTCCCGTGGCCGCGTGTTCGCGGCGGACGACGACCGGCCCTCGGCGCCGCCGGCCGTCGTGCTGAGCCATCGGACGTGGCAGGGTGTCTACGGCGCGGATCCGTCGGTGGTCGGCTCGACGCTCGTGGTGGAAGGCCGCCCGTTCACGGTCGTCGGCGTGACCGCCCCGGGGTTCTTCGGCGAGACCGTTCGCGCGTTTCCGCCAGACCTCTGGATCCCGCTGCAGCACGAGCCGACGATTGCCGGAGACGGCTCCTTGTTGCGGCAGTCGACCTCGCCGTGGCTGTTCGTGATCGGTCGTCTCCGGGAAGACGCCTCGATCGCGGGCACGGCCCCCCGGCTGACGGGAATCCTACGCCAGTGGATCCGGTTCGAGGCCGATTACCCGGCCAACCTGATGCCGGACATCGTCCGCGAGCTTCCCAACCAGACGATACAGGTCGTGCCGGCGGGCTCGGGAATCGGCCTCGCGGGCCTCTCGCTGAAGGAACGATACGGACCGAGCCTGCGGATCCTGCTCGCCATCTGCGGTTTCGTGCTGGTCATCGCGTGCGCGAATGTCGCGAATCTTCTGCTTGCCCGCGCGGTCGCGCGCCGGGAGCAGACGGCCATGCGGCTCGCGCTCGGAGCCACGCGCCGGCAGATCGTCGTGGAAGCTCTCGTCGAGAGCGTGCTGCTCGCGGCGGCCGGCGGGGTCGTGGGGCTGCTGGTGGCCGTCGGTGCCACGCGCCTACTGGTCGAGCTGGCCCTCCAGGACTCGACGCTCGCGCCGATCGCGGCGAAGCCGTCGATCGTCGCGCTGTCGTTCGCGGCGGGGCTGTCGCTCGTGGCGGGCGTGCTCGCGGGTGTCGCGCCCGCGTGGCTCGCCGCGCGGACGGATCCCATCGATGCCCTGCGCGGCTCCGGGCGCAGCGTCGGCGGTTCCTTCCGTGCGCGCACGGCCCTGCTGATCGTTCAGGCGTCGCTGGCCGTCGCGGTCGTCGCCGGCTCCACCATGCTCGGGCGAAGTCTCGCGAACCTCCAGCGGCAGGACCTCGGCTACGACGTGCAGGAGCGGGTGCTGATTGGCCTGAAGCGCCTGCCGTCCAGCTACGCCCCGCAACGGCTGTCGACCCTCTACCGCGACATCGAGCAACGGCTCGCGGGTCTCCCCGGCGTGCGCGGAGCCGGACTGGCGCTGTACAACCCGTTTGCCGGCAACTGGGAAGAGTCCGTTGTCGTCGCCGGCCGTCCGCCGAACGCCGCCAGTGAATCGGGGGCGTCGTGGAACCGCGTCAGCGCCGGCTACCTTCAGGACCTGGGGGTCGCGCTCGCGAGGGGACGGTGGTTCACGACCGCGGACGACGAGATGAACGCACCGGTGGCAGTCGTGAACGAGGCGTTCGTGAGCCGCTTCTTCCCGGACGGTGAAGATCCGCTGGAACAGCACTTCGGCGTCGAGCGGCTTGAGAACGCCGGTACCTTCCGCATCGTCGGCGTGGTGCGCGACGCGAGGTTCGCCGGCTCGGGGGCGACCGGCCCGGCGGGCCCGATGTTCTTCGTCCCGCTCGCCCAGCGCGGTCGACTACGTCACGGAATACAGGAGGATGGTCGAACGGCTGTCCCACCTCGTCCAGGGCATCCTGGTGGTCAGCGACTCCGCGCTCGCCGGTCTCGAGCCCATGGTGAGGAGGACGCTGGCCGATGCCGACCCCAACCTGGTGGTCACGAGCATCAGGACCCTGCAGCAGCAGATCGACCGCTCGTTCGCCCGGGAGTGGGCGGTCGCGGGCCTCGCGGGACTGTTCGGTATCGTCTCGCTCGTGCTGGCGGCGGTCGGCGTGTACGGCGTGACCGCCTACATGGTCGCGCAGCGGACGAACGAGATCGGCATCCGGATGGCTCTGGGCGCGGACCGCGTCAGGGTCATCGGCTTGGTGCTGCGCCAAGCGTTCCGGCGCGTGGCCGTCGGGCTCGTGCTCGGCCTGCCTCTCGCCGTCGGCGCCGCCCGGCTACTGGCGGCGCAGCTCCAGGGCGTGTCGCCTTGGGACCCCCTCTCTCTCGCCGTCGCCGCCGCCTCGCTCGCGGGATGCGCACTCGCCGCCGCCCTCATCCCGGCGCGTCGTGCCGCCGCCGTCCCGCCGATGACCGCGTTGCGGCGTTGATTGCCCGGAAACGTCCGGCGTCCCACGGTCACCGCAGGGTGCGGAAGAACCGGCGCAGGTCGCCGACCAGCAGCGCCGGCTCCTCGATGGCGGGGAAGTGCCCGCCGGTGTCGAAGACCGACCAGTGGGTGACGTTGTCGGGGATATCTTCGACGAAGGAGCGGGGCGGTCCCGTGCGTGACGGGATGCCCACGAACTGCGCGAAGCCCTGCGGCACCCGCACCGGCCCCCCGCGACAGCGCCCGCCGGGGGCGCGAGCTGCCGAGGCCGTTGGCGTAGTAGTAGCGGACGCTCGTGCCGATGGTGCGCGTGTGCCAGTAGATGGAGACGAGGGTGAGAATCTGGTCCTTGCTGAAGCGGTTCTCCACGTCGCCGTCGCAGTCGCTCCACGACCGCAGCTTCTCGGTGACCCACGCCGCGACGCCGGCCGGCGAGTCGGTGAGGCCGAAGGCCAGCGTCTGAGGCTTGGTGCCCTGGATGCGCTGGTAGCCGGTCTCGTCGACCGACCACGCCTCGGCGCGGGCGAGGTAGTCGCGCTCCTCGTCGGTCTCGGGCGGCCGCTGCGCGCGGGGGGGGCGCGCCCGGGGGTGTGGATGCCGACGACGCGGTCCGGGTACGCGGCGCCGAGGGCGCGGGTAACCCCGGCCCCCCAGTCGCTGCCGTAGGCACCGAAGCGCTCGTAGCCGAGGCGGTCCATCAGGGCCACCCACAGCTCGGCGGTGCGGGCGATGTCGGTGCCCTCCAGCGGCTCGCCCGAGAAGCCGAAGCCGGGGATGGACGGCGCGACGACGTGGAACCCGTCGGCCGCGTCGCCGCCGTGGGCGGCGGGGTCGGCGAGGGGGCCGACCGAGGGCAGCATCTCCCAGACGGTGCCGGGCCAGCCGTGGGTCAGCAGCAGGGGCAGCGCCCCCTCGCGGGGGCTCCGCTGGTGCACGAAGTGCAGGCGCTGGCCCTCGATCTCTGTCGTGTAGTGGTCGAACGCGTTGAGGGCCGCTTCCTGCGCGCGCCAGTCGTATTCGTCCCGCCAGTAGGCGATCAGCTCTTCGAGGTACGCGCGGTCGGTGCCGTAGCTCCACGGCTCTCCCGGAGAGTCGGGCGGCCACCGGGTGGCGGCGAGCCGGCGTTGGAGATCTTCCAGCGCTTCGTCGGCGACCTGGATGGTGAAGGGCGCGACGTCCGCCTGCGCCGCCGCCGGGCGGCTCTCCGCCGCCCTCGGGCCGGCCGCCGCCGCGCGGGCCGGCGCCGGTCCGGCGACCGGCAGGGGACCGGCGGCGCCCGCCGCGGCCAGCGCCTTCAGGAGCGTCCGGCGGTCCAGCTTTCGTTCTGACATCGGGTCTCTCCCTTGGATGGCGGCACCTTCACCCGGTCGGGCGTTTCGCCGCCGCGGCGCCGGCGGGCGCGGGTCACTCCGGGGCGGTCGGGTCCGGGGGACGGCCCGGCTCCGCCGGATCTTCGGGTTCTTCGGGGGCGACGAGCTGTTCGAGTTCCTGAAGGATGGCCGTCGCGCCTCCGCCGCCGGCCGGCGCATCTTCCTCAGGGGCGACGAGCTGTTCGAGTTCCTGAAGGATGGTCGTCGCGCCTCCGCCGCCGGCCGGCGCATCCGGTTCTTGGGACGAGTCCAGGACGTCCAGCAGATCCCGCAGGACCGGCGCGTCCATGTCCCCGAGCCCGCCGCCGCGGTCGCCGCCGAGATACGGCGCGACCGTGTCGAGGAGTTCGCCGCGGTGCTGCCAGGCCCAGTAGCCGCCCAGGACCAGGGCCGCCAGGACGATCAGTCGAACCGCGAGCGCGATGACGTGTCGCAGCAGATAGATGACGACGAGGGCGGCGACGACGAAGCCGGCGACGAGGATCTCGTTGGACATGACTCGCGGGGGGCGGCCCGGGACTCCCCGGGCCGCGGTCCGAATCTGCGTTGCGGCGCCTTGCGGCCAGCTTAGCACGTCAGGCGTCTGGCCGCGCAGGCTTCCTCAGGCTTCCTCGGACTTCCACAGGCTTTGGGTGCACGACAAGAAAATGCGGACTCTGGGCCCAGCCGCGACCGACCCGGCGGGCCAACCGCACCGGGCGGTCATCTCACAGTCCTGCCCTGTACCCACAGGCTTCCGGCAGACCGCGGCGGGCCGTCGGCCCCAGCCGCGCGGCGGCGGCCCGGCGGGAAGGCTATAATCCGGCTCCGACGCATTCCAGAGGAGAGCCGGTGACACGAACGACCGTATCGGCGTCCGCACGACGCCGCAAGCCCGTAGCCCCGCGCGCGAGACACGCGGCTCAGGTCCAGCAGACGCTTGCTTGTTCGCACCCCGCAGCCCCGCGTGCGAGACCGGCCGCGGCGATCGTCTGCGCGCTCTCGCTGTCGACGGCCGCCGTTGCCGGCGCCCAGGACTTCCGCCTGATGGAGGCGACCATCGACGGAGTGCACGCCGCCTTCGCCGCGGGGAGCCTGACGTGCCGCGGGCTGGTCGAGGGCTATCTCGCGCGCATCGCGGCCTACGACCAGGCCGGCCCCGCGTTGAACGCGATCCAGCACGTCAACCCGCGGGCGGGGGACGAGGCGGACGCCCTCGACGCCGCCTACGCCGACTCGGGGCCGACGGGCCCGCTGCACTGCGTGCCGGTGCTGCTGAAGGACCAGGTCGAGACCCGCGACATGCCCACGACCTACGGCTCGGCCCTGTTCGAGGGGTTCATGTCGGGGCGCGACGCCACCATCGTCACCCGGATGCGCGAGGCGGGGGCGATCATCCTCGCGAAGACGACGATGGGGGAGTTCGCCTCGCGCTACGTCGGGTCGGGCTTCGGCATCATCCGCAACGCCTACGATCCGGCCCGCAACCCGAGCGGGTCGTCGGGGGGCAGCGGGGCCGGCGCCGCCGCCAACTTCGGCCTCGTCGCCATCGGCGAGGACACCGGCGGCTCCATCCGGGGGCCCGCCGCGGTGCACGGCCTCGTCGGCCTGCGTCCCACCGTGCCCCTCGTCAGCCGCCACGGGATGATGCCCGCGAACCCCTCGAGCGACACCCTGGGGCCGATGACCCGCACCGTCCGGGACGCCGCGATCCTGCTCGACGCGATCGCCGGCTACGACCCGGACGACCCGGTGACCGCCTACGCCGCCGGCCGCATGCCCGATTCGTACGTGGACGGCCTCGACCTCGACGGCCTACGCGGCGCCCGCATCGGGGTGATCCGCGAGCCGATGGACGCCCAGGCCGACCCCGAGGCCGACGACTACCGGCAGGTGCGCCGGCTCGTGGACCGGGCCGTCGCCGACCTCCGGCGGCTCGGGGCGGAGGTGCTCGACCCGGTCGAGTTCCCCGACCTGGATCGGGCGCAGGCGACCTACGTGCGGAACAACTTCGAGACCGAGGAGGCGACGGACGCCTATCTGGCCGGGCTGCCGGAGGCGCCGGTGGGCTCGCTGCGCGAGATCCTCCTGGCGGGGCGGGTCACCCCCTGGCGGGCCAAGGGGTTGATGAACGTGGTGGGCCGGTCGACCGGCGACCCGGGCTATCTGCCGGTCCTCCACGCCCGGGAACGCCTGCGGCGCACGGTCCTCGCGGTGATGGCCGACCACGACCTCGACGCGCTCGCCTACGCGACGTTCGACCACCAGACCACGCTCATCGCCCCGGACGTGCTGACCAACCCGGACACCGAGGACGCCTACGCGCGGGGGAACAACCGGTACCTGAGCCCGGTGGTGGGTTTCCCGGCCCTCACCGTGCCGGCCGGCCTGACCGACGACGGGCTGCCCATCGGCCTGGAGCTGCTCGCCGGACCGTTCGCCGAGGCGGCGCTGCTGCGCTTGGCGTACGCCTACGAACAGGGCACCCACCGCCGGGAGCCCCCGGTCACGACGCCGGCCCTGACCGCGCAGGGGTCCGCGCCGTAGGGGCGGGGCGCATCCCGCCCGACCGCGCTCTTCCGCCGGGCCGCGTCGCCCGGCCGCGGACGGGCGCCCGGCGTGCGCGCCGGGTCGCGCGCCGACCGGCGGGCGCCTCGCCGATCCCTCCGCGCGTCTCGCCGCAAGGGGGTGACCGGTCGGCCCGGGGGGTGCCTCGCCGGTGTCGGGGCGGCGTCGTGTTCTGTCCCGGGCCGAGACCCTCGGAGGAATGGCGGCGGCCGCGGGCGGTGCCGCCGGCCGTCGGGTTAAAACACGGCCGTCGGGTTGAAACAGAGGCGGGGAATGGGGCACCCTTGACCCGGACGTCAGGGTGCCTGCCGCGGATGCCATTCGACAGGGAGGAACGACATGATCGCGAGAGTCCGCACGGCGTGTCTTTCGGGAGCGGTTCTGTCGGCGGCGGCGCTGCTGCTCGGCGGCGGCCCGGCGCCGGGGGTGTTCGCCGCGGGCGACGACATCGCGGGGGTCGTGACGAGCGCGGCCGGCCCGGAGGCCGGCGTCTGGGTGATCGCCGAGACCGGCGACTTCGACACGTCGTTCCGCAAGACGGTGGTGACCGACGACGCGGGGCGGTTCCTGGTGCCGGACCTGCCGGCGGCCTCCTACGAGGTCTGGGTGCGCGGCTACGGGCTCGTCGACTCCGGGAAGACCGCCGCCCGGCCCGGCGACCGGCTCGACCTGACGGTGCGCGCCGCCGCCGGCCCGCGCGAGGCGGCCGAGATATATCCCGCCAACTACTGGTACTCGCTGCTCGAGGTGCCCCCGGCGGGCGACTTCCCGGGGACCGGCCCCCGCGGCAACGGCATCGGCGCGGCCATGCGCACCCAGGCCGACTGGATCGACCGCATGAAGGACGGCTGCCAGCTCTGCCACCAGCTCGGCAACTACGCGACGCGCGAGATGCCCATGCTGGACCTCGACGACTTCGACTCGACCGCCGACGCGTGGAACCACCGCATCCAGGCGGGCGGGGCGGGGCCGGCGATGGCGGCCGAGATCAACCGCATCGGCCGGCCGCGGGCGATTCAGCTCTACGCCGAGTGGACGGACCGCATCCGGGCCGGCGAGGTGCCGCCGGCGCCGCCGCGCCCCCAGGGGGTCGAGCGCAACGTGGTCCTCACGTCGTGGGGGTGGGGCCACCCCCGGGGGATGGTGCACGACAACGTGTCGACCGACAAACGCGATCCAACCCTCTATCCCGACGGACCCATCTACGGCGTCGGGGGGGCGGGGCTCGTCATCACCGACATCGGCGCCCATCGGTCGGTGCGCATGGACCTGCCGACCCGCGTCGAGCGGCCCCGGCGCGCCACCTCGTACGAGGGTTCGTCGACGCGGGTGCCGTCGCTGTACTGGGGCGACGAGCCGGCGGGGCTGGTCAGCCGCAGCGCCCACAACCCGATGATGGACGACCAGGGGCGGCTCTGGATCACCCAGGCGGTCCGGCCGAACGACGTGCCCGGCTGGTGCCTGGAGGGGTCGGACCACCCGTTCGCGCGGTACTATCCGATTCAGCACCGCGACGAGTCGCGGCAGGTGTCGTACTACGATCCCGGGACCGGCGAGTTCGAGCTCATCGACACCTGCTACTTCACCCACCACCTGCAGTTCGCCGACGACGCCGACGACACGCTGTGGCTCAGCGGCTCGACCGAGGCGGTGGGGTGGCTGAACACGCGGCTCTACGACGAGACCGGCGACGAGCGGGCCGCCCAGGGCTGGTGCCCGACCGTCATCGACACCAACGGCGACGGCGTGATCACCAGGCCCTGGAACGAGCCCGACCGCGACGGCGCGGTCGAGATCGACCCGGCGCGGGACACCCGCATCGGCAGCCTCGACAAGTTCCGAAGGGCCTACGGCATCATCCCCCATCCCGACGGCTCGGTCTGGATCACCCGGCGGTTCCCGGTGCCGGGGCAGCTCATCCGGCTGGAGCGGGGCGACAACCCGCCCGAGACCTGCAGGGCCGAGGTCTACGAGCCGCCCTACGATCCCGACGGGGACCCCGACCGGTGGGGCTACGGCCCGCGCGGCATCGACGTCGACCGCGACGGACTCGTGTGGACGGCCCTGGGGGGCAGCGGCCACGTCGCCAGCTTCGACCGCGGCAAGTGCCGCGTGCTCAACGGCCCGGAGGCCACCGGCCAGCACTGCGTCGAGGGGTGGACGCTGTATCAGACGCCGGGGCCGCGGATGAAGGGGGTCGAGGGGTCGGCCAACGCCGACTACCACTACTACCACTGGGTCGATCAGTTCGACACCCTCGGCCTGGGCGAGAACGTGCCCATCACCACCGGCACGACGTCCGACGCCCTGCTGGCCCTGCTGCCCGGGACGGGGGAGTGGGTCACCATGCGGGTGCCCTATCCGCTCGGGTTCTACAGCCGCGGCCTCGACGGCCGCATCGACGACCCCGACGCGGGCTGGAAGGGCCGCGGGGTGTGGGCCAGCTTCAACACCGGCTCGACCTTCCACCTCGAGGGCGGCAAGGGGATGACCAGCGAGATCGTCCGGTTCCAGATCCGGCCGGACCCCCTGGCCGAGTAGGCCTCCGGGCCCGGCAGGGCCTCGCCGCCTACTGGCGGGTGAGGGTCAGGGTGCCGCTGTCGGTGACCGGCGCTACGCATGACGTGTTGGTGGTCCAGGTTCCGTCCATCGTCGTCTCCGTGAACGACGTCACCGTCACCGCGAGGGCGCAGCCCGGGGCGAAGTACTGCCGGAAGACCTCGACGTCGTCGCGGAACGCGAACGACAGCTCGGCCGCCGTGCCCGACGCCGTCCCCGTCACGGGGCCGGAGAGGTCGATGTCGGCCGGGGCTCCGAACCCGACCAGGATGGGGGGCATCGGAGTCGACCATTCGCCGGTCACCGCGCCGCCGGACTCGGTGAGCGTCGCGGTGACCGCGTCGGAGGCGATGAGCGCGCCGGTGAACGTCCCCAGCCAGCTTCCGGTGAGGACCGGATCGCCCGGCGGCTCGGGCTCCGTCGGCGCGGTGGGGCTGGCGTCCTGACACGCCGCCGCCAGCAGGGCGCCGCAGAGCGCGATCGACACGTGGAGCTTTCTCTTCATCATGATGATTCGGTCCGATCTCCTGCCACGCGCGCGCCGGACCGGGCAGAGGCGCTTCAAGACAGACCCCCGGCCCGCGGTGGCGAGTGCTGCGCGGAGTTTCGGTCGCGGAAGGTTTCGGCTGTAGCGGTTCCGGGGTCGCCGCCCCGTCCGCGCTCAGGGAATGGAAATGGTGCCGAGGGCCAGAATCGAACTGGCGACACCATGATTTTCAGTCATGTGCTCTACCGACTGAGCTACCTCGGCACATCGGGAACCGCACGCTCCACGCCGGATCCTGCGCGGCTTCAACTTGGCCCGAAACGGGCCGCGTCCGTTCGGATGGCCTCTCAAACATACCGCACACCGCGGCCGGGGCGCAACCGCCCGGCCGCCTTCGCCGACCGCACGCGACCGTCATCTCGCGATCCTGTCGCGCATCCGCCGCCACAGGCTTCGCGGGTTTCGTGACGGATTGTGTCGAATTGGGGTAAGATCGGCGATCATGCTTCGTGCCGCCCTGTTCTTCGTCGTCCTGCTGCTCGCGTTCGAGCGCCCGGCCGCCGCCTACCTGGACCCCGGGACCGGGAGCATGCTGCTTCAGGCGCTTCTCGGGGGCGTCGCGGCCGTGGGTGTCGTCGCCAGGCTCTACTGGCATCGACTGGCGGCCGTGTTCGGCAGAAGGTCGCAACGCCGCAAACGCTGACCGCCGGAGAGGCCGATCGCGGCCGCGGAGCGCGCCGGTCGCTCCATCTCGGCTCGTTCCGCGCCGCCGATGATTGCTCGAGAGCCAGCCGTCCGGTTCGACACCGGCTCGTTCCGCGACCCGGACACCCGCGTCTTCCATCACGACGGAACGGTATTCCGTTGCCTGGCCGACCGCGCCCTGGAGGATTGGGAGCGGCTGGCCGCCACCGACTTCCACGCCCGGTTCATGGCCGACCGCCGCCTGATCCCGACGCGGCGGGTGACCGACGTCGACTCGCTGCCGCCGCTCGCGCCCCGCTGGGTGGCGGTTCTGGAGCACGAGCGGGTGCCGCTGGTGTCGTACCCGTACGAGTGGTCGTTCGGGATGCTCAAGGACGCCGCGCTGCTGCAGCTCGACGTGACGCGCGCCGCGCTCGACGAGGACATGACCCTCAAGGACGCGACCGCGTTCAACGTGCAGTGGCGCGGCGCGCGTCCGACGTTCATCGACGTCGGATCGTTCACGGCGTATGCCGCGGGAGAGCCCTGGGCCGGCTACCGGCAGTTCTGCGAGACGTTCCTCTATCCGCTGCTGCTGCAGGCGTACCGCGACGTGCCGTTCCAACCCTGGCTGCGGGGAAGCCTGGAAGGGATCTCGGCGGAGCGGTGCCGCGCGCTGCTGTCCGGCCGCGACCTGCTGAGGCGCGGCGTGCTGGCGCACGTCTACCTGCAGGCGAAGGCGCAGGCGCGCTACGACGATACGCCGGGGGACGTCCGGGGGGAGCTGAGGGCCGCGGGCTTCGGCGCGGCCCTCATCAAGCACAACCTCGACCGGCTGCGCCGGACCGTCGAGGGCCTGCGCTGGGAACCGCGCCGGTCGACCTGGTCCGAGTATCAGCGGGAGCACTCCTACGACGACGACGACCTGCGGCGCAAGGCCGATTTCGTCGGGCGCGTCGCGGCCCGGCGGCGCTGGCCGCTCGTCTGGGACCTGGGCTGCAACACCGGGGACTATTCGCGGCTGGCCGCGGCGCACGCCGACTACGTGCTGGCCCTTGATGCGGATCACGTCGTCGTGGACCGCCTGTATCGGGCCCTCCGCGCCGACGGACCCGCCAACGTCCTGCCCCTCGTGGCCGATATCGCCGATCCGTCGCCGGGTCTGGGGTGGCGCGGGCGCGAGCGCCTGCCCCTGGGCGACCGCGGCGCGCCCGCGCTCATCCTCTGCCTCGCGCTGATACACCATCTCGTGATCGGCCGGAACATTCCGCTGGACGAGTTCGTGGCGTGGCTCGCGCAGTTCGGCGCCGAGGTGATTCTGGAGTTCGTCGGACCCGACGACCCGATGGTCGAGCGGCTGCTGCGCAACCGGCGGGATCAGGAGTTCGACTATTCCGAAGGCGCGGTCCGGGCCGCCCTGGAGCGGCACTTCGGGGCCATCGCCCCCGAGACGCTGGCGTCCGGCACGCGCACGCTCTACCACTGCCGTCCCGCAACCCAGTGAGCCGCCCCGACCGGCGCAGAACCCGATGAGCCCCCCCGAGCGCCTCGAACCCCCGTTGCCGGCGTGGGCGCGCGCCGCCGACGGCCTCGCCCTGCTGCTGGCCGCCGCCGCGCTCAGTTCCGCCGTCTTCGGCGCGATAACGATCGGAACGCAGTTCTCCATGTCCACGCCCTGGCGGGCGTTGTTCGGACTGATCGTCGTCTGCGGCCTGCGGCACGGTCTGGAACGGAGGCGTCCGCTGCACCGGCGCGTCTGGAGCTGGCTGCTCGAGGCGGGGCGGCGGCCGCCGGCGGCCCCGGAGTCGGCCTCGGACGCCCGTCTCGCGACGCTTCACGTCGCCGGCCTCTGGAGCCTTGCCGTCGCCCACCCGCTCTTCGATCTCCTGGCGCGCAGCCCCGAGTTCTTCGTGGCCCACGACACCCGGCCCGGCGATCTCCTGGCGCTGGTGGCGCTGCTCTGTCTCGGCGGTCCGGCGGGCTGCGTGATGGCCATCCGTCTCGCCGGGGTCGCCGGCGGTCCGCGGTGGCGCCGGCGGGTCGCCACGGGGGTCGTCGCCGGTCTCGCCGGGGCCGTGGCGCTGGCCGCGCTCAAGGTCCTCGGGGGGTCGCCCGGCGCCTTCCTGATCGCGCTGGCCGTCGCGGCGGCCGCCGGCGCGGCGGCCGCGTACCGCCGCTTCGCCCCCGTCCGGTCGTTCGCGACGTTCCTGGCCCCGGCCGTCGTCGTCGTGCCGGCGGTGTTTCTGCTCAACCCGGGGGTCGGCCGCCTCCTCGCGCCGGCGGAGGAGGCCGGCGCCCTCGACGGGGTGACGTTCGCCGCCACGCCGCCGGTGGTGGTCGTCGTCTTCGATCAGCTTCAGCTCGCGGCGTTGCTCGATCGAGAGGGGAACGTCGACCGCGCGACCTTTCCGCACTTCGCGGCGCTGGCCGACGAGGCCACCTGGTTCCGCAACGCGACCGGCGTCGGGGATCTGACGAACTACGCCCTGCCGGCCATCCTGACCGGCACGTATCCGTCGCCCGATCGCCTGCCGGTGTCCGCCGACCATCCGGGCAACCTGTTTACATGGCTCGGGAGCCGGTATCGGCTCCACGTCGAAGAACCGCTGTCCGATCTCTGCCCCGAATCGCTCTGCCCGCCCGAGCGTGAATCGCTGGGCGCTTGGCTCGCCGGCGTGTTGCGCGACCTCGCCATCGTCTATCCGACCATCGCGTTGCCCGACGACCTGACCGCCTGGCTGCCGCCGGTCGACCAGTCGTGGAACGACTTCGCGGCGGGCGGGACGGAGACGTTCCAGGACCGTTGGCGGGAGGCGCGGGGCGACGACCGGCGGCGGAGCGTCACGCGTTTCATCGAGTCGATCACCCGCACCGCCGGACCGGCGCTGCATTTCATGCATGTGCTGCTCCCGCACGAACCGTGGCTGTACCTGCCGACGGGGCAGCAGTTCACGTTCCTGCGGGCGAACGTCGGCCTGCGGAACGGCCGGTGGGCGGATGATCCGTGGGCCGCCGCGCTCAACTACCAGCGGTACCTGCTCCAGGTGGGCTACGTCGACACCCTGCTCGGCAGGCTGGTGTCGCGCCTGCGCGAGGTCGGCGTCTACGACGACGCGTTGATCGTCGTCACCGCGGACCACGGGGCCAGCCTGCGGCCCGGCCAGTCGTTCCGGCGGCCGACGCGAGCCGCGTTCACCGACGTCGCGGCCGTGCCGCTCTTCGTCAAACGGCCCGCGCAGCGGGAGGGCGCGGTGGTCGACGCCAACGTCGAGGTGATCGACATCCTCCCGACGCTGGCGGCCGAACTCGGCGGCGGGTTGCCGTGGGCGACCGACGGCGTGAACGTCCTCGATCCGGCGCACGCGCCGCGGCCGTCCAAGGTGATGTTCTTCGACCGGGCCAACAACCGGGTGGAGGTTCCCGGCGACCTCGTCGCCGGCCTGGTCGAGAGCGCGGCGCGCAAGTTCGAGTGGTTCGCGACCGGCGACCCGCTGGACGTCAGCGCCTTCCACGGCCGTTACGGGGAGTTGATCGGCCGGGCGGTCGACCCGTTGCGCGCGGTGCGGCCGGCGGACGTTCAGTTGGTGGTGGACGCCCTGCCGATGCTGCGGGACGTGGACCCGGACGCGGACTTCGTCCCCGCCCACATCACGGGCGCCGTCGCCGGCGTGCGGGACGGGGTGCCGCCGCCGGTGCTGGCGGTCGCGATCAACGGCGTCGTCGCGGCGGTCACCCGGCCGTACGGGTTTCCGGTCCTCGGCCGCCGCGACGCCTGGGAGGCGATCATCGATCCGCGCCGGCTCCGGCCGGGCGCCAACGCGTTGGAAGTGTTCGAGATCCGGGCGGAACCCGCGGACGGGTCCCTCTCGTTGGCGGGATCGGTCGGCTCGCCGGCCGGCGCGGCGTGGCCCAACCTCGTCAGGGAGGCGGATGGCCAGGTGCTGGGGGTGGGGGCGTCGGGCTTTTCCGGCACCGAGTGGTCCCGCGAGCGCTCGTTCCGCTGGACCGGCGCAGACGCCCGGCTGCTGGTTCCCCTCGACGCCGGGCCGCCGCCGGCGGAGCTCGCCGTCGACGTGCTGATGACCGGTCCGTCCAAGCGGCTCCGCATCTCGGTCGACGGGTGCACGCTCTTCGACGAGCCCGTCCAGGGGCGGTGGAGCGCGACCTTCGATTTGGCGGACTGCCGGCTCACGCCGCCCGACGTGGAGATCGTCCTCCTGAGCGACACGCACACGCCGGGCGGGCGCGACACGCGCGAACTCGGCGTCGCGGTCAGCTCGATAGAGCTGCGCGGGGCGGCCGCCGCCCCCTGACGGCCATCGACGCGCGGCCGGCCGCGGTGGGTGCGAATCACCGGGGCGCGGGCCGGGACCGCGTCCGCGGCGCGGTGGGGAGCACCTGCCGGCCGAAATGGTGCGCGAGCGGCGTCCGCCGCCAGGCCGGCGTCGAGAAGCGCGTCCCTTCCCGGAACCCCTCGGCGTCGAACAGGAGGACGCCCGCCCCCGCGACGTCGGCGATCCGGCTCATCACGAGGTGCGGCCGCACCCCCTCCCGGACCGGCATCTGCTTTGCGGTGAAGAACAACTGGAACGGAATCGTCGCCAGTATCGCGGTCATGGCGAGGCGGCGGAACCGGCCGGGCGCCGCCCGAAAGGTGACCGCGACCGCGATGACCAGCGTGTAGGGCACGATCTCGGCGGGCAGGCGCCCCGCGTAGTCGTCGTCCCGGGGGGCGGCGTTCGACAGCAGGGCGGCGGCCATGCAGACGGCGAGAAAGACGTAGAGAAACGCCGTCGGCCATCGGCGCGGCGGCCGGTGCATGCCCCACAGCGCGACCGCGGCCAGCCAGGGCGTTGCGTGCAGCAGCCAGCCCGCCGCGCCGGACGTCAGAAAGACGCCGGTGCCGGACCCGACGAGGCCGAACTCTCGAAGGCGGGCGTCATCGGCGTAGAACTCGGTGAATCCGATCAGGTACGCCTGCAGGAGGCCGCCGGCCAGGGCGGCGGCGACCAGCAGCGAGGCCAGCCTGATCCACGGACGCGGATCGGCGGCCCCGGTCAGGAACCGGCGCACCGCGGGCCGGCGCGGGTTCCGCGCGACCTCGGCCAGCCCCGCCGCCGCGAGCGTCAGGGCCCCCGCGACGACGAGCGGCCAGCCGTCGCCGAGCGCGCTCCGGAGCGCCCGTTCGGTGGTGCCCGGGGCGTCGCCGGCCGAGTAGCCCAGGCCGTAGAGTACCGACACCGCGTACAGGCCCGCGACGCCGGCGCAGAAACCGAGGATGGGGCGGCCCCGCGCCTCCCGGTTCCTCAGCTTCAGCCAGACCCCGAGCGCGAAGAGAGGTGCCAACGCGGGCACGTACGGGAAGCCGTCGGCGCGGACGAAGAAGACGAGGGATATGCAGGCGGCGGCCAGGGTCAGGAGAGACGCGGCGGCCGCCGGCGGGGCGGCGCGCCGCAGGCCGCGGGACGCCCGCGCGAGGTAGTAGAACCCCAGCGACGAGAACGCCAGCGCCGCCGCCTCGGCACCCGGAGAACGGCTGAAGAAGACGTGGAGGGGATTGGTCGCCGCCAGCATCCCCGCCGCGAACGCGGCGGCGCGCGAGCCGGTCAGCTCGAACGCGAGCAGCGACAGGCCCAGCACCCCCAGCAGGCCGAAGAAACCCGTGGCGTGGAAGCGGGCGGCGTCGCCGAACGCCTCGGCGAAGATGGCCATCCACAACGGGTGCAGGGGGTGGAGCCGGAACGCGTGGTCGCCGGGCGTGGGCGACGGGCCGACGTCCGACCCCGCCGAGTTCCGGGGCGCCGAGTCGCCGGGCGCGCCGGTGCGGTTTACCTCCCGCGAACGGTCGTCAGGGAGCGCCTCCGCCAGCCGGTCGTCCACGAAAACCGTGCCCTCCCGCTGCAGGTGGGCCGACATGGCGGCGTAGACGCCCGGGTCCCGCCCGCCCTCCAGCGTCGGAAACGGCTCGGTGCGGAACAGCAGGGCCGCGAGGAGCACGAGCAGGAGCACCGGCCCGACCGGCCTGCCGGCCGAGGCGCGGTCGGCGTCGAAGCGGGCCGGGGTGAACCACCGGCCGGCGGCCGAGAGGATGAGCCCCGCGATGACCGCGATTCGCGCGTCGAACCGGTTCACGACCAGCAGGGCGATCGCGGTGAAGGAGATCGAGACGACCGAGAGGACGAGGAAGTCGAGCGTCCGGAAGAAATTCAGGTCGGCCGCGGGTTGGCGCCCGGTCCGAGTCGCCCGCGCCGCGTCGGCCAGCCAGACCCGCCGTGCCCAGTGCCACAGCCGCGCGTGCGCGGGCGGTGTGCGCACCAGCCAGTGGCGCACGCCGGCGACCGCCACCGCCATGACCAGGGGCCGCCACGGATTCGTGACGGAGAGGCCGGGTATCTGGAACCCGCCGAACACCGCCGCCTGGAAAGCGGCCACGCCGAGCAGCAGGGTCAGGAAGTCGGCGGCGCGCACCCACGCCGGCGGCGGCTCGGGCTCGGCGGACGGGGGGACTTGGTCGTTGCGCAAGTAGAGGCCCCGAAGGTTGAACGTCGCGGGGTTCTCGCCCGAACTGTCAGTCTCGCTAGTGTAGCGTATTCGCGGCCGTGCGCCGCCCGCCCCCGCCCGCCCCTTGGCTCGGTCGGCGCGTTGTGCCAAACTCGGGGCGCGAACCGGTCGAAAGGCCCGGCCGGTCCGCGCTGGGAGGCATCATGAGGAGATTCATCGGAGCGCTGGTCCTCGCCGCCTTGTGCGCCGGCGGCCCGGCCGGGGCGCAGCAGGTGCCGGTCGAGGAGGTCGTCCTCGACAACGGGATGACCCTGCTGCTGCTGCCGCGGCCGGGGGACCCGAACGTGGCGGCGGGGTGGGTGGCCAAGGTCGGATCGGTCTACGAGCGCCCGGGCATCACCGGGGTCGCGCACCTCTTCGAGCACATGATGTTCAAGGGCACGGCGGCCATCGGCACCCGGAACATCGAGCAGGACCTGCAGATCATCGCCGAGCTCGACGAGGTGAAGGCGGCGCTGCGGGTCGAGGAGGCGGCCCTCCTCGAGGCGGAGCGGCTGGGGCGCATCGAGGACGCGGCCGACCCCGCCCACCGGACCGAGGGCCACCGGGCGCTGATGGACCGGTTCGAGGACCTCCTCGCGCAGCAGGAGGAGCTGATCATCAAGGAGGACTTCAGCCGGATCTACTCGGGCCAGGGCGCCTCGGGCATGAACGCGGGCACGAGCTACGACTTCACCCTCTACTTCGTGAACGTGCCCGCCAACAAGCTCGAGCTGTGGTTCTGGATGGAGTCGGACCGGCTCGTGAACCCGGTGTTCCGCGAGTTCTACGCCGAGCGCGACGTGGTCCACGAGGAGCGGCGGCTGCGCACCGACAGCACCCCGACCGGCAAGTTCGAGGAGCAGTTCAACTCGCTGTTCTGGCAGTCGTCCCCCTACAGTTGGCCGGTGATAGGCTGGCCGAGCGACATCGAGGGCATCACCCGCGCCGAGGCGCTCTCGTTCTTCGACCTGTACTACGCGCCCAACAACCTCGCCGCGGCCCTCGTCGGCGACTTCGACCCCGACGAGGCGAAGGCGCTGGCCGAGCGCTACTTCGGCCGCCTGTCGCGGGGCGACCGCTCGCCGCCGCAGCCGCGCACGCGCGAGATGCCGCAAATGAGCGAGAAGCGCATGCACGCCTACGCCGAGACGAACCCGCAGGTCGTCGTCCGCTACCACTCCGTGCCGGACGGGCACGTCGACGAACCGGCCCTCGTGGTGCTCGGCCAGTTGCTGAACGACCGCACGGGCCGCCTCTACCGGGCCCTGGTCGAAGACCGGGGAGTGGCCACCCGGGCCTCCGGCGGGCAGGCGGGCTTCAAGTTCGAGGGCATGTTCGAGCTGCGGGGCGTCGCGGCCGAGGGGCATACGCCGGAGGAGGTCGAGCAGGCCCTCTACGCCGAGATGGAGCGGCTGAAGAGCGAGCCGGTGGACGCGCGCGAGCTGCAGAAGGTGAAGAACCAGAACGCGGCGTCCAACTTCCGGCAGCTTCAGAGCAACTTCTTCCTGATGTACTCGATGCTGATGCGCGAGGCGTACCGCGGCTGGGAGACCCTCAACACCGACCCGCCGCTCTACGACGCGGTGACCGCCGACGACATCCAGCGGGTGGCCAACACCTACTTCGAGCCCGAGAACCGGACGGTCGCCATCTACTACCGCGAGGAGTCGGACGAGGCGCCCGACCCCCGGCTGGCGGGGCTCGACCCCGGGGAGCAGGAGCAGGTGCGCCAACTGCAGGCGATGATCGGCCAGTTGAACGCGGAGCAGCTCGGGCAGTTCATCGCGCAGTTCGAGCAGATGTCGTCGCAGGCGCCGCCCGAGAGCCAGGACATGGTGGCGGTGGTGCTGGAGCTGCTGCGCGAGCGGCAGGCGGCGGGGGAGGAGGGGCGATGACGCGCGTCGACGATCGACCGGCGGACCGTGCGGCCCGCCTCCGTTTCCCGAGTCCGGGGGCCGCGGGCTCGAAGGGGACCCGTGTTCCGGGTCCACGGGATGCTACGCGGCCGCGGTCGCTCGGCGGACTTCGCGGGCACGGCACCGCCGCGGTCCCGGCCCTCGTCCTGGTCGCGCTGTCGCTGGCGGCGCCGGCGGCCGCGCAGCCGATTCCCGCCCACCCCTCCGAGCTGACGTATGAGCTGCTCGACTTCACGCCGCCGGTGTCCGCCGACCACCGGCACGAGCTGTCGAACGGCGTCGTCGTCTTCGTGGTGGAGGACCACGAGCTGCCCCTGGTGACGGTGGCGGCGACGGTCCGCACCGGCGCCTATCTCGATCCGCCGGACAAGATCGGGCTCGCCGGCCTCGCCGGGAGCCAACTTCGGGCCGGCGGCACCGCGACGATGAGCGCGGCCGACTTCGACGAGGAGGCCGCCTTCCTCGCCGCGCAGATCGGCAGCAACGTCGGCGCCACCTCGGGCGGGGCCAACATGAACTGCCTCACCCGCGACCTCGACGCCTGCCTCGACCTCTTCTTCGACATGCTCCGGAACCCCGGCTTCGACGAGGACCGGCTGGCCCTCGCCAAGAGCCAGGCCCTGCAGCAAATGGAGCGGCGCAACGACGCGACGGCGGGCATCGAGCGGCGCGAGTGGGCGCGCCTGATGCGCGGCGACGCGCACTTCTCGACCCGGCCGCGGACGCGGGCCACGGTCGAGGCCGTCACCCGCGACGATCTGCTGGCGTTCCACCGCGAGTACTACCACCCCGGCAACTTCCTCTTCGCGGTGTCGGGGGACGTGGACACCGCCGGCATCCTCGCCGAACTCGAACGGCGGCTCGACGGCTGGGAGGCGGGCGCGAAGACGGCCGCGGCGGTCCCGGCGCCGGGGTTCACCCCGTCGCCGGGCCTCTACCTGGTGGACAAGGACGACGTGAACCAGGGCCGGGTCGCCATCGGCCACCTCGCGACCACCCGCGACAACCCCGACCGCTACAAGCTGCTGGTGATGAACGACATCCTCGGCGGCGGCGGGTTCAGCGCGCGGCTGCTGACCCGCGTCCGCTCCGACGAGGGGCTCGCCTACAGCGCCTTCTCGAACTACGCGCTCGGGACCTACTACGACGGGGTGTTCCAGGCCGGCTTCCAGTCGCGCAGCGAGACGGTGGCGCGGGCGGCGGCGATCGTGCTGGAGGAGATCGAGCGCATCCGGACCGAGCCGGTCACCGACGAGGAGCTGCGGAACTCGATCGCGTACTTCGTGGAGACGTTCTCGCGGAACTTCTCGAGCGCCGCCTCGACGGCCGGCCTCTTCGCGCGGGACGAGTACACGGGGCGCGACCCGGCCTATCTCGCCACCTACCGCGAGAACATCGCGGCGGTGACCGCCGACGACGTGCTCGACGCGGCGCGGCGCTACCTCGACCCCGAGGCCCTGGCGATCCTCGTCGTCGGCGACCTCGAGGCGATTCTCGCCGGCGACCCCGACCGGCCCGAGTTCTCCCTCGAGGCGCTGCGTCCGGGCGACGCGGTGCACATTCCCCTGCCCGATCCGTTCACCATGGAGTATCCGACGCCCTGACGCGTTGAACGGACCGGATTCAGGACCGATCGCGTTCTTCCTGCCGACCGCGCAGGAACGCGACGTCGGTGGCCAGCGTATCGAGCTTGGCGGCGAGCCCGTCTACCTTGGCGGCGAGCCGCTCGATGCTCCGGCCGATGGCGGCGTGCGCTTCCTGGTTCTCGGCGCGGAGGCGGCGCTCGGACTCCGCCATCGACCGGGTAATCGTCTCGGTGAACGTCGCGCCGCGCCAGAACACGGCGATCAACGCGGCGGCGATGCCGACGAGGGCCGCGAGGACGGAGGCGGCGACGACGATGGTCTGCATCCACTCGACCGGTGTCATAAGCCCTGCCTGACAGGATAATCCACTCCCGCTGCTTTCCGCTGTTCCGCTGCGCGGACGGGGCTACTTCGCGGCCCGGAGACCGGGCGCCTTGGCCGCCGGCGCCGTCTCCGGCTCGGCGGGGGCGAGGTGCAGCGCCTTCCGCAGCCGGGCGTCGATCGACTCGAACACCCCCGTGTTCTCCTTCAGGAACTGCTTGACCCGCTCGCGCCCCTGCCCGAGCCGCTCGCCGTCGTAGGAGAACCACGTGCCGCTCTTCTCGACGAGGCGGTTGGCGACGGCGAGGTCGAGCAGGTCGCCCTCGCGCGAGACGCCCTGGCCGTACATCAGGTCGAACTCGGCGATGCGGAAGGGCGGGGCCACCTTGTTCTTGACGACCTTGACCCGGGTGCGGCTGCCGACGACCTGGTCGCCGTCCTTGATGGCGCCGATGCGGCGGATGTCGACCCGGACCGACGAGTAGAACTTCAGGGCGCGCCCGCCGGTGGTCGTCTCGGGGTTGCCGAACATGACCCCGATCTTCTCGCGGAGCTGGTTGATGAAGACGAGGCACGTGGACGACTTCGCCACCACCGCGGTGAGTTTCCGCAGGGCCTGGGACATCAGCCGTGCCTGCAGCCCGACCTGCGCCTCGCCCATCTCGCCGTCGATCTCGGCCCGCGGCACGAGGGCCGCGACGGAGTCGACCACCACCACGTCGGCGCCCCCCGACCGCACCAGCATCTCGACGATCTCGAGGGCCTGCTCGCCGTGGTCGGGCTGGGCGACGAGGAGGTCGTCGAGGTTCACGCCGAGCTTCTTCGCGTAGGTGGGGTCGAGGGCGTGCTCGGCGTCGACGAACGCGGCGGCGCCGCCCCGCCGCTGGGCCTGGGCGATGATCTGCAGGGTCAGGGTGGTCTTGCCCGACGCCTCGGGCCCGAAGATCTCGACGACGCGTCCGCGGGGGACGCCGCCGATGCCCAGGGCGTGGTCGATGCTGATCGACCCCGTCGAGATGTTGGGCACCGCGGTCACCGCGTCCTGCCCGAGCCGCATGATGGCGCCCTTGCCGAACTGTTTCTCGATCTGGCCCACGGCCATGTCGATGGCCTTGTTGCGCTCGCGCAGATTGCGTTCTTCGGGCATGGAGTCCTCCGAGACCCGCCGGCGTCACCGCCGCGGAGGGGTCCGCGGGGTTGCGGGTAAACGCCGCGTCTCGATTGGGCCGGCGTCCCGGCCGCCGCAGTATCGCGGGGGGCGGGACCCGGGTCTCACAATTCGGCATTCTAGGATTGTGCCAACTTGATGTCAAGCGAAAGTCTGATCGATAAAATAAAATATCTATAGTAAAATCAACATTTTAATGAATACACTTACTTTCGCCTCCGGGAACCGTGGGTGCAGAATGCGGCGTGCGCGAAGGCCGACGGGGTTGCAGAATCTGCCAGTCGCCCGAGGTGGCCGGCGCGTTGCACCGGGCGACGGCCCGGCCGCGTGGGGGACCGGGGAAGCCGGTCCCGCGCGGGGCGGCCCCGGACCACGGCGGTTTGCGACCCCGGAACGGTCCGCGGAACGGCGCGTCGGCGGGGCCACGCCGCCCGCACGGGAGGACGCGCCGGCGGAGGACCCGCCGGCCGAATCGGCGGGCGCCTTCTCGCGGGCTCCCCGGCCGGCGTTACAATGCCCGGGAGCCCGCGCCCCGGCGCGGCGCGGACGCTTGGCCGTCGGTCGGGCGGCGGGCGCGGGCCGCGGCCGGTGCGGCCCCGGCGGTTCGAGTTCCGGTGCGGCGGGCGGCATCGACGCCGATCTGATGAGGAGACCACGGTCCCGCGTCGCGCCCCTGGAACCCGCGCCATCGGTGGGGGAGGATTTCGTGACACATTCAAGATGGGCGGCGGTGGTGCTCGGCGGCGTCGCGGCCCTCGCCGCGGCGGCGTGGCCGGCGGCGGCGCAGGTGCAGCCGGAGGCGGGAGCGCTCACGCTCGAGGTCACGCCGGACCGCTTGACGCTGGCCGTCGGCGGGACGGCGACGCTGGCCGCCACCGTCCGCGACGCGGACGGGGCGGTGGTGGACGACGCGACGGTCGTCTACTTCTCCCGCGCGAGGCGCAGCGTCGGGGTGACCCGCGGCGGCGCGGTCGAGGCGTACCGGCCCGGCGAGTTCACCCTCGTCGCCCTCGTGCCCGCCGATCCGCGCAGCCCGGACCGGCGTCCCGAGGCGCGGGTGCGGGTCGAGGTGCCGGTGACCGTGCCGCCCCCGGCGGCGGCGCGGGTCGCGTTCGTCGATCCGCCGCCCAAGTACTACGTCGGCACCCGTCCGCGGCTCGCGGTCGAGGTGGTCGACGCCGTCGGCGCGGTGCGGACGGACGTCCCGGTGTCGTTCGCGTCGGCCGATCCCGGCGTCGCCGAGGTCGACGGCTTCGGGTTCCTGACCCTGCACGCCCCCGGGGCGGTGGAGATCACCGCGACGGCCGAGGACGTCAGCGAGGGCCTGGCGATCGAGGTGGAGACCAGCCCGGTGACGTCGCTCGAGCTGCGGGCGAGCGCCCCGACGGCGTCGACCGGCGACGTGGTGCGGTTCACGGCCACCGCCAAGGATGCGCGGGGGCTGCCGGTGCGCGGCGTGCCGGTGCGGTTCGCGGTGGGGGGCGAGACCGCGCCGACGATCATCGCGGCCGGCGCCGCCGCCCACATCGCCGACGACGGACGCTTCGTGGCGGAGCGTTCCGGCACCTACACCGTGGTGGCCGCCGCCGGCCGGCATTCCGCGTCGGCCACCATCTCCGTCGCTTCGCGGGACGTCCGCCGCGAGCTGGAAGTGGTCGGGCGCGGGCGCGTCCTCGACCGGCACACCTCCGACCTGTGGATCTGGGAGGGGACCGACGGCCGGGACTACGCCATCACCGGGACCTGGGGCTCGGACGGGCGCTCGTACGTCTGGGACGTGACCGACCCCGCGAACATCGAGCGGCTGCACGAGGTGAACGTCGACGCCCGCACCGTCAACGACGTCAAGGTGTCGGAGGACGGCGACATCGCGGTCATCAGCCGCGAGGGGGCCTCGAACCGCCGGAACGGCATCGTCGTCCTCGGCGTGGGCAACCCGCGCGAGGGGGTGCCGATCCTGTCCGAGTTCACCGACCAGCTCACCGGCGGGGTGCACAACGTATTCATCGCCGAGGATCATGTCTACGCCCTGAGCGCGGGGCGGCGCTACGACGTCATCAGCCTCGCGGACCCCCGCAACCCGGAGCGCGTGGGGCGGTTCGAGCTGGACACCCCCGGCCACAGCATCCACGACGTGTGGGTCAGCGACGGCGTGGCGTTCTCGTCGAACTGGACGGACGGGATCGTGGCCGTCGACGTCGGCGGCGGGGGGCGCGGCGGGACGCCCGAGCAGCCGGTCGAGCTGGGCCGCTACGCGTATCCCAGCGGGTGGAACCACTCCGCCTTCCCCTACCGCAGCCAGTCCACCGGCAAGTTCTACCTGTTCGCGGGCGACGAGTCGTTCCCCTACGGCGGCTACAGCCCGACGCGCGGCGGGGCGCCGTCGCGGGCGGCGGGGTGGGTCCACGTCATCGACTGGAGCGACTGGGATAATCCGCAGGAGGTGGCCCGCTACCAGGTCCCCGAGGCGGGCTCGCACAACTTCTGGATCGAGGACGACGTCCTCTACGCCGCCTTCTACAACGGGGGGCTCCGGGTCGTCGACGTCTCCGGCGAGCTGATGGGCGACCTGTACCGGCAGGGCCGCGAGATCGCGATGTTCGAGCCGGCCGATCCCGACGGCTACATCGCCAACGCCCCGATGGTCTGGGGGCCGCAGCCCTACAAGGGGCACATCTTCTTCACCGACTGGAACACGGGGCTCTGGGCCGTGAAGCTGCGGGAGCGGACCGGGCCGGGGCGGGTCATCGGCGAGCCGAGGTAGCGGCGCGCGGTCACGGTGCGACGCGGGGCTTCACGACGGGGCTTCCGGGAGTGCGGGGCGCCGGCCGCGGCCGCCCCGGCAGGGGGTCGGCCATCTCCAGAGGACACGAGAATGACGCATAGACGCGGGGCGGTGGCGGCGGCCGCGCTGGCTGGGTTGCTCGCCTGCGCACCGTCGGTTTCCGCGGGGCAGGATGCTTCCGGGCGCAGCTACTACGTCTACGTGGCGGCGGAGTCGGACGACGAGGTGTCCGTCGTCCGCTACGGGCCGGCCGGCGCCGCGGTGGTGAAGACGGTGACGGTCGGCAGCTACCCGGCCGAGATCGAAGGGCCGCACGGCCTCAACGTCGACCCCGACGGGCGCCACTGGTACGTCTCGATCGCCCACGGGTTCCCGTACGGCAGCGTGCACAAGTACGAGACCGGCACCGACGCCTGGGTCGGCGACGTCACCCTCGGCCTGTTCCCCGCGACCCTCGACGTGTCGGCGGCGACCGGGCTGCTTTTCGCGGTGAACTTCAACCTCCACGGTCCGATGGAGGCCAGCAGCATCTCGGTGGTCGAGGTGGACACGATGAGCGAGGTCGCCCGCGTCGACACCGGCGTCCGGCCCCACGGGGGGCGTCTCAGCCGGGACGGCTCGGCCTTCTACTCGGTCAACATGATGGACTTCGAGCTCGTGGAGCTCGACGCGTTCACGTTCGAGATCACCCGTCGGCTCAACCTCGGCGACGGCGTCATGCCGACCTGGGTCACGCGTCCCACCCCCGGCGGGAAGGTTTACGTGACCGGCAACAACGTCGCCCGCGTCTTCGAGATCGACCTGACGGATTGGCGTGTCGAGCGGACCTTCGAGACCGGGGCCGGCCCCTACAACGTCGACGTCAGCCCCGACGGAACCCGCATGGCCGCCACCTACAAGAACGGCGACGCGGTCGGGTTCTGGGACCTCGAGAGCGGCGAGGAGATCGCCCGTACGCCCACGAGCCGCACCATCCCCCACGGCGTGGTGGTGACGCCGGACGCCGAGTTCGCGTTCGTCACGCTGGAGGGAGTGGGGGCCGACCCCGGCACGGTGGAGATCTACCGGCTGGCCACCGGCGAGCGCGTCGGCGCCGTCGACGTCGGCAAGCAAGCCGGCGGCATCGCTTTCTGGAAGCAGGAGGACGAGGGAGCCGCCCCGTAGCTTCTCGCAGCGCTTCCGCGGCAGGATTCGCAGTTCGGACGTCGCGCGCGCGTCTCGACGAACGGCGTCTCGATGTGCGGGGTGCGTGCGGCTTCCGTCCCGCGAGCCGGCTGGCGATTGGACGATGTTCGTCCCGGGCCGCTCCGCGGGTCTGCGCCGGCGGCCGGTCAGCGTTCGACCGCGAGGGCCGCGCCGCCCCCGGGTACGGGGTGGCCACGCCCCGCCGGCCGCTCAGCGTTCGACGGCCAGGGCCACGCCGTTGCCGCCGCCGAGGCACAGGGTGGCCACCCCGCGCTTGGCGTCCCGGTTGCGCATGGCGTAGAGCAGGGTCGTCAGGATGCGGGCGCCGCTCGCCCCGATGGGATGGCCGAGGGCGACCGCGCCGCCGTTGACGTTGACCTTCGCGGGGTCGATGCCCAGCTCGCGGATGACCGCGAGGGCCTGGGCCGAGAACGCCTCGTTGAGTTCCATCAGGTCGACCTCGTCCATCGACCAGCCCACCTTGGCCAGCAGCTTGCGGACCGCCTCGACCGGGGTCATCAGCAGCCACTTCGGCGCGAGTCCGCTCACCGCCTGCCCGACCACGCGGGCCATCGGGGTCAGGCCGAGGGACCCGGCCCGGTCGGCGGCCATGATGACGACGGCCGCCGCGCCGTCGTTCACCCCCGGGGCGTTGCCCGCGGTCACGGTGCCGCCGTCCTTCTTGAAGGCGGGCCGCAGCTTGCCGAGGGCCTCGGCGCTGGTGTCGGGCCGCACCGGCTCGTCGTACTCGAGCCGGACGGGGTCGCCGCGGCGCTGCGGAATCTCGACGGGCAGTATCTCGTCCTTGAACCAGCACTCGCGGATGGCCCGCGCCGCCTTGTGGTGGCTCGCGGCCGCGAAGGCGTCCTGGTCGTCGCGCGAGACGCCGTAGCGCTCGACCACCGCCTCGCAGGCGATGCCCATGCCCTGGTTCTCGAGCGAGCACCAGAGCCCGTCGTGGATCATCGAGTCGAGGACCTCGGCGTTGCCCATCCGCAGGCCCTCGCGCGCCCGCGTCAGCATGTACGGGCAGTTGCTCATCGACTCCATGCCCCCCGCCACCGCCACGTCGATGTCTCCCGTCGCGATGCCCTGCGAGGCGAGCATGACCGCCTTGAGCCCCGAGCCGCACACCTTGTTGATCGTGAGGGCCGCGACGTGGTCGGGGAGTCCGCCCCGGATGGCGGCCTGCCGCGCGGGGGCCTGGCCGGCGCCGGCGGAGACGACGTTGCCCAGGATGCACTCGTCGACCATCCCGGGGTCGATGCCGGCGCGGGCGACCGCCTCGCGGACCACCCGGGCCCCGAGATCGGTGACCGGCAGGCTCTTCATCGCCCCGAGGAACTTGCCGGTGGGCAGGCGCGCGGCGCTAACGATGACGGACTCTCGCATGGGATTTCCTCTCCTCCCGCGCCGTGCGGCTCGATATCTCGATGCGTTTCACGGCGCCGTCGCCGAGCAACCGGTTCAGGCGGGCCTCGATCAGGGGGCGCGATCGATGGAGCTCGCGGGTCCAGTGGGGGTGGGCCGCGGTCACCGACAGGACCCCGTCCGCGTCGATGGCGACGTGCGTGGCCCGGTGGACGGCGGTCCCGACGGCGGCGCTCCAGGCCAGCGAGACCTTGCCGGGCGACATCGGCTGGCCGCGCAGCAGCGCGCGCAGCACGGTGGTCGAGCAACGCCCCGCGGCGACCATCGAACGCCCCGTCTCCGGGCCCCGCCGCGCGAATCCGTATTCCGCAGCCATGCGCCGCTCATTTTACCCGTACGTCACGATTGGTTTTCCCCCCATACGTTCCCAACGTCGCGATGGGGTGGGGTTGAGCCGCACGGCGGGTTCAGCGGTACGTCACGATGGGTGGCGCCGTCGGCGGGGGGCGTGGGGGGGCCGCCGGAAGTGCGTTGCCGCCAAGCCGCAGGGCATCGCCCGGCGCCGCGGGAGAGCAACCGGCGTTTCGGGCGTCGGACGGAAGGGGAACCAGTGATCGACGGATGCGAGTCCGTGACGCGGGCGGCGGGCGGGACGGGGGGCCTGCCACTCGTGTTGGCGTCCCGGTCGCCGCGCCGGGCGGAGCTGCTCGCGCGCGCCGGGTACCGGTTCGAGGTGGCGCCGGCGGACGTCGACGAGCGGCGGCGCGGCGGCGAGGCCCCGGCCAGGCTGGTGCGCCGTCTCGCCTGGAAGAAGGCCGCCGTCGTGGCCGCCCGGCACCCCGGGGCCGTCGTCCTCGGGGCCGATACGGTGGTCGTGGTCGACGACGACGTCGTGCTGGGCAAGCCGCGCGGCGACGCCGACGCCGCCCGCATGCTCCGGCGCCTGTCGGGACGCGCCCACAAGGTGCTGACCGGAGTCGCGCTGCGCGCCCCGCACGGGCGGCGCGCCGGCGTGGCGTCCACCCGGGTGTACTTCCGGCCGTTGGGTCCGGAGGAGGTCGCCTGGTACGTGGCGAGCGGCGAGCCGGCCGACAAGGCCGGCGGCTATGCGATCCAGGGGCGGGCGTCGCGGTTCGTCCCCCGCATCGAAGGGTCCTACGCCAACGTCGTCGGGCTGCCCATCGAGCTGGTCGACCGGCTGCTGGACGATCTGGGGTGCGGGGGCGCCGCCCGCGCGGCCGGGGCGCCCCCGCGGCCGGGCGCGGACCGTTGACCGGCCGGGCGCCGACACGGTATCCTTCGGCGTCCGGGTTATTTCGGTTCCGCGCGGGGAGGATGCAGCGGTATGCCAGCCAAGACCGTGAAGATGATCGTGACGACCCTCGTGCTGTCCGCCGCGTTCGGCGGGCTGCTCTGGGGCACGCTCGCCGAGGGCACCGAGTACTACATGCACGTCGACGAGGTCCTCGCCGAGCCCGAGGCGTGGTACGGCAAGAACCTCCAGGTCCACGGCTACGTGGTGCCGGGGTCCCGGCTCGTCAAGCCGAACACCCTGGAGTACCGGTTCAAGGTCGAGAACAACGGCGCCGTCATCGACGCCGAGTACACCGGCATCGTGCCCGACACGTTCCAGGACGGCTCGGAGGTGGTCATCTCGGGTCAGCTCTCGCCCCACGGCTTCGCGGTGAAGCCGAACGGCGTGATGGCCAAGTGCCCCTCCAAGTACGAGCCCAAGCCCACCCTGGACACCGCCGCGTCGGGCTACTAGCGGTCCGCCGGCGGGCGTCCGGCCGGCCGGACGCCGACGCGGCTTCGCGGCGCGGGGGCCGCGGATCGGGCGTCCTTCGGTCGGGGTCTTGAAGCCGTAGAACGCGGGGTCTCCCGCAGGGCTGTTCGGCCGTGGGAGGATGCCGCGGCGTGACCGTGCGGTCACGTTTGTTGGGCTTTGCCCGCACGAAACCCTGCGGCGGCGCTCTCCGGGTGAGGTGAGTTTCGTCCGCTGCGGCGCTCCGGACGGGGCTCCTGCACACGCCTCCGTCGAGGATTCATCACCATGGCATCCCTGGGCTCGTTCACCCTCCTGGCCGCCTTCGTCGTCTGCACCTACGCCGCCGTCGTCTCCGTGGCGGGCGCGCGGCGGCGCTCGACCCGGCTGATCGAGAGCGGCATCGGCGCCTCGTACCTCGTCACCGCGCTGATGCTCCTGGCCTCGGCCGTGATCATCCACGCCTTCGTCACCGAGGACTACTCGATCCGCTACGTCGACCAGTACTCCGACTCGGCCCAGCCGCTGTTCTACCAGTTCACGTCGTACTGGGGCGGGCTCGACGGGTCGATCATGTTCTGGGTGACCCTGCTCGCCGCCTTCGGGTCGGCCGCCGTCCACTCGAACCGCGAGCGGCAGCGCGAACTCATCCCCTACGTCGTCGCGGTCATCGCCGTCGTGCAGATGTTCTTCCTGTTCGTGATGATCGTGCACAAGAACCCGTTCGCGACCTACCTGACGCAGGCGCCGCTGGACGGGCGGGGGCTGAACCCGCTGCTGCAGAACCCCTACATGGCGATTCATCCCCCGTCGCTCTACACGGGCTTCGTCGGGATGACGATTCCGTTCGCGTTCGGGATCGCGGCGCTGATCACGGGTCACCTCGACGACTCGTGGCTGCGCGCGGTGCGCCGGTGGACGATGATGTCGTGGCTCTTCCTGTCGCTGGGGCTGACCCTGGGGATGATCTGGGCCTACGAGGAGCTGGGCTGGGGCGGCTACTGGGGCTGGGATCCGGTCGAGAACGCGGGTTTGCTGCCGTGGTTCACGGCCACCGCGTTCCTCCACTCGGTGATGGTGCAGGAGCGGCGCAGCATGCTCCGCGTCTGGAACATGACGCTCGTCATCATGACGTTCTTCCTCACCATCTTCGGGACGTTCATGACCCGGTCGGGCATCGTGCAGTCGGTGCACGCGTTCGGGCAGGACATCGCGCTGGCGTGGATGTTCACCGTCTTCATGATCGTCCTGCTCGTCGTGAGCTTCGGCCTCGTGATCTACCGGATGCCGCTGTTGCGGGCGCGGAACGAGCTCGAGTCGTGGGTGTCGCGCGAGGCCGCGTTCCTCGTCAACAACTGGATCCTGCTGTTCTCGGCCGTCTTCGTGCTGTTCGCGACGATGTTCCCGACCCTGAGCGAGGCGGTCACGGGGATGCGGCTGACGGTGGGCCCGCCGTTCTTCACGAAGTGGATGCTGCCGATCGGGCTCATCCTGCTCACCCTGACGGGCATCGGGCCCCTGCTGGCGTGGCGGCGGTCGTCGCCCTCGAACTTGCTCTATCAGTTCACCTGGCCGGTCGTGCTCGCGCTGGCGACCGGCGCCGGGCTGTACGCCCTCGGCTTCCGGGTCTGGGTGTCCGGCGTCTGCTTCGCCCTGTGCGCGTTCGTGGTCGGGACCATCGGTCAGGAGTTCATCCGCGGCGCCGCGGTGCGGCGCGAGGCGACGGGGACCGACCTCATGACCGCGATGATCGGGCTGGTGGCCCGGTCGCGGCGCCGCTACGGCGGCTACGTGGTGCACGTCGGCATCGTGCTGATGTTCCTGGGCTTCGCCGGGGCTGGCTACAAGCTCGACTCGCAGGTGCTGCTGCGGCCGGGAGACGCCCACGAGCTGGGCCCGTACACCGTGCGCTACGACCGGCTGAGCCAGAACACCGACACGCAGAAGCAGATGATCACCGCGCACATGACGGTCCTCGAGGACGGCGAGGTCCTCGGCGAGCTGTTTCCGGCGCGGTGGTTCTTCTTCAAGCACGAGACCGAGCCGACGACTGAGGTGGCGATGCGGCGGACCATCGCCGACGACCTCTACGTGGTCCTCGCCGGCTACGAGTTGAGCGACCAGGCCGCGAGCTTCCAGATCACCGTGAACCCGCTCGTGAACTGGATATGGTTCGGCTTCACGGTGCTGGCCCTCGGCACGGGCATCGCGCTGCTGCCGGAGAGCGCCTTCGCCTACGCGGGCGCGCCCGTGCCGCAGGGGGCGGCCACCGCGTCGACGGCGACGACGGCCCTGCTCGCGTTCGGGCTGACGGCGTTGGCGCCGGCGGCGGCCGCGGCCCAGCCGGTCCAGATCGAGGGCGCGCTGCAGGACGCCAACGTGCCCGCGAGCGCGCTCGAGCTCGATCTGCAGCGGTCGCTCGTCTGCATGTGCGGCAGTCCCGGGTGCGGCAAGAAGATCCTCGCCGAGTGCACCTGCGCCACCGCCTCGGCCACCCGCGGGGAGTTGAGGAACCTGGTCGCCGAGGGGCTGACCCGCGACGAGGTCCTCCGCTTCTACATCGACAAGCACCAGAGCCAGGAGGCGCTCGCCGCGCCCCTCGACGAGGGGTTCAACCGGCTCGCGTGGCTCTTTCCCTATTTCCTGGCGGCGACCGGCGCGGTGGCGCTGGGCGCGGCCCTGGTGCGGTGGACGCGCCCCGGACAGCAGGCGTCGGGTGACGACGGTCGGGAGCCCGACGCGGAGCGCGGCGAACTCGAGGCGCGTCTGGACGATGAGCTCCGGGATCTCGACTAGGAGTCTGCGCCGTAGAACGGTGCGGACTGCTGGCAGGGTTGGCTGGGCGGCGACCGGAGGCCGCGGCGCGACCGCGCGGGTCGCGTTCGGCGGTGATTTCCGGGTTCGGGGCCTGTCGCGGAGCCGGCTTGTCCGTCCCGCCGCTGACCTGCGCCGGCCAAGGCTGCCGAGAACGTCGCGCGGCATGGTCCGCCTTTCCGCCGGTGGTCCAACCGGGCCCCCGCCCGTGATTGCCGGCGAGGCCCGGTTCCATAGCGCGCGGCGGCGCGGAGTGCGATCGTGTCCATGAAGCGGGCCGTCGACACCGCCTCCTTCCGCCCCTGGCACCTGTTCGTACTCGCCGCCCTGGTGGCGGCGACGGCCGCCATCCTCGTCGCGAGGCCGTCGGAGCCGGTCGGGGCGATCCTGCTGACCCTGGCCGTCGGCGCGGCAGGTTTCGTGGGGCTCATGATCTACCGGGCGATCATGCCGTTGACCCAGAGCGCCTTCCAGGAGACCACCATGATGGTGGGATCGCGGAGCCGCGCCGCGGTGGAGCGGGAGAAGACCCTGGTGCTGCGCTCCATCAAGGAGCTCGAGTTCGACCGGGCCATGGGCAAGGTGTCGGAGGCCGACTTCGAGGAGATGGGCCGGCGGCTTCGGGCGCGGGCGATCCGCCTGATGAAGCAGCTCGACGTCGAGGCGGTCGACTTCCTGGCGGTGATCGAGCGCGAGCTGGAGGAGCGGCTGGGCCGGCCTCCGGAGCCGGTGACGGCGGCGGGAGGCGCTTCGAAGCGGACCTGCGGCGGCTGCGGGGCCTCCAACGACGGGGACGCCCGCTTCTGCAAGGCGTGCGGTGCGGCGCTGTCGGGGGTCGTGGCGTGAACGAGGGGGGCCGCGACGCTGTCACCGCCCGGGGCGGGTCGGTGGACCGGTGGGCCGCGCCGGGGGCGATGAGACTGATCGGCGTCGGCGTGCTTCTGCCGTGTCTCGCCGCCCTGTCCGCGCTGGCCCAGCCGGACCCCCGGCAGATGTCGGGGATTCCCCGGCCCGACCCCAATCTCTCGGACGGTTCGATCACCGTGCGGGTCATCCGAGGCAGCTTCGCGAACAACGTGGCGGGGCAGCCGGTCGAGCTGCGGGCCGGCGACCGCGCGTCGACCGCGGACACCGACGGGGAGGGCCGGGCGACGTTCCTCACCTTGAACCCGGGCGAGCAGGTGACGGTGGCCACCGAGCTCGACGGGGTCGAGCTCGAGTCGCTGCCGTTCGCGGCGCCCGGCCGGGGCGGGGTGGCGGTGCTGCTGGTCGGGGCGGCCGGCGACCCCGGCGACGCCGACGCCCGCCCCGCGGCGCGGCCGGGGCGGGTGACCCTGAGCCAGGACTCGCGCATCCACATCGAACTCGGCGAAGAGCAGGTCGAGGTGTACTACCTGCTCGACGTGTTCAACCAGTCGCCCTGGCCGGTCGATCCCGAGCCGCCGTTCGAGTTCCGGCTGCCGCCGGGGGCCCAAGGGGGGAGTGTGATGCCCGGGTCGTCGCCGCGGACCTTGGTCGACGGTCCGCGGGTCTGGGTGCAGGGGGCCTTCGAGCCGGGGGTCACGCCGGTGCGGGTTGGCAGCGTCCTGCCCTACTCGGGCGACGGCCTGGCGCTGTCGCAGGTCTTTCCCGCGGACTTCGAGCAACTGCTGGTGTTCGTCGAGCAGTGGGGCGCGCTCGACGTGGCGTCGACCCTGATCGAGCGGCGGGGGGAGATGGGGGCCGACGAGACGGGCCTGTCCCCCCTCATCTGGGGCGCGGGCCGGCGTGTCCCGGCGGGCGAGCCGGTGGTTCTGGAGCTGAGCGGCCTGCCGCACCACAGCGGATGGCCCCGCATCGTCACCCTGACGTTGTCTGCGCTCATCGTGGTCCTGGGCGTCGCAGGGTCGGCGGGGGCCGGCGGCGGGGCGGGGCCGGATCGGCGCGAGGCCCTCGGGCGCCGCCGCGAAAAGCTGTTCACCGAGCTCGTCAAGGTGGAGCGGCAGCATCGGCAGGGCCGGATCAAGGCCACCCGGTACGGGACGCGGCGCGGCGAGCTGATCGACCAGCTCCAGAACGTGCTGCGGGAGTTGGACGAGGGACTCGCGGACGGCCCGTCCCCGGCCGTCCCGGGCCAGGCGCCGGCATGATGGTGCGGCGGGCGGCCCGCGGCGGAGCCCCGCGATGCGGCGGGAGCGGCGAAGCGCGGGACGGGTCGCGCCTGGAATGCGGCGGTGTCTTTCGCCGCGGGTCGCCGGCGGCTCGGGCCGTGGCGTGCCGCCGCCGGCCCCGCCGCGGGCCGGGTCCGCGGGCCGGCGCGCCCGCACCGGCGCGGCCCGGGTGCTGAGAGCGGCGTGCCGACTGCGAACCCCGTCGATTTCGACCGCGTCGCCGTGGCCGGCGTGTCCCGGCACTTCGGGCGCCGCCGCGCCCTGTCCCGGGTGACGTTCGACTGCGCCGCCGGCCAGATCGTGGGGTTGCTCGGCCCCAACGGGGCCGGCAAGTCGACCCTGTTGTCGGTGCTCGCGACCCTCGCCGCGCCTTCGGCGGGAACCGTGAGCTACGGCGGCATGACCGCCGGCGAGGCGGGCGCCCGCCTGCGCGCGCACATCGGCTTCCTGTCTCACGACCTTCAGTTGTATCCCGAGCTGTCGGCGCGCGAGAACCTGGAGTTCTTCGCGGGGCTCCACGGCCTCGACGACCCCCGGCGGGCGGCGGCGGACGCGCTCGAACGGGCCGGTCTCGGCGACCGCGCCGACGACGTGGTCGAGGGCTTCTCCCGCGGCATGCGCCAGCGGCTGGCGCTGGAGCGCGCGCTGCTGCACGACCCGCGCCTCGCCCTGTTCGACGAGCCGTTCACGGGGTTGGACGAGGCGTCGTGCGGCAGGCTCGTCGACCGGCTGCGGGGCCTGCGGACCGGGCGGCGCATCGTCGTGCTCGCCACCCACGACCTCGACATCGTCGACGGCCTTCTCGATCAGGCGCTCCTGCTGCGGGCGGGCCGCCTTCGCCCCCTCGGGGGCGGAGGGACGCTGCGCGGGCGGTACCGGGCCGCGGTCGCGGCGGGGGGCGCGCGGTGAGGGAGTTCCTGCGGGTGGCGTGGCTCGTCGTCCGCAAGGACCTCCGCGTCGAGTCGCGCAGCCGCGAGCTGCTGTTCACGACCGTCTTCTTCGCCATCTCCTGCGTCCTGGTGTTCTCGTTCGGCTTCGTCCGGGCCGGCCGGGCCGTCGAGGGGGCGGCGGCCGGCATCCTGTGGATCGCCGTCGCGTTCTCCGGCACCCTGGCCCTCGGCCGCGCCTTCGAGCGCGAGCGCTATCACGACGCCCTGCGCGGCCTGCTGCTGGCGCCGGTCGCGCGCCCCGCGATCTACGTCGGCAAGCTGGCCGGCCTGCTGCTGCTCCTGGCGGTGGTGGAGGCGATCGTGACGGTCATGGTCGCGTTCCTCTTCGACGCCCCGCTGTTCCGGTATCCGCTCCGGCTCTTCGCGCTGCTGTCGCTCGGCACCCTCGGGTTCGCGGGCGTGGGGACCCTGTTCTCGGCGATGCTCGTGCGCGCCCGCAGCCGCGCCGTCCTGCTGCCGGTGCTGCTGTACCCCGTCACCATCCCCGTGCTGATCATGGGGGTCAGCGGCACCGCCGTGCTCATCGATCCCGAGCCGAACCTCGCGATGGCGCGGCTCTGGATCGGCCTGCTGTTCTTCTTCGACGCGGTGTTCCTGACCCTCGCGCTATGGACATTCGAGCCGGTCATGACAGAATGACACCGATGAACCGACGCTTCTTTCCGGTGCTCGCGGGCCTGTCGGCCTTCCTCTTCGTGACCGCCCCCATCGTCATCATCCGCGCCCCCTACGAATCGACGATGGGGCTGGTCCAGAAGATCTTCTACTTCCACTTCCCGGCGTGGATGGCGATGTTCCTCGCCGTCTTCGTGCTCGGCATCGCCAGCGTGCAGTACCTCTTCCGGGGGAAGCCGGCGGCCGACCGCCTCGCCGTCGCCGCGGCCGAGCTGGCGGTGGTGTTCGGGCTGATGGGCCTCATCACCGGGCCCCTGTGGGGGATCAAGGCCTGGGGGGTGTGGTGGCAGTGGGACGCCCGGTTGACGATGGCGGTGATCCTCGAGCTGATCCTGGTGGCGTATCTGCTCCTGCGTCAGTACGGCGGGGCCGGCTCGGAGCGCCTCGCGGCGGGGGTCGGCATCTTCGCCATGGCCAACGTGCCGTTCCTCTACGTCTCGACCGAGATATGGCGCACGGTGCATCCGCGGACCTCGGTCGTGCCCACGCTTCCGGTCGATTTCGGCCTGCCGCTCTGGTGGTCTTTCGCCGGGTTCATCGTGCTGTGCATGGCGCTGCTCGCGGCGCGGGCCAAACTGGAGGAGCAGCGGGCGGCGCTCGATCGTCTCTACCTGGCGCTGGAGGAGGACTAGTGGGGATTCTGCGTCTCGGCGGCGCGTCGCGGCGGGCCGCGTCCCGGCGGGGTGTGCTTCGGCTGCTCGTGCTGGGGCTGGTCGTCGGCGCGGCGGGGGGCATGGCGGTGCCGGCGGCGGCGCAGCCCGCCACGACCGCCGCCCAGGACGGCTTCGTGCCGATGGCGGACATTCCGCCCGAGGACCAGATGCCGGCGGCGCCGCTCGTGGCGGCGGCCTACGCCGCGGTCTGGGCGATCGCCGTCGGCTATCTGTGGACCATCTGGCAGCGGCTGGGGACCGTCGAGGCGGAGCTCGCCGATGTGGCCCGCCGCGTCGGAGACCGGGACGAGGCCTGATTCTCCGCCCTCGACCCCTCGATATGCCTGCCGGACACTTCGTCTATATTCCCGCCATCCTGCTGCTGGGGCTCGTGATCGGCTGGATTCTCGGGTCCCGCGCCGCCGCGGACGCCTACGCCGCGGAGCTGCGGCGCCGGGAGGAGCGCGCCGCGCGCAAGAAGGCGCGCCGGGAGTCTGCGCCGTAGACCGGCGCGGGGATGTTCGGCCGGTCCTATCGGCCGAGGCCGAGCCGGAACGCGAGACTCTCGGGCAGCCCCACCTCGGTGATGCGCTGCTGCGCCAGATCGATGCGGTAGGGCACCCGCCGGAGTTCGATGCGCGGCTTCCGGGAGTCGTAGACGGCGTAGGACGCCCGCGAGTCGGTGTCGCGCGGCTGCCCGACCGAGCCGGGGTTGACGAGGTAGCGCAACTTCTTGTCGACGTCGACGACGGTGGTGTCGGGGCCGCCCGGTATGGGGTGGGTCGCCGCCACGTCGGACCCCCGCTGCACGTAGGCCACCGGCACGTGGGTGTGGCCGAAGAAGCAGATGGGGCGGCGGGACGACTCGAAGGCGCGGGCCGCGTCCTCTTCGTCGGCGATGTACGTGTCCTCGTCCGACGGCGTGCCGTGACACACCTCTATCTCGCGGTTGACCCGCTTCGGTCCCGCCGGCAGCGCCGCCACCCGTTCCCGGTTCTCTTCGCTCAACGCCTTGTGGGTCCAGCGCGCCGCCTCCGCCGCGATGCGGCGGAAGCTGTCGGGCTCGGTCACGCCGGTCGAGACCCGGTCGTGGTTGCCCCGGATGATGACGTCCGGCTCGAGCTGGAAGATGCGCTCGACGACCTCGTTCGGGTTCGCCCCGTAGCCGACGAGGTCCCCCAGCACGAGCAGGCGGTCGTAGGACTCGCGCGGAGAACGGGCGAGCACCGCGTCGAGGGCGTCGATGTTGCCGTGTATGTCGCTGAGAATCAGGAAGCGCATCGGGAAGGGTCCCGCCTCGCCGCGGAGGCGTCACGCCGGTCCGCGGCGCGCGGTCTCGTCGCCGGATGCCGAACGCCGGGCCGGTCGGTCGCCCGCCGGAACGGTCGGCTGCACACGTCACTGCGGGCCGGCTCCCGCGCCGAACGGGCCGGTTTCGCACCTGCGGGCCGGGCTACACACCGAGCCGGTCGATGATCCGTTCGGCGATCTCGCCGACCGGCGCCGCCCCGGCGTCCAGGCGTACGTGGGCGCGCCGGTAGGCGGCCTGCCGGCGGCGGAACAGCCGCTCCATGCCCGCCCGGTCCGCGGCCAGCGGTCGCCGTCCGTCGCTCGGCAGACGCTCGATGACCCGCATCAAGGATACATCAAGCCAGATCGAGACGCCGTCCGCATCGATCAAGGCGCGGTTGGCGGGGTCCGCGTACGTGCCCCCGCCGGTCGCCACCACCGCGTGCCGCACCGGGACCTGGGCGGCCAGCACCGCCCGTTCGACGCGGCGGAAATAGGCCTCTCCGCGCCGCGAGAAGATGTCCGCGACGGCCATGCCCTCGCGGCGCTCGATCAACTCGTCGATGTCCTCGACGCGCCAGTCCAGCTTCGCGCCGAGGGCGGCGGCGACGCTGCTCTTGCCCGCGCCCATGAACCCGACGAGGTAGATTTTGTCACTGCGCATCGGCGTCGGGCGCGTCGGGCGCGGGTGCGTTTCGGGCTACGCGGGGACGCGGATGGACGCCAGGACGTCGAAGAAGCCGGGGTAGGACACGTCCACCGCCTCGGCGTTGCGGATCCGGCTCGGCCCGCGGGCGCCGAGGGCGGCGACGGCGAACGCCATGGCCAGCCGGTGGTCGCCGGCGGCGTCGGCCTCGCCGCCCCGGAGCGGCCGGTCCCCCGCGACGCGGAACCCGTCCGCGGTCTCGTCCACCTGCCCCCCGAGCGCGCGCAGGCCGTCGGCCAGCGCCGTGATGCGGTCGCTCTCCTTGTGCCGCAGCTCGCCGGCGCCGGCGACGCGCAGCGCTCCGCCGTGGGTGGCCAGCGCGGCCAGCGCCGGCAGTTCGTCGATGAGTCCCGGCACGTCGGCGGGCCCCACCGTCAGCCCACGGTTCCCGCCGTGGCGGACCCGGACGGACCCCCGGCGCTCGCCGCCCTCTTCGGTGACCCCCAGCAGGTCCACCCCGGCCCCCGCGCGTTCGAGCCAGGCGAGGACGGCGGTGCGGGTGGGGTTGAGGCCCACGTCCGCGAGGGTGACGTCCGAGCCCGGCAGGGCGGCGGCGGCGACGGCCCAGAACGCCGCGGACGAGAGGTCGCCGGGCACCGTCAGGTCGGCCGCCCGCGGGCGCTGTCCGCCGCGGAGGGTGATGCTCGCGCCGTCCCGGCGCAGCTCGACCCCGAACACCGGCAGGGCCAGCTCCGTATGGTCCCGGGTGCCCGCCGTCTCCCGCACCGTGGTGTCGCCGGCCGCGTGGAGCCCGGCCAGGAGGACGGCGCTCTTGACCTGCGCGCTCGGGACCGGCGGGGTGAAGTCGATGCCCTCGAGGCGCGAGCCGGCGATGGTGAGCGGCGGGCGGTCGCCGTCGCCGGTCACCCGCGCCCCCATGCGCGAGAGGGGCTCGATGATGCGGCGCATGGGCCGGCGGCGGAGCGAGCCGTCCCCGGTGACCACGCTGGTGAACGGATGGCCGGCGAGCGCGCCGGACAGCAGCCTGAGCGTCGTCCCGGAGTTGCCGGCGTCCAGCGGTCCCGCCGGCGGGGCCAGTCCCCGGAGGCCGCGGCCCTCGATGATCACGGTTGCCCCGTCGGGAGCCGCGGGTCCCTCGACGCGGACGCCGAGCGCGCGGAGGCAGCCCAGGGTGGAGGCGCAGTCGGCCCCCGGCGCGTAGCCGCCGATGGTCGACCGGCCCTCGGCCAGGGCCGCGAGCAGCGCATAGCGGTGCGAGATCGACTTGTCGCCGGGTACCTGGACGCGGCCCCGGACGCGGGCGGTGGGATGCACGACGACGGACGGCATCGTTGGAATCCTCGAACGGGCGTGCTCCTCACACAGTTGAGTCAAGTCTTGATCGCGTTTTGTTCGCCATCGGCGGGTGTCTAACCCCCTCAACCCGCGCGTCTCGTCGGTCTGAGACGCGGCCCCGCTAGACTATAGCAGGCGGCGGCGGGCGCGGGCGGGCGCGCGGGCCTGCAGCCGCGGGTGGAGGTGTGGGCGGCGGGCGCCGGCGGGCGGGGCCGGTCCACGAACGCTCTTGCGCCAATCGGGGAGCGACAGTATGTTACGCATTTGGATCACCGCATTCCGCGCTTGGCGCGGGGGGTGAGGCGGCGGGCCGCCGCCCGGATGCCCGGGGCGCGGGCGGCCCCGGCGCGCGGCGGGGACACCCGGGCAACGCCGGTCCCGCCCGAGACATTCGCCGTATGGCCAGCGACCCCGTCGTTCGTCTCACGTTCCGCAGCCACTTCGACATGCTGGACTTCGTCCAGGTCGTCAGCGACGAGCTGGGGAGGCTCGTCGGCTTCGACGGCGACGCGATCCACTGGATCGGGGTGGCGGTCCGCGAATCGGTGATCAACGCCATCAAGCACGGCAACCGCGACGTCGAGGACAAGCTCGTCACCGTCGAGTTCGGCTTGGTCCCGCCGGCCGAGCCGAAGCGCCTGACGGTCCGGGTCGTCGATCAGGGCGACGGCTTCGACCCCGTCGAAATCGCCGACCCGCTGGCCCCGGACAACCTGTTGAAGTCGAGCGGCCGGGGCATCTTCTTCATGCGCAGCCTGATGGACGACGTGCGCATGCAACGGGCGCCGGAGGGGGGCATGGAGGTGGTGATGGTGAAGACGCTCCAGGCCGCCTCCCCGGAGTCCGCCCCCCGGGAGTCCGCCCCCCAGGAGTCCGCGCCGTAGGACGGCCGATCTCCCGCCGCCGCCGACCCCTTTCCCGCCCCTGGACATGTCGCACCCCTCCCCGTGGCTGGCCGCCGCCGTCGACATCGTGCGCCGCGCCGGCGCGATGCAGCTCGACCGTTCGGGCGGCGACCTGCAGGTCCGCAAGAAGGGCGAGATCGACCTCGTCACCGCCATCGACGTCGAGGTGGAACGGATGGGCCGCGCCGTCATCGCCGAGCGGTTCCCCGACCATGAGGTGCTGGCGGAGGAGCTGGGGGGCCGCGCCGACGGCGCCGCCGCCCGCTGCCGGTGGGTCTTCGACCCCCTCGACGGCACCGTCAACTTCGCGCACGGCCTGCCCATCTTCTGCTCGTGCATCGCGCTCGAGGTGGACCGGCGTCCGGTGGTGGCCGCCGTCTACGACCCCACCCGCCGCGAGCTGTTCACCGCGGAGCGCGGCGCCGGGGCGTGGCTGAACGGCGCCCCCCTGCGGGTGTCCGGCACCGGCTCCGTGCTCGACGCGATGCTGTGCACGGGCTTCCCCTACGACGTGCACGCCAACGTGGACGACCTGGTCGGGCTGTTCGGCGCCTTCGTCGCGCGGGCGCGGGCGGTGCGCCGGCTCGGCTCCGCCGCCCTCGACCTGTGCTACCTCGCGGCGGGCCGCTTCGACGGGTTCTGGGAGCAGCGCCTGAAGCCCTGGGACATGTCCGCGGCCAGCCTCGTGGTCGAAGAGGCGGGGGGGCGCCTGTCGCGGTTCGACGGCGGCGCGTTCGACACCCACGGCGACGAGATCGTCGCCTCGAACGGACGGATTCACGACGAGATGCTCCGCATCATCGCGGATCGGCCGTCGTCCCCGCCCCCGGCCGGCGGTCCCCGGGGGGCCGCGGGATGACGGCGCGGCGCGTGCGCGCATCGACTGGACGTCGTGGCGGGCCGTCGACCCCGCGACGCTCGTCTTCGTCGTCAAGGACCGGCGCATCCTGCTGATCCGCAAGAAGCGCGGGCTCGGCGCCGGCAAGATCAACGGCCCGGGCGGCCGGCGCGAGGCGGGCGAGTCGTTCCGCGACTGCGCGGTCCGCGAGGTGCGCGAGGAGCTCGGGGTGACGCCGCTCCACCTCGTCCGGCTCGGCGAGCACTGCTTCCAGTTCGTCGACGGCTACTCGACGTTCGTCCGGGTGTACCGCGCGTCGGACATCGACGGCGAGCCGGTCGAGACCGACGAGGCGGCGCCCCGCTGGTTCGACGTCGACGCGATCCCGTTCGACGAGATGTGGGAGGACGACCGCCACTGGCTGCCCCTCGTCCTCGAGGGGCGCCGGTTCGCCGGCCGCTGGATCTTCGACGGCGAACGGATGCTCGACTACACCCTGGACGTCGTCCCGGAGTCGCCCTGACCCCGCGCCGGCGTGGCGGATCGGTGGCTCGTCGGCCGCGGGTCACTTCAGCGGACGCCCTGCGGCCCGGAATGGACAACCCACGAATCCCCCGACCCCTGCAAGTCGCTGCGGATAGGACGGTTCGCCGGCGACGGCAGCCTTGGCACGAGTGTTGCTTGTTTCATGGCGGGCCGCCCCTCCGTGACGGAGGCCGGGCCGCGGCGCGCGGGCGCGGCGCAGGCCGGCGGAGCGGCCCGTGAGGAGGACGAGATGTCGACGAGCTCGATGCGGAGGACGGCGCTGGCGGCGCTGCTGGCGGTCGCCTGGCCCGCGCCGCTCCTGGCGCAGGACAGTTGGCTGAGCCTGAACTTGGGGCGGTTCACGGTTCGGGGCGCGGACACGCGCGTCGCCGACGACGTGCTGCTCGCGAACCTGCAGGACTTCTACTTCTTCCTCGACGACCTGGACGGCGCCAGCGTCGGCGCCGAGTGGCTCCTCGGGGTCGGCGACTACCTGGAGGTCGGGGTCGGGGCCGCCTGGTACCGGCGGACGGCGTTCAGCCTCTACGACCAGTTCGTCGACCTGGACGGGACGGAGATCGAGCAGGACTTCACGCTGCGGGTCGCGCCGCTCACGGCCACGGCCCGCTTCTTTCCGTTCGGGCGGCGGTCCGCGGTGCAACCGTACGCCGGCGCGGGGGTGGGGCTCTTCAACTGGCGCTACAGCGAGGTCGGCGAGTTCATCGACTTCGGCGACGACGACCTGCCGGTGTTCTGGGGCCAGTACACGGCGGCCGGCAGCGACGCGGGGCGCGTCTATCTCGCCGGGCTCCGGTTCAGGGGGGGACGCTACGCGGCGGGGGTGGAGTTCCGCTACCGGGACGCCCACGGCGTGGTCGGCATCGACCAGGGCTTCCTCGGCGAACGGATCGACCTCGGCGGCATGACCACCGCGTTCACGTTCAACGTCGGGTTCTGACGGACCGGGGGCCGGGCCGCCGCCGCGCGCGGCGTGGTCGGCGGCCGGTCCCGCCGCGTCCGGCTATAATCCCGCCGAACCGTCTCCACCCCGCGATTGATGAGTCCAGAGCTGTCGGTCGTCATCCCCCTGCTGGACGAGGCCCCCAACGTCGACGAGCTCTACCGGGAGCTGACGGAGACCCTCGACGCCTGGGGGCGGACCTACGAGATGGTCTTCGTCGACGACGGCAGCACCGACGGGACCTTCGAGCGGCTCGCCCGGCTGCAGGCGTCGGACCCCCGGATGCGGGTGGTCCGCCTGCGCCGGAACTTCGGGCAGACGGCGGCGTTCTCGGCGGGGTTCGCGGCGGCCCGGGGACGCCTGATCGCCACCGCCGACGGCGACCTGCAGAACGACCTCGGCGAGATTCCCCGCATGGTCGACAAGCTCGGCGAAGGGTTCGACATCGTCTGCGGGTGGCGGAAGCGGCGCCGCGACCCCTGGATCTCGCGCCGGCTCGTGTCCGCCGCCGCCAATATGCTGATCTCGCGGGTGACCGGGGTGCGGCTGCGCGACTACGGGTGCTCGCTCAAGGTGTTCGAGGCCGGGGTGGTCAAGTCGCTGCGCCTCTACGGCGAGATGCACCGGTTCATCCCCGCCATCGCGAGCGAGCAGGGGGTGCGCATCGCCGAGGTCGTCGTCAACCACCGGCCCCGCCGGCACGGCCGGTCGAAATACGGCCTGTCGCGGACGCCGCACGTGATCCTGGACCTCGTCACGGTGAAGTTCCTGCTGACCTACTCGACCCGGCCGCTGCAGATATTCGGCCTCGTCGGCGCGGCGATGGGGGCGGCCGGCGCCGCGATCACCGCGTGGCTGGCGTACGTCCGGTTGTTCGGGGGCCAGGACATCGGGGGCCGGCCGCTGCTGCTGTTCGGCATCCTCCTGCTGTTCACGGGCGTGCAGCTCGTGACCCTGGGGCTGCTGGCCGAGCTGCAGGTGCGGACGTACCACGAGTCGCAGGACAAGCCCACCTACCACGTCCGCGAGGTGCTGGAGACGCCGGCCGCCGACGCGGGGGCGCCCGCGCTGCGCGAGTGACGCGGAGCCTGCACGGCACAACCGGTGCGGCCGGGGCTGACGGCGAGCGTCGGGCGTTTCGCTGAAGACTGCCGGCCGGCGTGGCCGGCCGGGCGGCCGGCGGCGGGGCGGCCGAGTCGCGGGGCGCCGGCCGGCCTGGGTCGGAGCGGCTGCGGCGGGGCGGCCGAGTCGCCCGACGGATGCTTCAGAGGCTGCGATGACGACCCCGGACGCGGGACGGCGCGACAGGCCGGTGCGGTTGGCGTTTCTGGGGTGCGGGTTCATCACCGGGGTGCACAGCCGCCACCTGCGGCGGCTGCGGGGCGCCGTCACGTGCAGCTTCGCGAGCCGCGATCCGGCGAAGGCCGAGGCGTACCGGCGCCGGTACCGGGGCGCGCGCAGCTACGACGGCTACGCGGCGGCGATCGAGGATCCGCGGGTGGACGCGGTGGTGGTCGCCGTGCCGCCGCGGTTTCATCTCGATCTGGCGCTGCGGGCGCTGGCCGCCGGGAAGCACGTTCTCGTCGAGAAGCCGGCCTTCCTCCGCATGGACGACTACCGGCGGGTGCGGCAGGCGCGGGACCGCGCCGGCCGGGTGGTCCTCGTGGGCGAGAACGACCACTACAAGCCGCTCGCCGTCTGCCTGCGGCGGCTCCTCGCGCGGGGGGTCGTCGGCGACCTCGTGCTCGCGCAGTTCACGACCGTGGTCGAGCGGCTGAAGTCGGCCGGCGACTGGCGCAACGACGAGGGGATGGCGGGGGGCGACGCCTTCTTCGAGGAGGGCATCCACTGGCTGCACCTCGCCAACAGCCTGGGCATGGCCATCACCGCCGCCACGGGGTTCGCGCCGCCCCCGTCGCGCCGGGGTCCGGACCGCCGGTCGAAGAGCATGCTGGCCGCGTTCCGGTACGCGAACGGCGCGGCCGGGGCCCTCTTCTACTCGCGCGAGGTGCCCTCGCTGCTGCGCGGGGTGCGGCTGTCCAAGCTGTACGGGCGGGACGGCGTCATCACGTTCGAGTCGAACGGCGGGTTCGTCCTGGTGCGGGGCCGCGGGCGGCCCCGGCTGATGTTCCCGGGGGTGCGGGACATCCGGGGGTACCGGGCGATGTACCGCGACTTCGCCGGCGCCGTCCGGTCCGGGCGGGCGCCCGAGATGAGCCTCGAGGCGGCCATGGAAGACCAGCGGGTCATGGATTGGATCTACGCGTCGGCCGCGGCCGCGCCGCCGGCGGCGACGGCTCGACGGGACTGACGCGGGGTCGGCGGCGCGGCGACCTCCGGCTCGGGTTCGGCGGCGGATCGGAGCGGCGCGCCCGGCCGCCGGCGTTGCCGGGAGTCGCGGATCGCGGCAGGCTTCCCGGACGGAGCGGACGCCGCCGGGCGGGCGTCGATGGTACCGGAGGGGCGCCGCGCATCAGGCACGCGCCGGCCGGAGGGCGACGGCCCGCGGGGTGCGCCCGGAATCGGAACGGCGATGGCGAGCGAGCGTTACGACATCATCATCATCGGGACCGGCGCCGGGGGCGGCACCCTCGCCCGCGCCCTCGCCGACGCCCCCGCCCGCATCCTGCTGCTCGAACGGGGCGCCTTCGTGCCGCGGGAGCCGGAGAACCGGGACCCCGCCGCGGTCTGGCGGGACCGCCGCTACCAGACCTCGGAGCAGTGGCGCGACGGCGACGGGAAGCCGTTCCGCCCCTATACGCACTACTGCGTCGGGGGGAACACCAAGTTCTGGGGCAGCGTGCTCTTCCGGATGCGCCGCGAGGACTTCGGCGAGCTGGCGCACGTCGACGGCGTGTCCCCGGCCTGGCCCATCGACTACGACGACCTCGAGCCGTACTACGAGCGGGCGGAACGGCTGTACGAGGTGCACGGCACGGCCGGCGAGGACCCCACCGAGGCCCCGAGGAAGCCCTTCCCGCACGCCGCGGTTCCCCACGCCGGGCCGGTGGCGGCGTACGTGGCCCGCATCCGCGGGCTGGGGCTGCACCCCTCGCCCCTGCCCCTGGGGCTGCGGGGGCCGGGGGAGCCGGGGCGCTGCATCCTGTGCGACACGTGCAACTCGTTCCCGTGCCACCGCGACGCGAAGAGCGACGCCGACGTGTGCTGCGTCCGCCCCGCCGCCGCCCGCGGCAACGTCACCCTGTGGACCGGGGCGCGGGCCCGGCGCCTGCTCACCGACCCGGCCGGCCGTCGGGTCGAGGCGGTCGAGGTCGACCACGACGGCGCGCGGCGCCGGGTCGAGGCGTCGCTCGTGGTCGTGTCGTGCGGGGCCGTCAACTCGGCCGCCCTGCTGCTGCGGTCGGCGGACGGGAAGCACCCCGACGGCCTCGCGAACTCCTCGGGCCTCGTGGGGCGGCGCTACATGGCGCACCTCGCGACGATGATGGCGGGGTTCCATCCGTTCCGCCGCAACCGCACCGTGTTCCAGAAGACGGTGGCGATCAACGACTTCTACCTGCGGGGGCCGGACGGGGGCCACCCGCTGGGGCAGATCCAGACCCAGGGGCGGACGCACGGGGTCATGGCCCGGACCGCGGCGCCGTGGATGCCGCTGGGGTTCTTCGACTTCTGGGTGGCGCGGGGCCTCGACTGGCTCGCGATGACCGAGGACCTGCCGCGGCCCGGCAACCGGGTGACGCTCGACGGGGACGGGGGCATCCGGCTGCGCTACCGGCCGAACAATGTGCGCGCCCACGAGCGGCTCGTCCGCGAGGTGCGGCGGATGCTGCGCCGCCTCGGGCTGGGCATCGTCTACGTCCATCCGCGGTCGATACACAATACGACCCACCAGTGCGGCACGCTCTGCTTCGGGACCGATCCGCGCCGCTCGGTGCTCGACCCCTGGTGCCGCTCGCACGACATCGAGAACCTGTTCGTGGTCGACGCGTCGTTCTTCCCGTCGTCGTCGGCGGTCAACCCCGGCCTGACCATCGCGGCCCAGGCCCTGCGGGTCGCCGATCACATCCGGGAGACGGCGCTGCGCCGCCCGCCGGGCGGGGGGGCGGGCCGGGGGGCCGCGGCCGGCGAGTCGCTGCCGCCGGAGTCGGCGCCGTAGGAGGAGGACACCATCGTGCGAGTCCGATCATTCAGCCACACCGGCATCACGGTGGCCGACTTCAACCGGGCGGTCCGCTTCTACTGGGACGTCTTCGGGTGCCCCCTCGTGGGCGTGTCCGACGCCCCGACGGAGCGGGTGCGGAGCTTCTTCGGGGTCGACGCGGCGGCGCCGGCCTGCAAGATCGGCTGGATCCGCGTCCCCGGCGGCGCCGTGATCGAGATCTTCGAGTTCCGGCCGGACCGGCCGGCGGCCGAGGTTGCCTGGAACCGCGTCGGGCTGACCCACCTCTGCTTCAACGTGCGGAACACCGGGCGCTGGCACGACTACCTGGTGGACAAGGGGGTGGAGATCGTCAGCCGGCCCGAGCGGTCGCCCCACGGCCACACCCTGTTCTTCGCCCGCGACCCCGACGGCAACCTCATCGAGCTGACCGACCTGCGCCACATGCACCACGTGCTGAGGTGGTTCGGCCCGCTCGGCGGCTGGCTGTTCCGGCGCGGCGTCGGCCAGGACTACCGGCGCTACTACGGGCCGTCGGACCCGCGGCCGTGAGGGGGGGGCCGTCGGCGGCGCCCCACGGGTCGCCCGAACCGCGAGGTCGACGGGCGGCCCGCCGCCGCCCGCGGGCGTGCCGGCCCGCGCCCCGCCGGGGCATGGCAAGCCGCGATAGAGGCGGGCCTGCTGAAGGCGACGCCCGGCGTCGCCCCGCCGCCGGCCGGCCTCTAGCCCGGAGAGCGTCGCCTACGGCTCCGCTCGCCGCCCAACCAACCCTGCTGGAAGTCTGCACCGTTCTACGGCGCAGACTCCTAGACCGCGATTCCGATAACCGTGCTTCGGTTGCTCGCCTGAGACCGGCGATGTTCGACCGGGCCGCGGGCCGTCAGTCCCCGCCGACCCGCCGGGCGACCTCCGCCACCCGCGTCGGCGCCTCCTCCGGCAGTTCGGGGTAGATGGGCAGACTCAGCGTGCGGGCGGCGGCCGCCTCGGCGCGGGGGTGGTCGCCCCGCCGCCCGCCCAGGTCGGCGCAGCAGGCCTGCAGGTGTATCGGTACCGGGTAGTGCAGCCCGGTCCGGATTCCCGCCGCCCCGAGGGCCCGGCGCAGCGCGTCCCGGTGCGGCGTCTCCACCGCGTAGCCGTTGTAGACGTGGCGGACGTCCGGCCGCGCCGCGGGCACGGTGACCCCGGTGGCGGCCAGCGCCCGGTCGTAGGCGGCGGCGATGCGGCGCCGGGCCTCGGTCCACGCGGGGAGATGACGGAGCTTGACCCGGAGGACGGCGCCCTGCAGGGCCTCCATCCGGTAGTTGAAGCCGGCCCGGGGGGGCGGACGGCGCCCGTCGTCGCCCCAGCTCCGCAGGGCGCGGATCGCGCGCGCGTGCGCCTCGTCGTGGGTGACGACCATGCCGCCCTCGCCGTACGCGCCGAGGTTCTTGGTGGGGTAGAAGCTGAAGCAGCCCATGTCGCCCAAGCCGCCGACCCGCCGGCCGCGGTACTCGGCGCCGTGCGCCTGCGCGGCGTCCTCGATCACGGTCACGCCGCGGGGCCGGGCGAGGGCGAGCAGCGGGTCGAGGTCGGCGGGATGGCCGAAGAGGTGCACGGGGATGACCGCCTTCGTCCGCGCGGTCATCGCCGCCTCGACCCCGTCCACGTCCATGGTGCGCGTCCGGGGGTCGATGTCGACGAACACGGGGGCGGCGCCCGTGTAGCGGATGGCCGCCACCGTGGCGATGAACGTGAACGGGACCGTGATCACCTCGTCGCCGGGTCCCGCGCCGGCCGCGAGGAGGGCGAGGTGGAGGGCGCTGGTGCCGGAGTTCACGGCGACTCCGTGCGCCGTGCCGCAGTAGTCGGCGAACTCGCGCTCGAAGGCGCTCACCTCCGGTCCGAGCGCGAACTGCCCGCCCGCGAGGACCCGCGCCACCGCCTCGTCGACCTCGGGCCGGATCGACGCGTACTGGCTCGGGAGGTCGACGAAGGGGATCTCGGTCACGGCGCGATGGCTACCCGCCGCCAGCCGTCGCGGGCGCCGAACGTCCGCGCCGCGAAGCACCAGACGACCAGCCGTTTCCGGCTCCAGTAGTCCGGGTCGGCCCCGGCCCGCCGGCCGAGGGCCTCGAGGGCGGCGACGGGGCCGGGGCCGGGGGCCGCCGCGAGGTCGACGGCGAGGCCGAGTTCGAAGGCGAGCTGATCGGGCAGCCCGGCCCCCGCCGCGTGGTGGGCCCCGCCGGCGTGGAACACCAGCGCGTGGCTGTCTCCGAGCAGCAGGACGGGGCTGCGCGGATCGGGCTCGACGGCGGTCCGGTCGCCGCCGGTCACGCGGATCACGCCGCGCAGGCGCAGCTCCTCCCGGCCCGCGGGCACCCCGCCGGGGCCGGCGAGGTCGCCGCTGATGCCGGTGCTGTACCAGCTCGCCCCGAACGATTCCGTCTCCACCTCCGCGTACCACGGCCTGGCGCGGACCTCTTCGGCGATGGCGGCGGCGGCCGTCGTGCAGCCGCTGCCCGACCAGCGGGTGTCGGTGCGGCAGTACAGGGGGCCCTCGGGGTGGAAGCGTTCGCGGATGAAGAGATCCGTCAGGTCGAGGACGTCGACGCCCCCGGCGCGGAGCCGGTCGTAGAGGCGCTGCAGCGCGGGGTCGAGGCGGGGCGGCGGAATGGGGACCGCCACCGCCCCGGACACCTTCTCGGGGAAGACGACGGACTTCGGGGGCACCGGCACGAGGAGCAGCTCGACGCCCGCCGCCTCGAGCTGGCGCCGCACGTCGAGGATGGCCGCGACGGGGCCGGTGTCGACCGGGGGCTCCGGCGCGGCCGCTCCGCCGCCGTCCGGCCCGGCCTGACCGTTCCGGCTCATCTGCCGCAGCTCGGGGCCGAGGAAGAGCCAGTCGTCGACGCCGCGGACGGCGGTGCGTTGCGCGGCTTCCGCCTCGCGCGCCAGCCGGTCCAGCTCGGCCCGGAACGGCGCCAGCACGGGGCCGGGATCCGGTCCGCCGCACGCGGCGAGCAGCATCGCGACCGCCGCGCCGGCGGCTCTTCGACGGGCGACGGCGTGCGTCATGGCTCGGTCATGCCTCCGGCCGGTCGGCGGCGAAGGGGGTTGGCGGGGGCCCGGCCTGTCGAGGGGCGACGCCGCGCGGCGGGAAAACGCACCGGAGAAAGCGCGGGGATCCGCCGCGATTCGGTCAAGAAACTGGTGATTACCGCCGACGGCCATTGTACCATCGTCGCGTTGCGGGCGGCCGGCGCGGGTCCGGCCGCCGCCGGCGGCATCGCCGGCCTTCCCATCCCCACCCATGTCCGGTATCGCCGGCATCGTCGAACGTGACCCGGCCCGTCCGGTCGATCCGACCCAGATCAATCGCATGGTCGAGACCCTGCGTCACCGGGGGCCCGATCAGCATGGCCAGCTCGTCCGGCCCGGGGTCGGCCTCGGCATGCGGCGCCTGTCGGTCATCGACGTGCGCAACGGGCAGCAGCCGTTCTCGAGCGAGGACGGGTCGACGCATCTCGTGGCGAACGGCGAGATATACAACCACGCCGAGCTGCGCCGGGAGCTCGTCGGCCGCGGGCACCGGTTCCGCAGCCGCTCCGACGTCGAGGTCATCCTGCACGGCTACGAGGCGTTCGGCGTCGACGTGCTGACGCGGCTGCGGGGCATGTTCGCGTTCGCGTTGTGGGACGCGAAAAACCGCCGCCTCTTCGCGGCCCGCGACCGGGCCGGCGAGAAGCCGCTCTTCTACGCCCAGACCCCCCAGCGCCTCCTGTTCGGCTCGGAGATGAAGGCGCTGCTCGTGCGGCCGGAAGTGTCGCGGGAGATGGACTTCGAGGCGCTGGATCAATTCCTGACCTACGCCTACGTGCTCACCCCCCGGACTATTTTCGCGGACGTGCGGAGCCTGCCCCCGGCCCACTACCTCATCTACGAGCGCGGCTCCGTGAAGGTCGAGCGGTACTGGGATCCGGCGTCGGTGCCGGTGCGGACGTGGACCGACGACGGGGCGGCGTCCGCCCTCCGCGAGGCGCTCTCGCGGGCGGTCGCCGCCCAACTGATGTCCGACGTGCCGCTCGGCGCGTTCCTGGGCGGGGACGTCGAGTCGAGCGCCGTCGTCGGTCTGATGGCGGCGTCGGCCGGGCGGCCGGTGGCCACCTTCAGCCTGGGGTTCGAGGCGGCCGGCTACGACGAGCGGCCCCAGGCCCGCGCCGTGGCGTCGCACCTCGGAACCGACCATCGGGAGGGGGTGGTCGACCCCGATCCCGCGACGCTGTTCGAACGGGTGACGGCCCACTTCGACCAGCCCTTCGCCGACGCCGCGGCGTTTCCGACGTTCCTGATGTCGCAGATCGCGCGCCAGCACGTGACCGCGGCGGTGTCCGGCAGCGGGGGGGCGGTCCTCTTCGGGGGATACAGGACCTACCGGACGGAGGCGCTGGCGCGGCGCGTTTCGGCCGTGGTTCCGGACGCCGCCCTGCGGCTGCTCTCGGCCGCGACGGCGCTGCTGCCGCCGAGCGAGAAGAAGCAGGGGGTCGTGAACCGGCTGCGCCGTTTCGCCCTGGGGCTGGGGGCGGTGCCCGGGAACATCGCGCACTACCGGTGGATGACGGTTCTCGACGCGCCCGCCAAGCGGCGCGCCTACACGCCGGCGCTCCGCCGCGCCCTCGTCGACAGCGACGTGTACGCGCCGATTCGCCGCCAGTTGCGGGGCGCGCACACCGACGACCTCCTCAACCGCCAGCTCTACGCCGACCTGCTCGTGTTCCTGAGCGACGACCTGCTCGTGATGGTCGACCGCTCGAGCATGGCGACCTCGCTGGAGACGCGGGCGCCGTTCCTCGACGTCGACGTCATGGAGCTGGCGTTCTCGATGCCGGGCTCCCTGAAGATCCGGAACGGGGAGCGGCATTACGTCCTGAAGCGCGCGATGCGTCCGGTGCTTCCCGGGCCGATGCTGCGCCGGCCGACGGCGGGGTTCTACATGCCCACGCGGACCTGGCTGCGCCAGCAGTGGGCCCCGCTGATGCAGGACCTGCTGGGGCCCGACCAGGTGCGGCGGCGGGGCTGGTTGGAGCCGGCGGAAGTTACCGGCCGCATCGAAGATCATCTCGCGGGCCGCCGCGACCACGCGCGTGTCCTCTTCTGCCTGATGGTCCTGGAACGGTGGTCGCAGACGTTCCTCGACTGAGAAGCCGTCCCCGGACGGGACGCCCCCGCCGCGTCCGGCCGGCCCCGGCGCGCACCGGCGCATCGTCCGCCCGGCGCTTTCGTCGTATCATGAGTCGGCGGCCCTCGGCGAACCCGCGTCGCGCGGTGCCCGGAGGGCGGGTGCCCGGGGCGCCCGCCTGTCCCGCCGGGGGCCGGGAGCGGCGCGCCGCGTGCCGGCTCCGGTGTTCCCCGGGCGGATCGGGCCGCGGCGCGATATCCCAGACAGTGCAGTCATGGCGTACGAGAGCGCACTCCAGAAGAAGCTGGCCCGCAAGATGACGAAGGCCATCGTCGACTTCGAGCTGATCGAGGACGGCGACCGGGTCATGGTCGGATTGTCGGGCGGCAAGGACAGTTGGGCGCTGATGCACCTGCTGGACGCGCTGCGGCGGCGGGCGCCCATCGACTTCACCCTGGTGGCGGTGAACGTCCATTCAGGCTACCGCGACTACCAGCACGACGCGGTCGCGCGCGCGTGCGCCGAGCGCGGGTGGGAACTTCGGATCGAGCACACGTCGATCGGGGAGATCATCGACGACAAGCTGGACGGGCGCGCCACGCCCTGCTCGCTCTGCGCGCGGCTCAGGCGCGGCGTGCTGTACCGGATTGCCGGCGAGGTGGGGGCGACGAAGATCGCCCTCGGGCACCACGCCGACGACTTTATCGAGACCCTGCTGCTGAACCTGTTCTTCGCCGGCGCCCTGAAGGCGATGCCGGCGAGGCTGGTGTCGGACGATCGGCGCCACGTGGTCATCCGCCCGCTGGTCTACGTCGGCGAGGAGGAGGCGCGGGACTGCGCCCGGGAGGCCGGCCTGCCGGTGATCGGCTGCTGCTGCCCGGTCTGCGGCGACCTGGGTCTGCAGCGGCAGCGCGTCAAGCGTCTGCTGCTCGACCTCGAGCGGGAGCATCCGGGGGTCAAGCGGTCGATGTTGAAGGCGCTGGGCAACGTCGCGGGGCGGCACCTCCTCGACCGGCGCCTGAATCCCGTGGCGGAGCTCCGGGCGGACGCGGCCGCCGCCGACCGCGCCGGCCCGCCGTCATCGGGTGAGTCGGCGATGGTCTGATCGCGCCGGGCGGGCGGACGCCGGCGCGTCCGGTTCGGGAATCGGCGGCGCCTGCCTGCGCGCGTTTCCGGGAAGGCGCGGACTTCGGGAAACCCACATGAGGGCGGTCGTGCAGCGGGTGGCCTCGGCCCGGGTCACGGTCGACGACCGGCCGGTGGGCGGCATCGGGCGCGGCCTCCTGGTTCTGGTCGGGATCGCGCGCGGGGACGGGGCCGACGCGGTCTCGTATCTCGTCGACAAAGTCGTCGGCCTGCGGATATTTCCGGACGCCGACGGCCGCATGAACCGTTCCGTGCTCGAGGTCGGCGGCGGGGTCCTGCTCGTCTCGCAGTTCACGCTCTACGGCGACTGCCGCCGGGGCCGCCGGCCGTCGTTCGCCGGCGCGGCGCCGCCGGACGAGGCGCGCGCCGCGTATGAGGAGATCGTCCGGCGGTTCCGCGATCGGGGGGTCGCGGTCGCCACCGGGGAATTTCAGGCGCACATGAGGGTCCACTCCGTCAACGACGGGCCGGTGACGATCCTCCTCGACGCCGGGAAGGCCTTCTGAACGGGGAGACGGATGAGCGGCAGGGTGACGCGTCTGGGGGGGTGGGTTCTCGGATTCTGTCTCGTCGCGGGGGCGGCGTCGGCCCAGCAGCGGCCGCTGCTCACCGAGGACCCCGAGCCGGTGGGCGACGGCCTCGTGCTGCTCGAGGCGGGCGTCGACCAGACCTGGAACCACGTCTATCCCGTGTCCGGCCTCAAGGGGCAGCTCCTGCGGGCGCCGCGGCTCGGACTCAGCTTCGGCATGGGGTCCCAGGCGGAGATCCAGCTCGAGGCGGTGTCCATCAGCCGCCTCATCATCGCCGAGCGCTTCGATGCGCCGCTGGCGCACATGGTCGACGTGCCCGGCGACACGACGCGGGGCTGGGACGACGCGGTGATCGGGGCGAAGGTGAAGCTGGCCGGCGAGGGCGCGGTGATGCCCGCCGTCGGCCTGCGGTTCGCGACCCGGCTGCCGAACGCGAGCAACGAGACCGGGCTCGGCCTCGACACCATGGACTTCTTCCAGTCGCTGCTCGTCGGCAAGACCGTGCAGTCGATTCGCCTCGTCGGCAACATCGGCGTGGGCATCCTGTCGGACCCGACGCGCGGCGACCGCCAGAACGACGTCTTGACCTACGGCGTCTCGCTCGCCCGCGCCATCACCGACGCCTCGGAGATAGTCGGCGAGGTCCACGGGCGCGTCAGCACGCGGCGGGGGACGCCCCCCCCCGGCACCGGGTCCCGCGGCCGGATGACCTTCGGCCTCCGCTACACGCGCGGGGCGGTGCGGCTGGACGGCGCGCTGTTCACGGGGCTCACCTCCCTCGATCCCAAGCTGGGGGTGACCGCCGGCCTCACCTGGGTGTTCCAGAGCCCGCTGGCGCCCTGATCCGAACGGGGTGGCGATGTCTCTCGAGCTCGTCAAGGCCCACGCCTACGGCAACGACTTTCTCTTCGTCCCCGTCGGGCAGACCGGGGCCGGCGGGCGGGCGGCGCTGGCCCGCCGCCTCTGCGACCGTCACACCGGGGCGGGCGGCGACGGACTCGTCTTGTACGAGCCCACCGGGGCCGGCGCCCGGATGACCCTCTACAACGCGGACGGCGGCCGGGCGGAGGTCTCGGGCAACGCCGTGCGCTGCCTGGCCGCGATCGTGGCGCGCGATCGGCCGTCGCTCGATCGCCCGGTCATCGAGACCGACGCCGGCCCCATACCGTTGACGCGGATCGGGCCGGCCGGCCGGCGGACGACGTTCGAGGCCCTCATGGGCGCGCCGGCCGGTCTCCGGCGGCGGCGGCTGGAGGCGGGCGGCGAGGCCGTCGACGTCGTGGAGCTGTCGGTCGGTAACCCGCAGTGCATCGTGCTCGGCGGGGAGGTGAGCGACCGCCGCCTCCACCGCCTCGGCGCCGCCCTCGCCACCCATCCGGCCTTCCCCCGGGGCACCAACGTGGAGCTGGTCGAGGTGGAGTCGGCGTCCCGCATCCGCATCCTCATCTGGGAGCGCGGGGTCGGTCCGACCGCCGCGTCCGGCACCGGCGCGTGCGCGAGCGCGGTGGCGGCCGCCGCCTTCGGCGGCGCCTCGCGCGACGTCGAGGTGGTGTCCCCGGGCGGGGCGCAGCGGGTCCGCTGGACCGACGAGGGCGTCCGGTTGACCGGCTGGGCCGACATCGTCCTGACCGGGCGGTGGCTCGGCCCGTTGCCCGCGCCTTCGCAACCCTAGCCCGGAGAGCGTCGCCTACGGCTCCGCTCGCCGCCCAACCAACCCTGCTAGAAGTCTGCACCGTTCTACGGCGCAGACTCCTAGCGGTCGGCCGTCGTACGGCGCGGACCTGCCGGCCTCCGGCGGTCGGACCCCTGCGTTCGGGCGGCGCGAACATGTGCAGACCCCGCGATCCCGTAGGCGCCGGCCTGGTGCAGCGTACGCGTACGTCTTCCCGCCGACGGTGGCGGCGGACCGCCGTCGCCCGCCGTTTTCCGCGGAAAACGGGGCCGGACGGCTTCCCGTCGACCTGTGCATGGTTCTTGCATTTAATCCAACCGGAGCGACGCCCGGCCGGGACGCCGGCGCCGGTGTCCCGGCCGGGCGGCCCTGTCCGCGCGCCCGCGTATGGTACGATGAAGTCACTCGCTCTCCACGACCGGCCCCGCGAAAAGCTCGAGCGTCTCGGGCCGTCAGGTCTGGGCGACAACGAGTTGCTGGCGATCGTCCTCGGTCACGGGTTCCGCGACGCGAGCGCGATCGACGTCTCGAACCGGATCCTGGCGACGGTGCGGGGCGTGCACGGGCTGACGCGGCAGTCTCTCGGCGACCTGTGCCGCCTGAAGGGGCTCGGGTCGGCGAAGGCGGCGCAGGTGCTGGCCGCCGTCGAGCTGGGCCGCCGCACGCTGGTGCGGGCCCCGGACCGCCGCGAGCGTCTGGGCTCCCCCCGGGAGGTCGCGTCCTTCCTGCTGCCGAGCTACGGGGCCCGCGCCGTCGAACAGTTCGGCATCGTGCTGCTGGACACGAAGCACCGCGTCCTCAAGACCGAACTGCTGTCGAGCGGAACCCTCGACGGCAGCCTCGTGCACCCGAGGGAGGTGTTCCGGGCGGCGGCCGGCGGGGGGGCGGCGGCGATCGTGCTGTTCCACAATCATCCGTCCGGCGATCCCACGCCGAGCGGCGACGACGTGGCGTTGACCGCGCGCCTCGTCGAGGCGGGGCTGCTGATGGGCATCGAGGTCGTCGACCACCTGATCCTGGCCGACGCCAGATACTGCAGCTTCAAGGAGATGGGGCGGATCTGACGGATGGCCCGGATTCTGTATCTGGACTGCTTCTCCGGAGCGTCGGGCGACATGGTCATCGGCGCCCTGCTCGACGCGGGTCTGCCTTTCGAGCGCCTGCGGGAAGCCCTGGGGAGTCTGGCCCTCGGCGACGAATGCGCGGTTTCGGCCGACCCCGTGACCCGGTCCGGGGTGGGGGCCACGAAGTTCACGGTGACCGAGGTTCCCCGCGGCGGCGACGGCCATCCGCACCGCCATCTCCCGGGCATCCTGAAGCTGGTGGAGCGGTCGGCGCTGGCCGAGGCGTCGCGGGCGCGGGCGGCGCGGCTGTTCCGGCGGTTGGCGGAGACCGAGGCCGCGATACACCGGATGCCGGTGGAGAAGGTGCACCTGCACGAGGTCGGCGCGCTCGACTCCATCATCGACATCGTGGGCGGGGTCTTCGCGCTGGAGTGGTTCGGGGCCGACCGCATCGTCGCCTCCGCCGTCAACGTGGGGAGCGGGACGGTCGCCTGCGCCCACGGGACGATGCCGGTGCCGGCGCCGGCGACGGCGGTGTTGATGGCCGGCGCCCCGGTGTACGCCGGCGAAGGTCCGGCCGGCGAACTCCTGACCCCGACGGGGGCGCTGCTGGTGTCGGAGTTCGCGGACGGGTACGGCCCCCTGCCGCCGATGCGCATCGAGCGCATCGGCTACGGGGCGGGGTCGCGCGACCCCCGGGGGCATCCCAACGTGCTGCGGGTCCTCGTCGGCGAGGCGGCGGACGTCGCACCCCGCGAGCGCGTGGTCGCCGTCGAGTGCGAGATCGACGACATGAACCCCCAGATCTTCGGCGTCCTCCGGGAGCGGCTTCAGGACGCGGGGGCCCTCGACGTGTTCTACACGCCCGTGCAGATGAAGAAGGACCGCCCCGGCACGCACGTGACGGTCCTCGCGCCGCCGGCCCGGCGCGAGGCGGTCTGCGACGCCCTGTTCCGGGAGACGAGTACGATCGGGCTCCGTTACGGCGAGGTGACCCGCGAGGCGCTCGACCGCGAGGTCGTGCCGGTGCCGACCGGCTACGGCGAGATACGATGCAAGGTGGCGCGGCGCGGGGCGGCGGTGGTCAACGTGGCCCCGGAGTTCGATGACTGCGCCCGCGCCGCCCGCGAGCACCGCGTGTCGGCGAAGGAGGTCCACGCCGCCGCCGTCCAGGCGTCGCGGGACGCGGGGCTGGCGGCCGGGGCGCGGGCCCGCTGAACGGCGCGGCCGGTCGAACCGGGCCCGGGCGGGGTCGCGCGGTCGACGGGAGCGCGCCGGATCCCGCCGCGCGGCCGGGGTGAAGGAGAGATGAACCGCTTCTATCTGACGACGGCCATCGACTACGTCAACAGCCGGCCGCATCTGGGCACCGCCTACGAGAAGGTGACGGCGGACGTCATCGCGCGCTACCGCCGCCTCTGCGGTCAGTCGACCCGGTTCGTGATGGGCAACGACGAGCACTCGCAGAACGTCTTCCAGCGCGCGGCCGAGCTCGGGATCGAGCCTCTGGCGTTCTGCGACCGGATGGAGGGGGTGTTCCGCGAGGTCTGGGCCAAGCTCGACGTGTCGTTCGACGACTTCATCCGCACCACCGAAGAGCGCCACCGGGTGGCGGTGACGACCCTCGTCGAGCGCATCGCCGCCGCCGGCGACCTCTACGAGGGCGAGTACGAGGGGTGGTACTGCGTCTCGTGCGAGGCGTTCAAGCAGGACCGGGACCTCGTCGACGGCGAGTGCCCGGTGCACCGCAGCAAGCCGGACTGGCTGAAGGAGAAGAACCACTTCTTCCGCCTGTCCCGGTACCGGGACCGCTTGCTGGAGCACTACGCGGCGCATCCCGGGTTCGTGCAGCCCGAGGTCAGGCGCAACGAGATGCTGCGGCTGCTCGAGCGCGGCCTCGACGACATCTCCGTCAGCCGCACGGGGCAGCGCTGGGGGATTCCGCTGCCGTTCGACCCCTCGAACGTGTTCTACGTCTGGTTCGACGCCCTCATCAACTACATGACCGCGGTCGGGTACGGCGCCGACGAGGAGGAGTTCGCGCGGTGGTGGCCGGCCGACCTGCACGTGGTCGGCAAGGACATCACCCGCTTCCACGCGGTCGTCTGGCCGGCGATGCTCATGAGCGCGGGCATCGCGCTGCCGCGGCGGGTGTTCGGCCACGGGTGGGTGAACTGGCGGGGCGAGCGCATGAGCAAGTCCCTCGGCACGGTCGTCGACCCGCTCGAGGCGGCCGACCGGCTGGGGCCGGACCCCCTGCGCCTGTACCTCGTCAAGGAGATCGTCTACGGCCAGGACGGCGACTTCACGTGGGAGCGCTTCGACGAGCGGTACAACGCGGACCTCGCCAACAACCTGGGCAACCTGGTGAACCGCGTCACGACGATGGCCCACAAGTACCGCGGGGGCCGGGTCGCGCCGGCGCCGGGCGCGGCGCCGCGTCTGGCGGACCGGGCCGCCGGGGTGGTGCGGCGCTACCGCGCGGCCCTCGACGGCTACGAGCTTCACGCGGGGATGGCGGCGGCGTTCGACCTCGTGGACGCCGCCAACGAGTTCATCACCCGGTCCGAGCCGTGGGCGCTGGCGAAGTCGCCCGACCGCGGGGCCGAGCTGGACCAGGCGCTGTTCGAGATGGTGGAGGCGGTGCGGATAGCGGCGCTGCTGCTGTGGCCGGCCATGCCGTCGTCCTGCGCGGAGATCTGGCGGCGGATGGGGGAGACCCGGCCGATCGCCGAGAGCCGACTCGACGACGACGCGGCGTGGTCGAACACCGCGCGGCGGGTCGTCAAGGGGCCGCCGCTGTGGCCGCGCCTCGAGGCCGGGGGGACCGTCGGCGCGCGCGGTTCCGGGGCGGCGGAGGTCGCCGCGGGGCGGGGAACCGCCGGTCGGCACCGCCGGTCGGCGGCGCCGCGGCCAGGCCGCCGGGGCGGTCGGGGCCGTCGGCAACGAAAGGAACAGGGACGACGATGAAGGACGAGACCGCGGCGGCGGCGCCGCAGGAGACGGGCGGGGTGGACGGGTCGCCGGGGAGGGCCGGGGGAGACGGGGTCGCGGTGCCGCCGCGGGGCGGAGGCGCGGCCGCGCCGGGAGAACCGGCGGCGGCCTCCGCACCGGCGGTTCCGGCGCCCCCGCCGGATGAGCCGCGCATCTCGTTCGACGACTTCATGAAGGTGCAGCTCCGGGTGGTGAAGGTGACCGCGGCCGAGGCGATTCCCAAGTCGAAGAAGCTGCTGAAGGTGACGGTGGACGACGGCGCCGGCGAACGCACGCTGGTGGCGGGCATCGCGCGCGCCTACGCCCCGGAGACCCTGGTGGGCCGCTCGGTGGTCATCGTCGCCAACCTCCAGAAGGCGAAGTTGATGGGGGTCGAGTCGAACGGCATGATCCTCGCGGCGACCGATCCGGACGGCGGACCGGTGCTGCTCGGCGTGGACGACCCGGACAAGGCCCCGCCGGGGGCCCGGGTCCGTTAGCGCGGGCCGGGAGCGCCGATGTTCGATTCGCACTGTCACCTCGCCGACGAGGCGTTCGAGGACGACCTCGACGCGGTGGTCGCGCGGGCCCGCGAGGCCGGCCTCGGCGGGGCCCTGTGCATCCTCGACGCCACGAGCCCGGCCGAGGCGGCCCGCGCCGGGCGGGTGGCGGCGGCGTGGCCGGCGGTCCGGTTCGCGGTCGGCGTGCACCCGCATCAGGCGGGGCGCTTCGCCGAGTGTCCCGAGGAGGTCGAGCCGCGGCTGCGCTCGGCGGTGGCGGCGCGCGCCGGGGCCTGCGCGGTGGGCGAGATCGGCCTCGACTACCACTACGACTTCGCGCCGCGCGACGTGCAGCGCGACGTGTTCCGGCGTCAGGTGCGGGTGGCGCGCGAACTCGGGCGGCCGATCGTGATCCATACCCGGGAAGCGGACGAGGACACCTTCGCGGTGCTGGAGGACGAGGGCGCGCCGCCGCCGGGCGGCGTCTTCCACTGCTTCACCGGCGACGCGCCGACGGCGCGGCGGGCCGTCGACCTCGGGTTCCACGTGTCGTTCTCGGGCATCGCGACGTTCAAGCGGGCGGCTGCCGTCCGCGAGGCGGCCGCCGCGGTGCCGTGGGACCGGCTGCTCGTCGAGACCGACGCCCCGTACCTGGCGCCGGTACCGCATCGGGGGCGCCGCAACGAGCCGGCGTGGGTGGCGCGGGTGATCGAGGTGGTGGCGGACGTGCGGGGGACGACCGCCGCCGAGGTGCGCGCGCGGACCTCGGCCGCCTTCGAGGCGCTCTTCGCCGGGCGGGCGGGTGCGGCTGACCGGTGACGGGCCGCCCGCGGCGCCGCCGCCGCTCCGCGCCGCGTCCCGGCGGTCGGCGCGGCATGCGGACTGTCGGCGGACCTCCAAAGGCTGGGTGCGACCGGACCCCTGAAGGCTCTAAAGGCTTGTCGCGTTGACACTTGGATCGCAACTATGCTGAAATCCGGGGCGCGAGCCGCCACCGTGTCGAGAACCTCCGCCCCCCCGGACCTCGCCGAGATCTTCGAGCCCATACGCGGGGATCTGGAATCGGTCGAGCAGCAGTTCGTCCGGCACATCGAGTCGCGGGTCGAGCTGATCCCCGAGATCGGCCGCTACGTCCAGACGAGCGGCGGCAAGCGGGTGCGGCCGGCCCTCCTGCTGATGTGCGCGCGTCTCGGCGGCTACCGGGGGGAGCACGCGACCCTCTACGCCGCGGTGGTCGAGTTCATCCACACCGCCACCCTCGTCCACGACGACATGATCGACGGCTCGGTCACCCGGCGCGGGCGGGAGACCGTGCACTCGCGCTGGGGCAACGACATCACCGTCCTGCTCGGCGACTACCTCTACATCAAGTCGATGGGCATGGCCCTGACCGTCGACTCCCTCGATCTCGTGCGGCTGCTCTGCGACGTCACGCGGCGCATGATCGAGGGCGAGCTCTACCAGCTCACGAAGGTCGGGGACGTGGACATCAGCGAGGAGGAGCACCTGGAGATCATCCGGCGCAAGACCGCCCACCTGTTCGGCGGGTGCGCCCAGATCGGCGCGATGCTCGGGAGCCTGCCGGAAGATCGGCAGCTCGCCCTGCGCGACTACGGCATCAATCTCGGCATCGCCTTCCAGCTCGTCGACGACCTCCTCGACTACACCGCGGACGAGACCGTGCTCGGGAAGCCGGTCGGCGGCGACGTGCGCGAGGGCAAGATGACCCTGCCCGCGATCTACCTGCTGCGGAGGGCGGGGGCGCCGGCCCGGGCCCTGCTGGACGCCCTGGTGCGCGACCGGCGGTTCACCGCGGACGCCTGGGACGAACTGCGCGGCCTGCTGGCCGAGCACCGCGTCCTCGACCTCGCCTTCGAGCGGGCGGCGGGGTTCGCGGAGGCGGCGAAGCGCGACCTTCAGGACTTCCCCCCGACGCCGGAGCTCGACGCCCTCAAGGCCTTGCCGGACTACGTGCTGGCGCGTGATCGCTGACGTGGTCCACCCCCGGCTCCGCCGCCCCGCCCCGCCGCCCGGCGCCGCCGGGCGCGGCTTGGCGCCGATTCGGCGGACCGGCCGGTTCCGCATCCGTCCGCTCCCGATTGCCGCGGTCCGGCGCCCGGTAATCCGTGCGGCTCGGCGCCGTTTCGGCGGATCGGGCGATTCCGCACCTGTCCGTTCCCGCCATCCGCAGTTCGGTGTCCGGCAACCCGTCCGCGAACCTATCCCGTCAACCCGTTCCGCGAACCTATAATGACCGGCGGAGGCCGATGAACGAGCGGATTCTCGTGGTCGACGACGACGAGGGCGTGCGCGACGCCCTCAAGATGACCCTCGAGTACGAGGGCTACGAGTGCCTCTTCGCGCGCAGCGGCCGGGAGGGTCTCGACCTCATCGGTGCCGAGAGCCTCGACCTCGTGCTGCTCGACGTGAAGATGCCGGGCATGGACGGGCTGGAGGTGCTGCGGCGGATGCGCGAGCGCGGCGACGCGGTTCCGGTGATCGTGATCTCCGGCCACGGCACCATCAGCACCGCGGTCGAGGCGACCAAGCAGGGCGCGTTCACGTTCCTCGAGAAGGGGTTCGAGGGGGACGTCCTCAAGGTCAACATCCGGAACGCCCTCGAACAGCGCCGGCTGCAGACGGAGGTGAGCCGCTACCGCGAGGCGGCGGAGATCCGCCACGAGATGGTGGGGGAGAGCCCGGCCCTGCAGGGGGTGACCGACGCCATCGGCCGGGCCGCGCCCACCAGCAGCACCGTCCTCATCCAGGGCGAGAGCGGCGTCGGGAAGGAGCTCGTGGCCCGGGCCATCCACCGCAACAGCCGCCGGGGCCGCGAACGGTTCGTGCAGGTCAACTGCGCGGCGCTCCCCGAGGAGCTGATCGAGTCGGAGCTCTTCGGGCACGAGCGGGGCGCGTTCACGGGGGCGACCCAGAAGCAGATCGGCAAGTTCGAGCAGGCGGATCGCGGCACCATCTTCCTCGACGAGGTCGGCGACATGAGCCTCCGCACCCAGGCGAAGGTGCTCCGCGTGCTGCAGGAGGGCGAGGTCGAGCGGCTCGGGTCGGCCCGCACGATCAAGGTCGACGTGCGGGTGCTCGCCGCCACCAACCGGAACCTCGAGGAGGACATCGACAACGAGCGCTTCCGCGAGGACCTCTACTTCCGGCTCAGCGTCATCCCGATCCGGGTGCCGCCGCTGCGCGACCGCCGGGAGGACATTCCGCGGCTGGTCCGTCACTTCGCGGGCCGGTTTTGCCGGGACAACAACTTCAGGCCTCGGGAGTTCACCCCGGCCGCGGTCGAGGCGCTGAGCGGCGAGGGTTGGCGGGGCAACGTCCGGGAGCTGAAGAACACCATCGAGCGGCTGCTGGTGATGACCCCCGGGGAGACGATCGACGTGGCCGACGTCCGGGCGGTGGTGCGGAGCGGGTCGCGGGACGGCGCCGCGGGGGCCGCGGCGGGCCAGGCCCGCACGCTGCGCGAGTTCAAGGAGCGGGCGGAGCGCGCGTTCCTCGTCGACAAGCTGCGCGGGCACGGCTGGAACATCTCGAAGACGGCGGAGGTGATAGACACGCCGCGCAGCAACCTCTACAAGAAGCTGGAGCAGTACGCCATCTCGCAGGACACGGACGGCTAGGCGTCTGCGCCGTAGAAAGGCGCAGACGCCTAGCTAGCAGGGTTGGTTGGGCGGCAATCGGAGCCGCAGGCGACGACTTCCGGGCTAGGCGCCTGCGCCGTAGAACGGCGCGGACACCGGCGGCGTCGGGTGGAGCCGCGAAGGCGGCGGGTGGCGGGCCGGGAGGACCGCCGGGCGGACAAAGGTGGCGGTTGACGCGCCGCAGAGGGACAGACGACCGCTGCACGCGGTGTCCTCCGGGGCATCGGGTGGGGAGGAAAGTCCGAACTCCAGAGGGCAGTGCGCCGGGTAACCCCCGGTCAGGGCGACCTGAAGGAAAGTGGCACAGAAAACATACCGCCTCGCGGCGGTCCGATACGTCGGCCCGTCGCGCGGTAAGGGTGAAAAGGTGCGGTAAGAGCGCACCGCGTCCGCCGCAAGGCGGATGGCAGGCTAAACCCCGCACGGAGCAAGACCGAATAGGGAGGCGCTCGAGGGCGGCCCGTCCGAAGCCTCCGGGTAGGTTGCTCGACCCCGCCAGCGATGGCGGGGCCAGAGGAATGGTCGTCGCCCGTCGCCCGCCCGTCCGCGGGCGGCGCCGGGTACAGAATTCGGCTTATCGTCCCTCTGCGGCGCTCTTCGCGGCGGGGCGCCGCATGTTCATCGGCGGCGCCAATCCACACGAAACCCGACTCACCCATGCGCGTTACGTCTTCGTGGTCCGGTACCTCCCACGACAAGGACTCACTGATCTCGACTGAAGGCCGCGTCTCGTGCTCGTACCGGCGCGCGGTGGCATCGGCGGAATCGGGCGGCGCGGACAATCACCGACCGGCGCGGGGGGAGTGAACGATGAGCGACGAAACCGCGGAACAGACGCGTGGCAGGCGGCAGACCGTCGCGCTCAGCCGCCTCTACCTCGACCCGAACAACTTCCGGTTCGTGGACCGTCGGGAGTACCGGGCGGTGCCGCCGGAGCGCGTCTTCGAGGCGGACGTGCAGCGGCGCACGACCAGCTTCGTGCTGGGACGCCAGCAAGAGAACGTTCGCGACCTCGTGGCCAGCATCAAGGCGAACGGTTGGCTCGACATCGACCCGATCCTGGTCCAGCGCACGGAGACGGGGCGGTTCCTCGTGGTCGAAGGGAACCGGCGGGTGGCGACGCTCAAGTACCTGCAGCGCCGGTACGAAGAGGGAGACATCGATCTCGGGAAGCTCGACCCCGGTCTGTTTGCCGAGCTGCCGGTCATTCTGTATCGGGAAACGGACGAGCGAAGCCGCCTCGTGATGATGGGGCTTCACCACATCTCCGGCAAGCGGCGTTGGCCCGCGATCAACCGCGCCCGGGCGATGGAGCGGCTGCTTCCGCACTTCGGGAACGATGCGCAGGCCGTCTGCGAGGCCCTCGGCGTCAGCAAGCGCGAGTTCAACCTGTCGGTGAGAACGCTGGCCTTGGTGAGGGCCTATGAGGATAGCGACTACGGCGACCAGTTGCAGCCCGATCAGTACAACCTGTTTCGGGAGGTTCTCAGGAGCGAGCATCTGCGGGACTGGATCGGCTGGGACCACGATGTTCGCGCGGCTTCCAACCAGTCGAACCTCAACCGACTCTTCTCGTGGATGTCGAACGAAGTCGAATCCGGTGATGGAGAGGAGGACGGTCAGGACGGTCAGGACGTTGACGCGGGGGTCGATGTCCGATCCCGTGATTGCGACCGGAGGGCAGGTTCGCGAGCTGGCCAAGATCATCACCGATCCCGAGGCGGTCAAGAGGCTCGACGAGACCCGCAGCCTGCAGGAGGCGACGCTCTCGAGCAACCTCCTCGTCAAGAGCGAGATCGACGGCGCGTTCAGGTCCTGCGACAAGGGTATCGAGAGGCTCAATCAGCGCTTGGGCGACCTGAAAGAGATCGAGCTCGACAGGGTCGATCAACTCGTCGGCAAGCTCATGGGCATCATGCTGGCCCGCAAGCGGCAACCGCCGGAGGCCGGCCGCCGGTTGCCGTGGCAGCCCTTCAACGAGATCCCGCAATCGCAGTTCTCGGGCATCCACGTCGAGAGCTACCGGAGCATCAGCGGCCTCACCCTCGACGCCCCGGGTCGAGTCAATCTCATCGTCGGCGTCAACAACGCCGGCAAGACGTCGCTGCTGGAGGCGATCTACCTGCTGGCGCACCAGAACGACGAGCTTGCTCTGCTGGACGCCATTCACCGGCGTGGCCGGATGGAGGGCGAGCCTCCGCCGTTCTGGCTGGTCGAGCAGCTTCCGGGCTTCGCCCGCATCTCCGGGCGCTTCGACGAGATGCCGGACAACAGGACGAGCGTCGAGTTCGAGGTGGGCACCGCACCGGAACCGGACGTTGAAGACCAGACTTCTTTTCTCTCGAAACTCGTCATCGAATCCGACTACGGCGCGCTTGCACAGCGCACGGATGTCGAGTTCTTCGGGGACCGCCCTCGGCGGACCCGGTTCGAGGGCCGGAACTGGCTGTGTCGGTCGGCGTTCACGAGCCCTTTCGTGGCCAACCGCCCCGAGACCCTGGCGCGCTGCAACAAGGCGAGCATCGAGGCGGGAACGAAGCGGCAGATCATCGACTTCATTCGGGAACGTGTCGATCCGGGCCTGCGGAACATCGAGATGGGTGACCGGTTCAGCCGGTTCCTGGTGACTCACGACGATTTCGAGAAGGCGCCGGACCTCGCCGTGTTCGGGGAGGGCGTGCGACGCGTGTTCGAGATCGGCTTGCTCTTCGCCGACGTCCGGGGGGGCGTGCTTCTCGTCGACGAGTTCGAGAACGCGATCCACACCGAGCTCCTCTCGGAGTTCACGCGCCTCGTTCAGGACCTCGCGGTCGAGCGCAACGTCCAGGTCTTCCTGTCGACCCACAGCAAGGAGGCGATCGACGCCTTCGTCTCGAACGCACGGCGGGCCGACGATGTCGTCGGCTATGCGATTAGTCGCAACGCGGGCGACGTCGAGGCCCGTCGCTATGCTGGCGACCGGCTTCGCAAGCTGCATGAGACCGTGGACTTCGACCTGCGGGGCGTGCGATGAAGGCGGTACTGGTCTTCTGCGAAGGCCGCCACGACGTCGTGTTCGCGCAACGGAGTCTGGGGGCGCACGGCGGTTGCGAGTGGGTCGACCGGCCCGTGGGCGAGCTGCCCTCACCGTTCGGCCGGGGCAGGGCGGTCGCGAAGGGGCTGATCGCCAGGCGATTCGAGCGGCAGGCGCTCGAAGACCTCCCTCTCCGGGATGCGGCCCGTCCGCCGTTGCCGTGCTTCGACGCCGTCGTCGAGAACACCGCTACGGAGACGATGTTCGTCCTCGTTCGGACTCACGGGCAGGATCAGCCGGGCGCATGTCTGGAGCTGCTCCAGGATCTGCAGGATACGTTCGTGGATCAGCCGGCCGACACGTTCGACGTGTCGGAGTACGCGGTCGCTTTCCTGTTCGACGCCAACGACGAGGGCGTGGAGGCCAAGGTGGCGGGGTTTCGTGATCGCTACGGTGCGCACTTCGGCGATCTCTCCAGCCTCGGACACGGCGGGTGGCTGGCGGGGACGACGGTTCCCGTGGGCTGTTTCGTGTTCCACAAGAGCGCTCAGGAGCCTACGGGCACCATCGAGGATCATCTGGCCCCGATGGCCGCGCGGGCGTGGCCTGCGCGGTTCGCCGAGGCCGGCCGCTTCATCGACGACAACCGGGACGGGGACGACAGCGTGTCCGGCAGCGAGGCTGAGCGGCTGAAGGCGATCATCACGGTCGCGGGACAGTTCAATCACCCGGGTGCCCCCATGTCGATCATCATCGGCCGAAGCGGTCTGCCCCGCGCGCGGTTCAAGGCGTCTCCGGTGAGTGCGGATCTCGCCGCCTTCCTCACGGGCGCTCCATGGAGCGCTTCCTGACGGACACGCAACGAGTGGAGGTGGGCGCTCCGCCCCGCGGGTCGCTGTCGGCGGAGGGCCGCGCGGATTGAAAGCGCAAGCAGGTCGCCGCGCAGAAGAAGGAGATCGCCGGGTCGGCGCTGGCGGAGGGCCGCAGGCGCGTCGCGCCATTCCCGCGGACTGTCAGGCCCGCTCCGCCTGAAAGGAGACGACGTTGCGGGCGTCGCGGCTGAATTCCACCGCGACCAGATGGATGGGCTGTCCCGATGCGCCGTATTTGTCGGCGTAGCGTTTCGTCTTCAACTGCGCCATGGCGGCACCCGACGGCGTCATTTCGACCACGTTGAACTCGAACAGGTACACGTTGTCGTTGAAGCGCACGGCCATGTCCAGACGGCCGTGGCTGGTGCTGTCCTCGACCGTGATGTCGAGGCCCAGCGCGGCGAAGTAGGCGTAGAACACGCTGGCGTAGTAGCCTTCGTAGCTGGCGATGTCGTTGTTGGTGTGCCACTCGTAGGGGATGCCGGCGAAGAACGCGCGGACGAGGGCCTCGAGCCCCGCGAAGTCGTTGGCCTCCAGCAGTCGGTAGAGCCGGACGCGGTTCGCGGTCTGTCGCGACCCGTCGCGCACGAGGCGCCGCAGCAGGCGGTCGTTCAAGCTCTGCCGCACCTCCCGGTTCGGATAGCCGAGCCGGTACAGGACCTCTCCGCCGAGATGCTCTTCACCGGTGATCGTGAGGTAGCCGGTCTGGAAGAGCAGCGCCTCGGTCGCGATGTCGTCCACATCGAAGGTGGACAGCAGATCGGCGCTCGCCATCATGTCGTCCAGCGCGGGAGCGCTAACGCGGCGCTTGAACAGCGTCTCCACGAGGAAGGTCGGCGTGCCGGTCTCGAACCACCAGGCGCCGAATTCGCGGCGGTCGAACAGCAGCAGGATGTCGAAGGGGTTGTAGATCTTTCCGCCCGTTCTTCCCCGCCAGCAGTAGCCGTTGTACCACTCGCGGACCGCGTTTCGATCGAGGCCGGGCAGTTCGGGCGCGAACACGGTGTCCAGATCCTCTTCCGTGTAGCCGCAGAGGGCGGAATAGCGCGGGTCGAGCGTGATGTCGGCGAGGCTGTTGAGGCCGGAGAACAGGCTGACCTTCGAGAACTTGCTCACCCCGGTGATGAAGCTGAACCGGATGTGGTCGTCGCTGCCCTTGATGACGGAGTAGACGCCGCGCAGGTAGTCGCGGTTGGCGCGCGCGGTCTCGGGCGTGTCCAGCGCGTCGAGAATCGGCTTGTCGTACTCGTCGACGAGCAAGGCGACGGCTCGTCCGGTCCGCTCGTGCAGGGCTTCGAGCAGAGCCGCGAGACGGCCGGGGGCCGTCGCGTATTCGCAGGTCACGCCGGCGCGGCGTTCGGCGGCGGCGAGCTGTTCCATGAGACTCGCTTCGACATGGCCCGCTTCCCCGTAGTGGCCGGCGCCGAAGCTGAGGCGCAGCACGGGATGGCGCACCGACCAGTCCCAGCGCGGGTGGATGTCCAGGCCCTCGAACAGCGCCTCGTTGCCCTCGAACAGTTCCTTGCAGGTGTCGAGGAACAGGCTCTTCCCGAATCGGCGCGGACGCGACAGGAAGTAGTGCGTCCCCCCGTCGAGCAGCCGGCCGGATATAGGCGGTCTTGTCCACGTAGTAGCAGCCCGCCTCGCGGAGCTTGCGGAAGCTCTGAATGCCGATGGGCAGTCTGCGTCTGGTCATCGGTGCGCCGTGCCGCCGGGTTCCGTCTCGCGCACGGTGGCGCCCGCCGCCGAATCGGCGCGGGTCTCGGTGCCGCCGGTCGGCTCGACGCATCCCGGGGCGCCGGGTCATTGTACCGTCCGCGGGGGCGCGGGGCGGACGAGCAGGGTCGTGCCGCGGACCGCGGCGACGGTGACGGCATGGCCGGGGTGGATCGCGGGCGCGCCGGCCGCCGCCTCCGAGCGCCACAGCTCGCCGCGGACCCGGACGTAGCCGCACGGCGCGAGCGGTTCGACGGCCACGCCGCGCAGCCCGATCAGGCGCTCGATCGCGGTCGACGGATCCGTCTCGTAGGCGGCGCGCAGGAACGGGTACAGCGCGGCGTCCTTCGCCATCAGGCCGGCCACGAGGAGGGCGCCGGCCCAGCCGGGGATCACCCCCCAGCGGTACATCAGGAGGGCGGCGCCGGCGCCGAGCACCCACTCGGGAATCTGGTAGAGCGTGTAGCGGACGAGCGTGGAGCGGCGTGTCGCTCGGGGCACCAGTCCACTATCTCATCCTTCCGGGCCGGGTGGGAAGCGGCTTCGCGGAGCCGTCGCGGCGCGGTCGGTCGCCGACGGGGGTATACTGGGCCGCGTCCGGTGCCGATTTCCGGGAACAACACGATGCGCATCTCGTTCAACGGCTCGCCCGCACCGACCCTCGGCGTCGAGGTGGAGCTGCAGATCCTCGATCCCGAGACCCGGAACCTGGTGTCGGGGGCCTCCGCCATCATAGAGCGCGCGGACGCCGCGCATCTCAAGCCGGAGCTGATCCAGTCGACCATCGAGATCAACACCGACGTCTGCGCGGACGTCGCGGCGGTCCGCCGCGAGCTGGCCGAACGCCTGCGCGGGCTCTACGGGCTGTGCGACGACCTCGGCTACCGGCTCGCGAGCACCGGCACCCACCCGTTCGCGCGGTGGGCCGAGCAGCGGATCACCGACAAGGAGCGCTATCACCTGCTCGCCAACCGCTGCCAGTGGCCGGCCCGCCGCCTGATGATCTTCGGCCTGCACGTGCACGTCGGCATCCAGAGCGGCGAGAAGGCGATCGCCATCTTCAACGCCCTGACCACCTACATCCCCCATCTGCTCGCCCTGTCCGCCAGTTCGCCGTACTTCCACGGCGAGGAGACGGGGCTGGCCTCGTCCCGGGTGAAGATCTTCGAGAGCCTGCCGACGGCGGGGCTGCCGTACCGGCTGCTCAACTGGGCCGAGTTCCAGCGGCTGATGATCACCCTGGTGGGGGCGGGGGCGATCGAGTCGGTGCGGGAGATATGGTGGGACATCCGTCCCCACCCGGACTTCGGGACGGTCGAGGTGCGGATTTGCGACGGCCTGCCGACCCTCGACGACATCCTCGCGATGACCGCGCTGATCCAGGCGCTGGTGGTGTGGCTGGGCGACCAGTACGACAACGGCATCTACCTGCCGCTGCAGCGCTACTGGATCGTCCGCGAGAACAAGTGGCGGGCCGCCCGGTGGGCCCTCGACGCCAAGGTGATCGTGGACGAGGAGGGCCGTCTCGAACCGTTGTCCGAGTCGCTCCACCGGCTGCTGGAGTCCGTCGAGCCGGTGTCGAAGCGGCTCGGCAGCCACGCCGAGCTGGCGGGCATCCGCCGCCTCATGCGGGCGGGACCGAGCTGCGCCGCCCAGCGGCAGGTGTACGCCGAGACCGGCGACTTCACCCGGGTCGTGGACTCGATCGCCGACGCGTTGCGGACCAGCGTGTTCGCGGGGGCGTGACCGGCTCGCGGCGGGCCGCGTTCGGCCGGCCGGCGGCGCGATGTCAGCCGGCGGCCCGGGCGTGCCAGCGGCCGTGGCGGTGCTCGACGTCGAGGGCGAGTCCGAAGCAGGCCGAGAGCGCGGGCGGGGTCAGCACCTCGTCGATCGGACCGGCGGCGGCGACGCGGCCGGACGCGAGCAGCAGGGCGTGGGTGAATCCCGGCGGGATCTCGTCGAGGTGGTGGGTGACGAGGACGACGGGGAGCCGCGGATCGGTGCGGCCGAGCCTGGCCAGGGTCCGCACGAGCTGCTCGCGGCCCGGGAGGTCGAGACCGGCGTTCGGCTCGTCGAGCACCATCAGCCCCGGCGTGCACATCAGGGCCCGCGCCAGCAGCACGCGCTGGCGCTCGCCCGACGACAGGGTCCGGAAGGACTGCCCGGCGTGGGCGAGGCAGTCGACGCGGGCGAGGCAGCGCCGCGCGTGCTCCCGGTCGGCCTCGTCGTAGCGGTGCCACCAGGGGGCGAGCGCGGCCTCCTTCCCCGCGACCACGATCTGCTCGGCGGTCAGGGCGGGCGGGATCATCGCGGCGAGGGCGGCGCTGGTGATCCCGATGCGCAGGCGCAGGGCCCGAACGTCGATCCGGCCCAGTTCGCCCCCGAGCACGGTGACGGAGCCCGAGGACGGATGCTGGTAGAGCGTGAGGATCTGGCACAGGGTGGTCTTGCCGCTGCCGTTGGGGCCGAGCACCACCCAGCGCTCGCCTTCGCGGACCCGCCAGTCGATCCCTTCAAGGATGGTCGTCCGGTCCCGGATCAGCCGCACGCCGGTCAGCCTCAACGCCTCGGGCGGGTCCGTCGCCTGAATCATCTCGTCTTGGCATCCCCCGACGGGCAGGGCGTCCGGTCCACAGCGGAGCCGGCGAATCGTCCGTGGACGGTCACGACTCCTTGACGGCGGCGATGAGGTCGAGCACCGCCTGCTTGCCGTCGCCGAAGAACATCAGCGTGTTGTCGGCGGCGAAGAGCGGGTTCGGGACGCCCGCGAAGCCGGGGGAGAGGCTGCGCTTGATCACGACGACCGTCCGCGACTGGTCGACGTTGAGGATCGGCATGCCCGCGATGGGGCTCGACGGGTCGGTGCGGGCGTCTGGGTTCACGATGTCGTTGGCGCCGATGACGAGGCTGACGTCGGTCTGCTCGAACGACGGGTTGACGGCGTCCATCTCCTTCAGCTTGTCGTAGTCGACGTCGGCCTCGGCGAGAAGGACGTTCATGTGGCCGGGCATGCGGCCCGCCACCGGGTGGATGGCGTACTCCACCTCGACGCCCCGCGACTCGAGGAGGTTCGCGAGGTCCCGCACCTGGTGCTGCGCCTGCGAGACGGCGAGGCCGTAGCCGGGCACGATGACCGCGCGGCGCGCCCCGTCGAAGAGCATCGCCACCTCCTCGGCCGAGGTGCTCTTGACGCGTCCCGCGTAGACCGCGTCGGCGTCCGACTTCGAGCCGCCGCCCTCGGCGATCGCCCCCACCAGCACGTTGACGAGCGACCGGTTCATCGCCTTGCACATGATGCGGGTGAGGATGATGCCGGAGGCGCCGACGAGCGAGCCGGTGATGATGAGGATGTTGTTGCTCAGGACGAAGCCGGTCGACGCCGCCGCGAGCCCCGAGTACGAGTTGAGCAGGGCGATCGCGACCGGCATGTCGGCGCCGCCGATGGGGATCGTCAGCAGGACGCCGAGCACCGACGCGACGGCCACGAGGCCCGCGTAGAAGGCGATGGTGCCGGGATCGGCGACGACCATCACGCCGAGCCCGAGCGCCGCCAGCGCGAGGGCGCCGTTGATGACCTGCTGCCCCGGGAAGAGGACCGGCGCGTCGGGCAGCAGCAGCCCCCGCAGCTTGTCGAACGCGACGAGGCTGCCCCAGAACGTGACCGAGCCGATGAGGCCCGAGGCGACGGTGGCGACCGTCGTCTGCGCCGACGGATCGGCCGCGCTCACCAGCACCGAGCCCGCCACCAGGGCCGAGGCGCCCCCGCCGAAGGCGTTGAGCAGGGCCACCATCTCGGGCATCGCGGTCATCGCGATGCGGAGGGCGAGGGTGGCTCCGATAGCCCCGCCGAGGGCCACGCCCGCGAGGATGACCGCGAACCCCTGGGGGCCGGCGCCGAAGACCTGCCGGTCGAGCAGCGTCGCCGCCACCGCCAGCAGCATGCCGGTGGCACCCATCAGGTTGCCGCGCACCGCGGTCCGCGGATGCGTCAGGCCCCGGATGCCGAGGATGAAGAGGACCGAGGCCGCGAGGTAGACGAGGTTGATCGCGCTGTTCACGGTCGGTCCTGTTCAGATGGTGGGCTGACCGGTGCCGGTCGTCATGCAGCTCATCGGCTCAGTCCTTCTTCCGGAACATGCCGAGCATGCGGTGGGTGACCAGGAAGCCGCCCACGACGTTGATGGTCGCGATGACCAGCGCCAGGAAGCCGAGGACCATCGTCGCGCGGTTCGGCGAGGCGACCGAGAGGAGGGCGCCGATGATGGTGATGCCGGAGATGGCGTTGCTGCCCGACATGAGCGGCGTGTGCAGCAGCGGCGGCACCTTCGTGATGATCTCGAAGCCGACGAAGACCGCCAGCATGAAGATCGTCAGGAGCGGAATGAACACGTCCATGGGTCGAATGATCCTCCGCGCCGCCGGTTCGGCGCGTCCGTGTCGGGCGCGGCCCGGGCGCTTCCCGGCGGGCCCAAGCCTCACGCTCCGCGCCCCGCGTCCGCCGCGCCCGCGTCAGGCGCCGTCCAGCCGCTCCCGGACCCGCGGATGCACGACCTCGCCGCCGCGTGACACCAGCGTGCCCGCGGTGATCTCGTCGTCGTCGTCGATCTCGACCGCGCCGTCCCGGACGAGGTGCAGCAGCAGCGCCGACACGTTCCGGGCGTACATCTGGCTCGCGTGGTACGGCACCGTGGACGGCAGGTTCGTCGGCCCGAGCACGGTCACGCCGTGGGCCGTCACCGCCTCGTCGGGCCGCGACGGCTCGACGTTGCCGCCCCGCTCGGCGGCCAGATCCACGATCACCGAGCCGGGGGCCATCCCCGCCACCATCCCGTCGGTCACCAGCACCGGGGCGGGCTTTCCGGGGATGAGGGCGGTGGTGATGACGACGTCGCTGGCCGCCACCACCCGGGCCATCATCTCCCGCTGCCGCTCGAGGAACGCCTCGTTCTGGGCCTTCGCGTAGCCGCCCGCGTCCTCCGATCCGGCGGTGTCGAGCGGCAGGTCGACGAACGCGGCGCCCAGGCTCTCGACCTGCTCCTTGACGGCCGGCCGCACGTCGTAGGCCTCGACCTTGGCCCCCAGGCGGCGGGCGCTCGCGATCGCCTGCAGCCCCGCGACCCCCGCCCCCACGACGAAAACCCGCGCCGGGGTGACGGTTCCGGCCGCCGTCATCATCATCGGGAACAGGCGGGGCAGGGCCTCGGCCGCCACCAGCACCGCCTTGTAGCCGGCGACGGTGGCCATCGACGACAGGGCGTCCATGCTCTGGGCGCGGGTGATGCGGGGGATGAGCTCCATCGAGAACGCGGTCACGCCGCGGGCCGCGAGATCGCGGGCCGCCGCCGGCTCGCCGAGCGGCTCGGACAGCCCGATGACCACCTGTCCCGGCCGCAGCCGCTCCAGGTCGGCGCGCCCCGCGTCGGGGTTGGCCCCGAGGGCGCGCACCTGCAGGACGACGTCGGCGGCCGCGAAGAGCTGCGCGCGGTCCGTCGCGAGGGCCGCGCCCTTCTCGACGTAGCCCGCGTCCGGGAACCCCGCCGCCGCGCCGGCGCCGGGCTCCAGCAGCACGTCGAGGCCGGCCTTCGTCAGGGCCGGCAGCGCGGCCGGGACGGCGGCGACGCGCCGCTCTCCGGGGAAGGTTTCTGCGGGGATGCCGACGACCATGCGGTGCGACTCGTCTGAGGCAGGAGGTCCGCTCCGCCGCGGGCGCCGCCGTTCGGCCCCCCGGCGCAGATGATGGTACCACAACCGGCGGCGCGCGGCGGGCGCGGCGGCCCGGCGCGGCACGCCGTCCGGTATGATAGCCGGCCGGGACGGGGAGTGTCCCGATCGGCCCGCAACGTGTACACTCGGTCCGGGGGGGCGAAACCGGGCCGGACCCGACGGGGGGCCGGGCAGCCAGACGCGGACAGGGAGATGAAGCTGATAAAGGCCATCGTCCGGCCGAACAGGGTCGACGCCATCAAGGACGAACTCGCGAAGCGCGGCATCCCCGGCATGACCGTCACCGAGGTGCGCGGGCACGGCCGGCAGCGCGGCCACTCCACCTTCTACCGGGGCCGCGAGTACGACATCAGCCTGCTGCCGAAGACCAAGATGGAGGTGGTGGTGGCGGACGAGGTCGTCGACGAGGCGGTCGAGGCCGTCATGGCGGCGGCGCGCACCGGGGAGATCGGCGACGGGCGGGTGTTCGTGCTGCCGGTCGAGCAGAGCTGGGTCATCCGGACCGGGGAGACCGACGTGGCCTGACCCGAGGCAGCCGGCCGCCCGGGCGTTCCCGTTCGATCGATCCGCACGCGGACGGGGGCTCGGCCGGCCGTCGTCGCCCGCGGCGCCCGCCGCCGCCCGACGGCGCCGCCGCGCGCCGACCGACTCCGGCCGGGCTCCGCGCCGCCGCCGCGGCGCGGACCGTCGGCCCCGGGAGCTTCCCATGCCGTCCGATCCGAGCGCCGTCGCACCGAAGGACATCTTCCTGGGGGCCGACCTGCCCCCCGAGGCGGCCGCGCGGTTCATCGAGGGCTGCGGGGTGCGCGACGGGGCCGCCGCCGACCGGCAGCTTCAGCAGCTCGCCGCCGACCTGAGCAGCCGCCTCGCCCTGGGCAACCTCGCGCCCCTGCTCTTCGACGAGATCGCGACCACCCCCGACCCCGACGCCGCCGTCGTCGGGTTCTGCCGCTACGTCGCCACCCGCACCCCGACCGCGGCGTTCATCGGCACGCTGCACGAGGATCCGCACGTCCTCGACATCCTGACGCAGATTCTGGGAACCTCGCCGTTCCTGAGCGAGATCCTGATCCGCAACCCCGGCTACCTGCACTGGCTGCGGAGCGAGCTCGACGGGGCGCCGCCCGACCGCCACGCCTACGACGAGGAGATCGCCCGGTTGATCGACGGCGAAGGCTCGGTCGAGCAGCGGGTGGACGGGCTCAAGCGGTTTCAGCGGCGCGAGATGCTGCGGGTCGCGGCGATCGACCTCTTCGGCATGTTGAACCGCGAGACCCTGACCTCGACGACCGCGCAGCTTTCGAACCTCGCCGACACCCTGGTCGACAAGGTGCTGGACATCGCGACGGCGGAGCAGACGGCGGCCGAGGGCCCCCTGCCGGGGCGGTTCGCGGTGATCGGCATGGGCAAGCTCGGCGGCGCCGACCTCAACTACAGCTCCGACATCGACCTCATCTACGTCTACGACGCGCCCGACGACCGGACGGGGGCGGCGCAGCGGCGCTACCAGAAGCTCGGCCGCCGCCTCACGTCCCTGCTGACCGCGCACACCGGCGAGGGCTACCTCTACCGGGTCGACATGCGCCTGCGCCCGATGGGGCAGCGCGGGAGCCTCGTCTACTCGCTGAAGCAGTCGGCGCGGTACTACGAGAGCATGGGCGAGACGTTCGAGCGGTTCGCCCTCATCAAGGCGCGGCCGATCGCCGGCGACCTCGACCTCGGACGGCGGTTCGTGGAGGTGACCGTCCCCTTCGTGTACCGCAAGTACCTGGATCACGCGGCCATCGAGGAGCTGGCCCGGTACAAGGCGCGGGCCGACCGCGAGCACGGCAAGCGCGGCGATCTGGACCAGAACGTCAAGGAGGGGCGCGGGGGCATCCGCGAGATCGAGCTGTTCGCGCAGGTGTTCCAGATCATCTACGGCGGCGAGACGCCGGACCTGCGCACCGGCCACACCCTGACCGCCCTCGACCACCTCGGCGCCCACGGGTTCATCGAGCCCGACGTGCGGCGGGACCTCGCCGCCGCGTACATCTTCCTGCGCAACGTCGAGCACGGCCTCCAGGTCGCGCAGGGCCAGCAGACCCACACCCTCTCGGGCACGGAACGGGGGCTGCGGGCGCTGGCGCGGCGCCTCGGCTTCGACGGCCACGACACCCTGGTCGAGGCCCTGAACCGGCACCGGGACCGCGTGCACGCGGTCTACGCCGACCTGTTCGAAGGGGAGCGGGAGGACGGCGGCCTCGCCGGCCGCGCGATGTTCCGGCTGCTCTCGGGGGACATGGGCGACGAGGAGGCGCGCGCGCGGCTCGCCGGGGCCGGCGTCGCCGAGCCGGCCGGCGTCCTCGACGCGATGCGGGCCCTCGACGCGGTGCCGTCGCACGGCTGGTCGTCGTCGCGGAACCTCCTCGCGAACCTGCTGGCGGAGGTGCTGGCGGGGGACATCCCGACCGGGTTGAGCCGCATGCTCGTCCGCTTCGAGCGGGTGGCGGCCCGATCCGGCGCGGCCGGGGCCCTCTTCCGCACCCTCCTCGACGACGCGGAGCTGCGGCGGCGGTTCGTGTCGGGGCTCGACGCCGGCGAACTCTACGCCGCGCGGCTCGCCGCCTACCCCGAGCTCCTCGATTCGCTCGGGCGCGCCGTCGTCGATGCCGACACGTTCCGGGACGAGGTGGTCCGGGGGTTCGACGGGGTGGCGGCGGGGGACGACCCCGCGTCGAGCCAGGATCCGTTCCGGCGGGTCAAGGCCATCGAGGAGTTCAAGGCCCTCGTCGAGTGGCTGACCGAGCGCCGCCTCGACAAGCTGAACGAGAAGCTCTCGCTCGTCGCCGACTGCGCGCTGCGGGCGGCGGCGCGGATCGTGTCGCGCCACCGCCCGCCGGGCCCGGAGGCGGCGGGTCCGGAGGCCGGCTGGGCCGTCTTCGCCCTCGGCAAGCTCGGCGGCCGCGAGCTGACCGTGCACTCGGACCTCGACATCGTGTTCCTCTACGACGGCGACTCGTCGTGGTTCGAGCCGCAGCAGAAGTTCGTGCGGGCCGTCCACGACCTGCTCTCGAAGCGCACGGGGGCGGGCGCGGCGTACGAGATCGACACCCGGCTGCGTCCCGAGGGCCGGATGGGGGCCCTCGCCCTCTCCGTCGCGGCCTTCGAGCGCTACCTGCGCGAGCGCGCCGAGATCTGGGAGCGGATGGCGTGGACGCGATGCCGCTTCGCGGGCGGCGACCCCGCCGTCGGCGGGCGGGTGAGCGATGTCGTCACCGGGTTCGTGTACGCGCCGTGGTCGCCGGACGTCGTGGACTACGCCCGCCGCATCCGCACCCGCATCGAGCGCGAGCTCGCCGACGAGGCGGCGGGCGGGCACCTCGATCTCAAGCGGGGTCACGGCGGCCTCGCCGACATCGACTTCCTGCTGCAGGTGCTGCAGCTCCGGGAGGGGCCGGCCCGTCCGGAGTTCCGGGTCGCGGGGGCGCGGCGCCTCCTGGCCGCGTTTCCCGACACCGACTTCCTGCGTCCCGACGAGGTCGACGCCCTGCGCGGCGCCTACGGCTTCCTCCGCGATCTCGAGACCGTGCTGCGCATCGCCACCGACGCCGGCGGCGGCGTCATCCCGACGGACGCGGACGCGGTCGAGCCGTTCGCGCGCCGGCTCCGCGAGCCGATGTCGGGCGCGGAGCTGCTGGCGCGCTACCGCGAGGTCACGGCGCGGGTCCGGGAGATCTACGGGGCGGGCATGGACCGCCTGGCGGGCGGCTCCGCGGCGTGAGCACGTGGCCAACTATCTGCTGGCGGGGGCGGCGGGGTTCATCGGGGCCGCGGTCGCGGAGGAGCTGCTCGACGCGGGTCACGCCGTGCTCGGCGTCGACGACCTGAACGACGCCTACGACGTCCGGCTCAAGCGCTGGCGGCTCGATCGGCTGCGGGCGCGCGGGGCCTTCACGTTCCGGCGGGCGGACGTGCGCGACCGGGCGGGGCTGGCGTCGGCGTGCCCGCGCGGGCCGGCCATCGACGGCGTGCTCAATTTGGCCGCGCGGGCCGGGGTCCGCGCCAGCGTCGAGGACCCGTGGGCCTGCGTGGACGCGAACGTCACCGGCACCCTCAACCTGCTCGACCTCGGCCGTGACCGCGGCGCGCGGAAGTTCGTTCTGGCGTCGACCTCCAGCCTCTACGATCCGGACGGGCCGATGCCGTACCGGGAGGACGCGGACGCGGGCCGGCCCCGGAGCCCGTACGCCGCCACCAAGCAGGCGGCCGAGGCGCTGTGCCACGCCTATCACCACCAGTTCGGACTCGACGTCACCGTCCTGCGCTACTTCAGCGTCTACGGCCCCGCCGGGCGGCCGGACATGAGCCCCTTCCGCTTCGTCCAGTGGGTCAGCGAAGGGCGCCCCGTCCGGCTGTACGGCGACGGCGCGCAGTCGCGGGACTTCACTTACATCGGCGACGCCGCCCGCGGCACCGTGGCGGGCCTCGCGCCCCTCGGCTACGAGGTCGTCAACCTGGGCGCGGGGGTCCCCGTGCCGCTGCTGGACCTGCTGCGCTTCGTCGAGGCCCGCGTCGGGCGGACCGCCCGCGTCGAGCGCCTCCCGCCGCATCGGGCGGACGCGCCGGCGACGTGGGCGGACGTGTCGAAGGCGAAGCGGCGGCTGGGCTGGGAGCCCCGTACGGCCTGGAAGGACGGCGTGAGGCGGCTGGTGGACTGGTACGCCGCGAACCGGTCGTGGGCGCGGGACGTGCGCACCGACGATCCCGGCCGGTGAGGGGCTTCCCGGCCAGTCGTACTGGCGGCGCACGCCGTGGAGCCGAAACGTGCCGGTGATCCGCGGGCGACGATCGGCGGGCCAGGGGGTCTGCGCCGTAGGACGGCGGGGCAGGAGCCGCGGAAGAACGGGCCGACACTGGGTGCAGTTGGCCGCCTTATTCGGGATCGCCGTCCTACGCCATCTTCCCCGGGCCGGGGCTCAGGACGCGGCCGCCGTGGGCTCCACGCGGACCGTCACCACGTCGGTGTCGTGATACTGCTGGTGGCGCACCGACGAGGCGAAATGGCGCAGCAGGCGCAGCGACACCTCGCGGTCGCCGGGCGCCCCGGCACCGCTCAGGTCGTCGAGCAGCGCCAGTTGGTCCTCGATGTTCGCCTCGTCGGTCGCGGCCACGAACTCGAGCTCGGCGGCGGGGCCGTCGCGGCGGGCGGTCAGCAGCAGATGGCGGCCGTCGGGCGCCGCCCCTTCCGCGCCCTTGGCGGTGAGGGTGAGCAGGGTCTCCTCGCCGACCGCGCGGATCCGGTCGGTCATCGCCGCGCTCCAGCCCTGGCGGGCCGCGAACACGGCCAGGAACTCGTCGATCTTCGGGTAGGCGTCGACGTTCAGTCCGGCCCGGAGGCGCCGCGGCCGGGGCTGCGCGAGCTCCAGGAACCCGGTCATGAGGATGGCCGCGAGGCCGCCGGCGGTCATGCCGTTTCCGAGCAGGCCGCCCCACCAGGGGCCGAGGGCCTCGGGGAAGATCCACTGCTGCTGGAAGCCGGTGCCGATCCAGAACGCGACGCCGGCCACCACCCCCTTGCGGTAGTCGATGCCGTCCTGCACCACCACCTTCATGCCGAGGACGAACAGGACCGACAGCAGCACCACGGTGTAGCCCCACACCACGGGGCCCGGAATCGCGAGGATGAGGCCCATGAACTTGGGCAGGAACGCCAGGCCGATGAAGACGGCGCCGATGTACACGCCGACGAGGCGCGAGGTCACCCCGGTGATCTCGGCCACCGCGATGCTCGACGAGTAGGTCGTGTTCGGCACCGTCGCCGCGACGCCCGAGAGCAGGTTCCCCAGCCCGTCCGCCGCCACCGCGCCCTGCACCGCGCGGAAGTCGACGGCCCGCGGCTTCCGCCACGAGACCCGCTGGATGGCGACGCCGTCGCCGATGGTCTCGATGGCCCCGATGAGGGTCACGAAGATGAACGCGGGGAGGAGCGACCAGAAGGCCGCGCCGAAGCTGAGGTCGAGGCCGGGCCAGCCGCCCGCGGGCAGGCCGATCCAGCCCGCCTCGGCGATGAGGCGGGTGTCGTAGATGCCGAAGGCCCCCGCGACCACGCAGCCCGCGACGATGCCGATGACCGGCGCCCAGAGGCGCCACACCCCGGTGGCGCGGAGGGTCACCGCGACGGTGACGATGATCGTGGCGGCCGCGCTGGCCGGCGCCGACGCCGGCGAAGCCCCCTCGGGCACCTGGGGCAGCATGTCGAAGACGATGGGCATGACGGTCACCGCGATCA
>CAXXTG010000273.1:0-57042 GCA_963666855.2 Vicinamibacterales bacterium
CGTGTCGGCGCCCCACAGGGTCGCCCAGCGCAGCTTCTCGACCTCCTCCTCGATGGACGACGACACCGCCGAATTGCCGATGTTGGCGTTGATCTTCACGAGGAAGTTCCGGCCGATGGCCATCGGCTCGAGCTCGGGGTGGTTGATGTTGGCGGGGATGATGGCGCGGCCCCGCGCCACCTCGTCGCGGACGAACCCGGGATCGAAGCCCTCGCGCAGGGCCACGAACTCCATCTCCTCGGTGACCGCGCCCCGGCGGGCGTGGTGGAGCTGGGTGACCCCGGCCGTGGCGCGCCGGGGGCGGCGGCCCGCGCCCGGCGGCCCCGGCGCCTCGGGCCCGGCCGCGCCCCGCCGCTCCTCGACGCCGCCCCGGCCGGTGATCCATGCCTCGCGCAGCGGCGGCAGGCCCCGCCGCACGTCGCAGCCCTGCGGGCCGCCGGTGTCGTAGACCCGGAGGGGCGGCTCGCCGCCCGAGAGGGTGATCTCCCGCATCGGCACGCGCACGCGGTCTCCCTCGACCAGGACCTGACGCGAGTTCGGGAACGCGTCCTCGTACCGGACAGTCGGCGACGTCGAGAGGGTGGTTTTCTGCGCCATGCGCCGACTATAGCACGCAGCCCCCCCGCATGACCGGGACCCGGGACGAACGGGCCGGCTTCGTGATTCGGCGGCGCGGGGGGGCGAAAACCGCCCGGCGGGAACGACCACGGGCTGAACCACCAAGTCGGGACAATCGGCCGGGTCAAGTCTGGACCCCGCAAGCCCCGCAAGCGCATCCCGCCGGTCAGGAACCGGATAGGCGTCGCTCGCAGCGCTCGTTCGCGTCAGCCGTCAACGCTTCGCATCGCAACGGGCGGGCCGCTCCCAACCGCCCACCACCGCTCCGATCGAACCGGACACCACCGGCACCGCCGGTCCGTCGTAGTACAATCGCAAGCGGCCGTCGTGCCCGGTTCTCCGCCGAGGAATGGCGCACACGGGCCGGCGAATGGCCCGGAGGCCGGTAGGGGCGGGCGGCAATCGGCGTCCAGGCAACACTTCCAGGCCCGGAACCCGCGAACGCCATGAATCCCGTCACCGACCCGGCATCGAGCGCGCGCCGACGCCCCCTGAGCGAGACCGACCCCGCCATCGCGGCCGTCCTCGCCGACGAGACGACCCGGCAGAACACCGGCCTCGAGCTCATCGCCTCGGAGAACTTCGTCAGCCGCGCGGTGCTCGAGGCGGCGGGCTCGGTGCTCACCAACAAGTACGCCGAGGGCTATCCGGGGCGCCGCTACTACGGCGGCTGCGAGCACGTCGACGTGGCCGAGTCGCTGGCCATCGAGCGGGCCCTCGCCCTGTTCGGGGCGGAGCGCGCCAACGTGCAGCCGCACTCGGGCGCCCAGGCCAACATGGCCGCGTACTTCGCGCTGATCGACCCCGGCGACACCGTGCTCGGGATGAACCTCGCGCACGGCGGGCACCTGACCCACGGCCACCCCCTGAACTTCTCGGGCCAGCTCTACGACATCGTGCCCTACGGGGTGCGGCGCGAGGACGAGCGCATCGACTACGACGAGCTGGCGCGGCTCGCCCGCGAACGGCGCCCGAAGCTGATCATGGTCGGGGCGAGCGCCTACCCGCGGGTGATCGACTTCGCCCGCATCCGGGCCGTCGCCGACGAGGTCGGGGCGCACGTGGTCACCGACATGGCCCACATCGCGGGCCTGGTGGCGGCGGGGCTGCACCCCAGCCCCGTCCCCCATTCCGACATCGTGACCACCACCACCCACAAGACCCTCCGCGGCCCCCGCGGCGGCCTCGTGCTGTGCCGCGAGGCCCACGCCAAGGCGGTGAACCGGGCCCTCTTCCCCGGCGTCCAGGGCGGCCCCCTCATGCACGTCGTCGCGGCCAAGGCGGTGTGCTTCCAGGAGGCCGCGGAGCCCGCGTTCCGCGAGTACCAGCAGCAGATCGTCCGGAACGCCGCCCGCCTCGGCGCCGGCCTGCGGGACGCCGGCTTCCGCCTCGTGAGCGGCGGCACCGACAACCACCTCGTGCTCGTCGACGTGTTCTCGCGCGGCATCACCGGCAAGGCCGCCGAGGCCGCGCTGGAGCGGGCCGGCATCACCGTCAACAAGAACGTGATCCCGTTCGACGAGAACCCGCCGATGGTGGCCAGCGGCATCCGCATCGGGACCCCCGCGGTGACCACCCGGGGCATGGCCGAGCCCGAGATGGACGAGATCGCCGGCTTCATCAGCCGCGTGCTCGCGGCGCCCGGGTCGGACGCGGCGGCGGCCGGGGTGCGGTCGGGGGTCGAAGCCCTGTGCCAGAAGTTCCCGCTGTACCCGGAGAGCCGCTAGCGGCCGGGCCGCGGCGCCGGGACTCCCCACCCGACCGGAGGGCGCACGGCGGCCCGCCGGCCGCGCCGACGGGGAAAGCCGAACCCCGGGGCGGCGATTCCGGCCCCGCCGCCCCGCCGGCGGTCGGCACCGCCCCCCGGCACCGGCCCCTGGTCGACGAGGTCGAGGCCGCATTCACCGGGGGCGGCCCCCTCGCGGCGGCCCTGCCGTCGTTCGAGCCCCGCGCCGGCCAGCGGGAGATGGCCTCGGCGGCGGCCGGGGTCTTCGAAGACGGCGGAGTCCTGCTGGCGGAGGCCGGCACCGGGACCGGCAAGACCCTCGCGTACCTGGTGCCGGCGATCCTCAGCGGGCACCGCGTGCTCGTCTCCACCGGCACGAAGCAGCTCCAGGACCAGATATTCGACAAGGACCTGCCCGCCCTGCGCGGCGCGCTGGGGGTGGACTTCACCGCCACCTACATGAAGGGCCGGGCGAACTACCTCTGCCTGCACCGGTTCGAGGCGTACCGCGACGGCGACCCCCTCGGCCTCGCCCGGGACCGCGGCCAGGTCGACGCCATCGCGGCGTGGGCGGCGCGCACCCCGACCGGCGACCGCGCGGAGCTCGAGGACCTGCCCGACGACCTGCCCTTCTGGGGCGAAATCTCGGCCGCGTCGGAGACCTGCATCGGCACCGAGTGCCCGCAGCACGCGGAGTGCTTCGTCACCCGGATGCGGCAGCGGGCGGCCGAGTCGGACCTGGTCATCGTGAACCACCACCTGCTGTGCGCCGACGCCGCGGTGCGCCAGTCGGCCTACGGCGAGGTGATCCCCTCGTACGCCCACGCGGTGATCGACGAGGCGCACCAGCTCGAGGACGTGGCGACGCAGTACTTCGGCGTCTCGGTGAGCAACTACCGGCTGGAGCGGCTGGTCGGCGACGGCCGGCGCTGGACGGGCCGCGACCTCGCGGAGGACGCCGAGGCCGCCCAGACCCTGTACCGGGCCCTGGACGACATCGACCAGCGGGCGGCGCGCTTCCTCGCGGCGGTCCGGCTGCTCCTCGCGGCGACGGACCGGACGCGCCTCGACGCCGACGTCCTGGAGCCGGCGGCCGAGCCCGGGCGGCGGCTCGCGGGCGCGGCGCGGGCGCTGGAAGCGGCGGTCGGGTCGTTCCCCCACACCACCGAGGACCTGCGCGCGCTGGGGCGCCGCGCCCGCGAGCTGGCCGACGACGTCGACCTGGTGCTCGCCGCCGACGACGACCGCCTCGTGTACTTTCTCGAGCGGCGGGGCCGCGGCACGTTCCTGCGGGCGTCCCCCATCGACGTGTCGTCCATCGTCCGCGAGCTGCTCCTCGACCGTCTGCAGGGCGCGGTCCTGACGTCGGCGACCCTCGCCGTCGACGGCTCGTTCGACTACCAGCGGTCGCGCCTCGGGATCGGCGACGCGGCCGAGCTGCGCCTGGCGTCCGAGTTCGACTACGCGGCGCAGACCGTGCTGTACCTGCCGCGGGAGATGCCCGAGCCCCGGTCGCCGGCGTTCGCCCGCGACGCCGCCCTGCAGGTCCGGGCCCTCCTCGACGCGACCGAGGGGCGCGCCTTCGTGCTCTTCACGAGCTACGCCAACCTGCGGCAGGTGCACCGGCTGGTCGCGCCGGCCAGCCCCTGGCCCCTGCTCGTCCAGGGGGACGCCCCCCGCCCGGTGCTGCTGCGCCGGTTCCGCGCGATCCCGAACGCGGTGCTCCTGGCCACGTCGAGCTTCTGGCAGGGGGTGGACGTGGCCGGCGACGCGCTGAGCTGCGTCATCATCGACAAGCTGCCGTTCGCGCCGCCCGGCGACCCCATCACCGCGGCGCGCATGGAGTCGATCGCGAGGAACGGGGGGAGCCCGTTCGACGAGTACCAGGTGCCCCTGGCGGTCCTCGGCCTCCTGCAGGGGCTCGGCCGCCTCATCCGTCACCGGGACGACCGCGGCGTGCTGTCGGTGCTCGACCCCCGGCTGGTGAACAAGGGCTACGGGCGCCGCTTCCTCGACTCGCTGCCGCCCACGCCGATCGTGCGCGACCTGGCGCAGGTCAGGGCGTTCATGGCGCGGCGGCGGCAGTCTGCGCCGTGAACGCCAGGTGGAGCCGCCGGCGACGATTTCCGGGCTAAGGTGTAAACTCGGGTCGGAGTGCCGGTGATCAGAAACCCGCGGCGCGGGGCGGCGGCGTCCGGACCGCGGCTCGCAGCGGTCCTGGGGACCGCGCTGTGCCTGGTGCATCCCGCCGCGCGGGCCTGGGCACCGTCGGTGAACGCCCCGGCCGCATTCGCAACGCAGGGTCTCACCACCGGCTCCCAGCCGACGGGCTCGGTGCACGGCCGCGTCACCACGGGCGACGGCCGGCCGGTGGCCGGGGCCGCGGTGACCCTGGTCTCCCTGGAGTCGCAGGCGGCCGGGGTCGAGATCGTCACCGACGCCGACGGCCGCTTCCGCGAGGCCGGCCTCGCCCCCGGGCAGTACAGCGTCAGCGCCGGCAGGGCCGAACTCGGCGACCAGATTTTCCGCGTGCTCGTGCATCCCGCCGGCGCGGTCGAGGTGCGCTTCGTCCTCGAGGCGGGGCGGACCGCGGCCCCGTGGCTGCGCGCGCTGCAGGACGACCAGACGGCGGCGACCGCGTTCGCGGCGGGGGTCCGGGCCAACCGGGAGGGCGACTACGACGACGCGATCGCGCAGTTCCAGACGGTGCTGGGGGTCACCCCGACCTGCGTCGACTGCCTCTTCAACATCGGGGTGTCGCACAGCCGGCTGAACCGCTTCGCGGACGCCGAGGCCGCCTACCGGCGCGCCCTCGCCATCCGGCCCGACTATGCGCCCGCCCACTACGGGCTCGCCGACATCTTCACCCGCCAGAACCGCCCCGAAGCGGCCGCGGCGGCGCGGGGCGAGGCGAACCGCATCGCCGTGCGGCAGATCGAGGCGGGGCGCGCGGCGGCCCGCGAGACCCTGGACCGCGGCATCGCGGTCTGGAACTCGGGCGACGTGGGCGGGGCGCTGCGGCTCTTCCGCGAAGCGTCCGAAACCGACCGCACGCTCGCCGACCCGTACTACTGGCTGGGGCTCGCCTACGAGGCGAACGGCGACCCGGCGGCGGCGCGGCGCGCCTTCGCCCGCTACGTCGGCGCCGCCCCCGACGGCGGGCACGCGGCGGCGGCGCGGGAGCGGCTGCGCGCCCTGCGGCGGTAACCGGCGCGACCTTCGATCGCGTCGGAACGATCGACGTTGCAAGTTCCGCCGACCGCGAGACTACCGGACCGCGGGTTCCGGCCGGCTTTCCCGGGCGGATCACCCCATCCGGCCGGCCTCGACCACGGCGGCGGATTCCCCGATCATGGAACTCGAAGCCACGATCTCGGCCAATGCCGCCGCCGTCCGCGAACGGCTCGACCGCGCGGCGGCCGCGGCCGGACGCAGTCCCGACGCGATCCGCCTCGTCGCGGTGTCGAAGACGTTCGGGCCCGCCCACGTCGAGGCGGCGGCCGCCGCGGGGCTGCGCGACTTCGGCGAGAACCGGGTGCAGGAGGCCCTCGACAAGCAGGCGGCGACCCCGGCGCTTCCCGTCCGCTGGCACCTCGTCGGACACCTGCAGTCGAACAAGGCGCGGAAGGCCGCCGCCTTCGACTGGATCCACTCGGTGGACAGCGCCGCCCTCCTCGGGCGGCTCGACCGCGCCGCCGCCGACGCCGGCCGCTCGCCGCAGGTCCTGGTTCAGGTCGACCTCGCCGGCGAGGCGACCAAGCACGGGGCGCGGGAGGACGAGGCGCGCCGCATCGTCGAGGCGGCGGCCGGCTGCCGGGCCGCCCGCCTCCGCGGGCTCATGGTCCTGCCGCCCTGGTCGGACGACCCCGAGGCGGCGCGCCCCTGGTTCCGCCGCCTGCGCGCGCTCCGCGACGAGCTGCAGGCCGGCGCGCCCGAATCGGTCCGGCTCGACGAGCTCTCGATGGGGATGAGCCACGACTTCGAGGCCGCGATCGAGGAGGGCGCCACCATGGTCCGCGTCGGCACCGCCATCTTCGGCCCGCGCACGCGCCCCGCCGGCGCATAGAAGACGCGACCGGGCCCGCGCACACAGCGTGACGCTGAGTGGCGAACGGAGCCATAATGGCTATGGGCTCATGAGAGAGTTTGCCGCGCGCGAGGCGAAGAACCGTTTCGGCCAGATGCTGGACGCCGCCCAAGTCGGGCCGGTGCCCTCACGCGCGCTGCAAGTTCAGCCCACAGATGTGGTGGGGTAAGGGCAGTCCTACGGCACCGCCATGAACAGGCGGTCCCAGCGGGTGCGGGTGAAGAAGTGGGCGGCGCCCGAGCCGAGGCGGCGCAGGGTGGCGCCGACGCCCACGTCGGCGTAGAAGTCGGCCCCGGACTCGTACGACCAGTAGAGCATGAACGCGCGGCCCTTGACGTGCTCGACGGGCAGCGGCCCCCAGTAGCGGCTGTCCTCGGAGTCGCCGCGGTTGTCGCCCATCATGAAGAGGTGGCCCTCGGGGATGGCGGTCGGCCCGAAGGTGCCCCGGATGTCGAGGGGGAGCCGGCCTTCGGGGCGCATGATGTCGAGGTAGGGCTCGTCGATGGCCTCGCCGTCGATGAACACCCGCCCCTGCCGCCCCTCGATGGTCTCGCCGGGCAGGCCGATCACCCGCTTGATGAAGTCGCGCTCGGGGTCCTCGGGGAACTTGAAGACGAGGACGTCGCCGCGCTCGACCTCCCCCATGGGCAGGAGCGCCCGCTCCAGCCCGGTCGCGGACGGGGCGTAGACGAACTTGTTCACCAGCAGGTGGTCGCCGATCAGCAGGTTCTCCTCCATCGACCCGGTCGGGATCTTGAAGGCCTGCACGACCCACGTCCGCACGAACAGGGCGAGGATGACCGCGATCGCGATCGATTCGAAGTACTCCCGCGCCGTCGACTTCCTGAACGTCTCTCCAGCCATGTCGCCCGTCCCCGCCCCTGCGCCGCCGCCCAGGGGCTCAGCCGCCCCGGGGCCGCCCGCCATCCAACCGTCCGCGCCGTTCCGCCGCCGCCCCGGCCGGCCGCGGCGCCGGCGCCCTACTCCGTGTCCACCGTCAGCACCGCGAGGAACGCCTCCTGCGGAATCTCCACCCGGCCCACCCGCTTCATGCGGCGCTTGCCCTCCTTCTGCTTCTCGAGGAGCTTGCGCTTCCGGGTGATGTCGCCGCCGTAGCACTTCGCGAGCACGTTCTTGCGGAGGGCCCGGACCGACTCGCGGGCAATGATACGCCCCCCCACCGTGGCCTGTATCGCCACCTCGAACATCTGCCGCGGAATGAGTTTGCGCAGCTTGACGGCGAGGGCCCGGCCCCGCGAGTACGCCGAGTCCTTGTGCACGATGACCGACAGGGCGTCGACGGGGTCGCCGTTCACCATGAGATCGAGCTTGACGAGGGGCGACGTCCAGTAGCCGGTGACGTGGTAGTCGAGCGACGCGTAGCCCCGCGACAGCGTCTTGAGCCGGTCGTAGAAGTCGAGGACGACCTCGTTGAACGGCAGCTCGTAGGTGATCATGACCCGGTTCGAGGCGAGGTACTCGAGCCCCTTCTGGACGCCGCGCTTCTCCTGGCAGAGCTGCAGGATGCCCCCGACGTGGTCCGAGGGGGTCAGGATCATCGCGGTGATGACGGGCTCCTCGAGGGCCTCGATGTTCCCGGGGTCGGGCAGCTTGGCGGGGCTGTCGACCTCGAACGTTTCGCCGGCGGTGGTGGTGACCCGGTAGAGCACCCCCGGGGCGGTGGTCACCAGGTCCATGTCGAACTCGCGCTCGAGCCGTTCCTGGATGATCTCGAGGTGCAGCAGGCCGAGGAACCCGCAGCGGAACCCGAAGCCGAGCGCGGTCGAGGTCTCGGGCTCGAAGAAGAACGAGGCGTCGTTCAGCCGCAGCTTCTCGAGGGCCTCGCGCAGGTCGCCGTACTGGTGCCCCTCGACGGGGTAGAGCCCCGCGAACACCATCGGCTTCATCTCCGTGAAGCCGGCGCAGGCCTCGGCCGCGGGCCGGGCCGCCCCGGTCAGGGTGTCGCCGATCTGGGCGTCGCCGACGGTCTTGATGCCGGCGATGACGAAACCGACCTCGCCCGCCGCGAGCTGCGGGACGACCTGCGGCTTGGGGGAGAACACCCCGACCTGCTCGACCTCGTAGTCCTGCCCCCGGGCCATCAGGCGGACCTTCGTCCGCGGCCGGACGACCCCGTCGACGACGCGGATGAGCACGACGACCCCGCGGTAGGCGTCGTACCAGGAATCGAAGATCAGCGCCTTGAGGGGCGCGGCGCGGTCCCCGGCCGGCGGCGGCACGCGGGCGACCACCGCGTCGAGCACGGCGCGGGCCCCCGCGCCCTCCTTGGCGCTGGCGAGGATGGCGTCGGCGGCGTCGAGGCCGACGATGTCCTCGATCTGCCGGGTCGTCTCGTCGGGCTGCGCCCCCGGCAGGTCGATCTTGTTGACGACGGGCACGATCTCGAGGTCCTGGTCGACGGCGAGATAGGCGTTGGCGACGGTCTGGGCCTCGACCCCCTGGGAGGCGTCGACGAGCAGCACCGCCCCCTCGCACGCGGTGAGGGCCCGCGTCACCTCGTAGGAGAAGTCGACGTGCCCCGGCGTGTCGATGAGGTTGAGGACGTGCGGCTCCCCCCCCTCGGGCGTATAGCTCAGCCGGACCGCGTGGGCCTTGATGGTGATGCCCCGCTCCCGCTCGAGGTCCATCGAGTCGAGCACCTGGGCCTCCATCTCGCGGGGGCGGAGGGCGCCGGTGAGCTCGAGGAACCGGTCGGCGAGGGTCGACTTGCCGTGATCGATGTGCGCGATGATCGAGAAATTGCGGATGCGGCGCTGGTCCATGGAGGGGCCGCCATTATAGCCCGGGGCGGGCGGGCCCCGCCCGCGCGTCTCCGCGCGTCGGACGTCCCGCCGGCGCTGGGGGCTCCCGCGCTCGACCGCGCAAGCGCCGCTTCCGCCGTGCGGGGCGCCGTTCCCCGTCTACGGCAGCGCCGTTCCCCGTCTACGCCGACGGCATCCGCCGCTCGGCGAGGGGCACGAACGTCTGCGGGTACTCCGGACCGACGTACTCCGCCCGGGGCCGGATGAGGCGGTTGTTCTCGTACTGCTCCAGCACGTGGGCGGTCCAGCCCGCCACGCGGCTCGCCACGAAGATGGGCGTGAAGAGGTCCACGGGGATGCCGAGCACGTGGTAGGTCGACGCGGAGTAGAAGTCGACGTTGGCGTCGAGCCCCGTCTCCGCCTTCATCACCTTCTCGATGACCTGGGACATCGCGAACCAGCGGGGCCGCCCCGCCTGCCCGCCCAGGTCGCGCGACATGCGCCTCAGGTGGGTGGCGCGGGGGTCCTCGGTGCGGTACACCCGGTGGCCGAAGCCCGGCACGCGCCGCTTCGCCGCGAGCATGCCGCGGACCGCCTCCTCGACCCGCCGGTCGTCGGCGTCGTCGCCGATGGCCAGCAGCATGCGCATGACGGCGGCGTTCGCCCCGCCGTGCAGGGGCCCCTTCAGCGCCGCGACCCCCGCCACGACGGCCGAGTGGATGTCCGTCAGGGTCGCCGCCGCCACCCGCGCCGCGAACGTCGACGCGTTCAACTCGTGGTCGGCGTGGAGAATCAGCCCCACGTCGAACGCGCGGGCGGCGAGGGCGCCCGGACGCTCGCCCGTCAGCAGGTAGAGGAAGTTGGCGGCGTGACCCAGCGCCGGGTCGGGGGGCAGGGGCGCCCCGCCCGCCGCGAGCCGGCCCAGCGTCGCGACCAGCGTGCCGGTCTGCGCGGTCAGCCGCGCCGCCTTGCGCCGGGAGGCGGCGGCCGAATCGTCGCCGGCGTCCGGATCGTGGTGGGCGAGGGCGGACACCCCGGTGCGCACCGCGTCCATGAGGTCGCCGGGCGGCAACGACCGGAGCAGCCGGACGACCGCCTCGGGGAGGGCGCGGTGCCGCGCGAACTCCGTCTGCAGGTCGCCGAGCTCGGCCCGCGTCGGCAGGCGGCGGCGCCAGAGGAGGTGGCAGACCTCCTCGAAGGCGGCGTGCCGCGCGAGGTCGTGGATGTCGTGCCCGCAGTACGCGAGCACGCCGCGCCGCCCGTCGAGGTAGCAGATGCGCGACGCGGCCGCGACGACCTCGTCGAGCCCCGCCGCCGTCGAAGGTGTGGCCATCGGTCCCGAAGAATAGTGGTCCGGACCGAGAACCGCAACCGCCCCGAACCGCCCCGAACCGCCGACATCGGCGCCGAAGCGGGGAACGTCACGGGGGCGGCCCGGGCGGCGGCACGGCGGGGGCGGAACGGCACCCCCGGCAGCGCGCGCCGGCCGCGGCCGGCGGGCGTCGCCAACTTGACGGAACGAACCGACACCCGCGCGCGCCGGCCGCGCCCCCGGCGGGCGTCTGTATGATCGGGGCATGGAACCGGAGCGGCTTCGGTCACTGCTGGAGCGGGTGCGCGGCGGGACCCTCGGCGTCGACGCGGCGCAGGCGGAGGTGGCGGCGTCGATGCGGCGGGCGCCGTTCGAAGATCTCGGGTTCGCCCGCGTCGACCACCACCGGGCGATCCGCCAGGGCTTCCCCGAGGTCGTCTTCGGCCCCGGCAAGACGCCCGCCCAGGTGGCGGCGATCGCGGCCCGGATCGTCGCCGCGGACCAGACCCTGCTGGTGACGCGGACCGACGCCGCCGCGTTCGACGCGGTGCGGGAGCGCGTGCCCGACGCGGTCTTCCACGCGGACGCCGGCGTCATCAGCCGCGGCCCGGGCGGCGGGCCGACGGGCCGCGGGACCGTCCTCGTCGTGTCCGGGGGGACCGCCGACCAGCGGGTCGCGGAGGAGGCGGCGGTCACCGCCGAGGTCATGGGCAACCGCGTCGAGAGGCTCTACGACGTCGGGGTGGCCGGCCTCCACCGGCTGCTGGCGGCGCGGGCGCGCCTCGAGCGGGCCCGGGTCATCGTGGTGGTCGCGGGCATGGAGGGGGCCCTCGCGAGCGTGGTGGGGGGGCTGGTCGCGGTCCCCGTCATCGCCGTGCCCACCAGCGTCGGCTACGGGGCCGGCGCCGGGGGCGTCGCCGCCCTGCTGTCGATGCTGAACAGTTGCGCGTCGGGGGTGGCGGTGGTCAACATCGACAACGGCTTCGGCGCCGCCGCCGTGGCGAGCCTGATCAACCGGATCGGACCGGGGACCGACGCTTGAGCGCGCCGTCGGCCCCGTGATATTCTTTCTTGTTACGGAGTCTGCGCCTCCGACCCCTCAAGCGTCGTGGCCGCGGCCGCTCGGCGGCCCGGGCCCCGCCGGCTCGGAAGCCCGAGCCCGCCGGCTGGAAGGACCCGAGCCCGGCCCGCGTCCGCGCGGAACCGGCGCCGTTACCGCGATGCACGCAGGAACCCAGACGACCCTCGAGTTCGACCGCGTGGTCGAGGTGGTCGCCAGCCATGCCCTGACTCCGCTGGGGGGCCGCGAGCTCCGGCAGTTGCGGCCCCTCACGGACCGGCGCGCGGTCCAGACCGCCCTCGCCCACACCACCGAAGGGGTGCGCTTCCTCGCCGCCAACGAGGGGGGCCTCCCCCTCGAGGCGCCCGACGACCTCGCCGAGATCCTGTCGCGGCTCGCCATCGAGGCCCATCCCCTCGCCCCGATCGACCTCCGCAAGCTCGCCGACTTCCTGCGGTCGCTCGAACGGTCGTGCCAGGCCGTGCTCGCCGCCGCGGGCGGACCGTATCCGGCGCTGACCTCGATCGCGAACGGCAGCGCCGCCTGGAAGCGGGAGTGCGAGGACGTCGAGCGGAAGATCGACGCCGGGGGCGACGTCAACGACGACGCCAGCCCCGAGCTGAAGACCATCCGCGGCCGCCTGCGCAAGCAGCGCAACCGGCTGCGGGGGAACCTCGAGTCGTTCCTCCGCGGCCGCGAGACGGCCCGCTACCTGCAGGAGCGGGTGGTCACCGAGCGCAACGGACGCTTCGTGCTGGTCGTCCGCGCCGAGCACCGCGCCGCCATCCCCGGCATCGTCCACGGCAGCTCGACGAGCGGGGCCAGCCTCTTCCTCGAGCCGCTCAGCACCGTCGACCTCAACAACGAGATCGTGGCCCTCGAACAGCACGAGGAGGACGAGGTCCGGCGCGTGCTGCTGGGCCTCTCCTCGGCGTTCCGGCGGCGCGCCGCGGACCTGCGGCGGACCCTGACGGCGGCCACCAGGCTCGACGCGGTCCAGGCGCGCGCCGCCTTCGCGGCGGCGATCGGCGGGGTGGAGCCGCGGCTCGCGGCCGACGAGGCGCTCGAACTGCGCGCGGCCCGCCACCCGCTGCTGATGGGCGCGGTGACGAGCCGGCTCGACGCGCCCCCGCGCGCGGGCGCGCCGGAGGGACCGGTCCCCGTCGACATCGTGATGCGGCCGCCGGACCGCGCCCTCATCGTCACCGGACCGAACACCGGCGGGAAGACCGTCGCCCTGAAGACGGCGGGGCTGCTCGCCCTCATGGCCCAGGCCGGCCTGCACGTCCCCGCCGCCGGGGACGCCGTGCTCCCGGTCTTCCAGTCCGTCTTCGCGGACATCGGCGACGAGCAGTCGATCGCCGCCAACCTCAGCACGTTCTCGGGACACCTGAGCAACATCGTGGCGATGGACCGCCGGCTCGCCCTCCCGGCCCTGGTCCTGCTCGACGAGGTCGGCGCCGGCACCGACCCGGTGGAGGGCGGGGCCCTGGGATGCGCGGTGGTCGAGCACTTCCGCGCGCGGGGCGCCCACGTCATCGCGACCACCCACGACGAGGTGCTCAAGTCCTACGGCGCGACCACCGCGGGGGCGGCGGTCGCCGCGTTCGGCTTCGACCCCGACACGTTCGCGCCGACCTACCGGCTTGTCTACGGGTCGGCGGGCCGCAGCCTCGCCCTGGAGATCGCGGGGCGGCTGGGCCTCGCCCCCGAGGTCATCGCCGCCGCCGCCGAACGGCGCAGCGCCCGGGAGGCCCAGCTCGCGGAGCACCTGGCCCGGATCGACGCGGACCGCCGCGAACTCGACGGCCTCCGCGGGGAGCTCGCGGAACGGGGCCGGTCGATGGACGCGCGCGAGGACGGGATCGCCCGGCGCGAGCGCGAGCTGGCGGAGCGCGAGGCGGCGGGCCGGAAGCGGCTCGAGCAGGCGCTCGGCGAGCGGCTCCGGGCCGCCCGCGGCGAGATCGACGCCATCGTCGACGGCCTGCGCGAGCGGGTCGCCGCGGCGGAGCGGAAGGCGGCGGACCGGATCGGCAACCGGCAACGCGCGCTGTCGACGGGGGACCGCGGTGCCCTGCGCGCGCAAGCCCAATCGGGGCTGGACAACGTCGCCCGCGCGCTGGAGCTTCCGGCCGCGGCGCCGCCCGCGCCCCCCGCCGCGCCGCCGCCCGGCGTCGAGGTCGAGGTCGGGGCCTGGGTGACGGTGTCGACGCTCGGAGTCGACGGAGCGGTGCGGTCGCTTCACGGCGCGGACGCCGACGTGGAGGTGAACGGCAAGCGCCTGCGCGTGCCCCTCGCCTCGCTCAAGGCCGGACGCCGCAAGGCGCCCCGCCGGCCGGTCCGCCAAGTCGCCATCCACGTCGAAGAGCCGGGCGGGCCGCTGGAGGAGCTGAACGTCATCGGATGCCGGGTCGACGAGGCCCTCTCGCGGGTGGAGAAGCACCTCGACCACGCCCTGATGAGCGAAACGCGCACCGTCCGGTTCGTCCACGGGCACGGCACCGGCCAGTTGCGGCGCTCGATCACGCGGTTCCTCGATACGCACCCCTGCGTCCGGCGGGTGTCGGCGGCGCCCCCCGAGAACGGGGGCGGCGCGGTCACGATCGCCGAGCTGAAGGAATGAGCCGCTGACATGGGCCTGTTCCCCCCGTCGTTCATCGACGACCTGAAGTCGCAGGCGGACATCGTGCAGGTCGTGCAGTCGTACGTCCCCCTGCGGCGGGCGGGGGCCCGCTACGTGGGCCTCTGTCCGTTCCACACGGAGAAGACGCCCTCGTTCAGCGTGCACGCGGACAAGGGCTTCTTCCACTGCTTCGGCTGCGGGGTGGGCGGCGACGTCATCAAGTTCATCGAGCTCCAGGAGCGGCTGGACTTCCCGGACGCGGTGCGCCATCTCGCGCAGCGGAGCGGCGTCCCGGCGCCGGAGCCCGCCACGGAGCGCGACGCCGCGGCGGAGGCCGAGCGCGGGGCCCTCGTGGGCATCCACGAGGCGGCGGCCGCGTTCTTCGCCGAGCGCCTCGGCGGGGCGGCGGGCGGGCCGGCCCGGGACCACCTCGCCGCCCGCGGCATCGCCCCGGACACGGCGGAGCGGCTCGGGCTGGGGTTCGCGCCGGCGGGCCGCGACGGCCTGACCGCGCACCTGCGCGGACGGGGCTACGCGGACGACCTCCTGGCGCGGAGCGGACTGGCCGTCTCCCGCGGGGGGGGGCCGCTCGTGGACCGGTTCCGGAACCGCCTCGTCATCCCCATCGCCCGGGACAGCGGTACGGTCATCGCCTTCGGGGCGCGGGCCCTCCGCCCGGACCAGCAGCCGAAGTACCTGAACTCGCCGGAGACCGCGATCTACTCGAAAGGGCGTACACTGTACGGGCTCCATCTCTCGAAGCGGGCCGTCCGCGAGGCGGGGTACGCGGTGCTCGTCGAGGGGTACTTCGATCTGGCGCAGGCGGTCCAGGCCGGGGTCGACCCGGTCGTCGCCTGCTGCGGCACCGCCCTGGGCGAGCGGCAGGTCCGGCTGCTCAAGCGGTTCGCCCCGAAGGTGATCGTGAGCTTCGACCCCGACCCGGCGGGGGCCGGGGCCGCGTCGCGGTCCGGCGAGCTGCTGCTCGCCCACGGGCTGCAGGTGAACGTGGCGGTGCTCCCGGACGGCGAGGACCCCGACGCGTGCATCCGGAGGCACGGGGTCGACCGGTACCGGGAAACGCTGCGCGCGTCGCGGCCGTATCTGCAGTACGTGCTCGACCGCGAGGCGGCGGCGCGGAACCTGACCCGCGGCGACCACCGGCGCGAGTTCCTGGGCCGCATGCTGGAGGTGGCGGCGCGCATACCGGACGCGGCGGAGCGGGACCGGTTCGCCGACGCCCTCGCGCACCGCGCGGGCATCCTCGAGGATGTCGCGCGCCGGGAGATCCGCCGGGCGGCGGTGGCGAAGCGCACGACCGTCGACGAACAGCGGGTGGCGACGGGGCGGCGCGCGAAGCCGTTCGAGAAGGGCCTGATCTGGGCGCTGGTGCGGGACACCGCGGCGGCGATGGCGATCATCGCGGAACTGGACGACGACGACATCGCGGGGCTGGCGACGGAACCGATTCTCGCCACCGCCCGATCCCTGGCCGATTGGCCCGGGGACGCCGTCCTCGACGCCCTCCGCGAGCGCCTGAGCACGGCCGAGGCGGACTGGATGGCGCGGGTCGGGGCCGTCGACCGGCCGCCGGCGGCGGCGGCGGACTGCGGGCACAAGATCAGGCTCCTGGCCTGCGAGCGCCAGCGCGCGGCGGTCCAGGAGGAGATCGACCGCTGCCAGCGGACGGGCACGCCGTCGGCCCTCGCCGAGGGCGGGATCGATGTGTTGTTGCTCAAAAAGGGCGCTCTGTCGGCGAAGCTGGAGTCTCTGAAGTGATGGGTGTCTGGCGCACCCCCGAGGAGGAACGCCTTTGTCGCTAGAAGAAAAGTACGACGAGGTCAGGCAGCTCATCCAGATCGGCAAGGAGAAGGGGTACCTCCTCTACGACGAGGTGAACGAGCTGCTCCCGCCGGACATCACCACGTCGGACGAGCTCGACGAGCTGTTCACGACGTTCGGCAACGCCGGCATCGAGGTCGTCGACTCGGAACAGAAGTACCGGGAGAACAAGCTGCTCGACCGCCGCAGCGAAGGTTCGGACGTCGAGCTGGACCTGACGCCGAGCGCGATCGACAAGACCAACGACCCGGTCCGGATGTACCTGCGCGAGATGGGCACGGTGCCGCTGCTGACCCGCGAAGGGGAGGTCGAAATCGCCAAGCGCATCGAGCGCGGCAAGCTGTCGATCATCAAGGCGGCCTCGCGGATGCCCATCGTCGTCCAGCAGGTCCTCGACATGGGCGACGAGGTGAAGAACGGCGAGCGCACCATCCGCGAGCTCGTCGTCTTCCACGACGACGAGATCACCGACGAGAAGATCCGCCGTCTGTCGCGCAGCGTGCTGGAGCGGATCGAGCGGGTGCGCCAGGCCCTGCAGGAGGCCCGGCGGCGGGAGGCGCTGCTCGGCGAGATCTCGAAACGCGAGAAGAAGAAGTACCGGCGGGGCCACCGGAGCGTGCTGCGCGCCCGCGTCGCGCTGTCCCGGCTCGTCCGCGGGATCGAGTTCACGGAGGGCGTCAAGCGGCGGCTGGTCGACGACGCGAAGGAGGCGGTGGAGGGCGTGCAGGCGATCCAGAGCGATCTCGCCCAGCTCGACCGCCAACTGAAGTCCAAGACGCCCCGGCGGGACGAGGATCGGAAGCGGCTGACGCGGCGGCAGCGCGAGCTGCGGGCGAAGCTGCGCGCCCGGGTGGAGGCGCTGCGGCAGCCCGTGCCGGAGATCGAGCAGACCCACCGCGCCATCTTCCGGGGGGAGATGCTCGCGGAGATGGCCAAGAAGGAGCTCGTCGAGGCGAACCTGCGGCTGGTGGTCTCCATCGCCAAGAAGTACACGAACCGCGGCCTCCAGTTCCTCGACCTCATCCAGGAGGGCAACATCGGCCTGATGAAGGCCGTCGACAAGTTCGAGTACCGCCGCGGCTACAAGTTCTCGACCTACGCGACGTGGTGGATCCGCCAGGCCATCACCCGGGCCATCGCCGATCAGGCGCGGACCATCCGGATCCCGGTGCACATGATCGAGACGATCAACAAGCTGATCCGCACGTCGCGGGCGCTGGTGCAGGAGCTGGGGCGGGAGCCGACGTCGGAGGAGATCGCCGAGCGGATGGACATCCCCGTCGGCAAGGTCCGGAAGGTGCTGAAGATCGCCCAGGAGCCCATCTCGCTCGAGACCCCGATCGGCGAGGAGGAGGACAGCCACCTGGGGGACTTCATCGAGGACCGGCAGGAGGTGTCCCCCGCCGACGCGGTGATCAACCTGAACCTCAAGGAGCAGACGGAGAGCGTGCTGCGGACGCTGACCCCGCGCGAGGAGCGGGTCGTCAAGATGCGCTTCGGCGTGGGCGACGGCAGCGAGCACACGCTGGAGGAGGTCGGCCAGAACTTCGCGGTGACCCGCGAGCGCATCCGCCAGATAGAGGCCAAGGCGCTGCGGAAGCTCCGGCATCCGTCGCGCAGCCGCCGGCTGCGCGCGTTCCTCGAGGGCACCTAGCAGGGTCGGTTGGGCGGCGGGCGGAGCCGTAGGCGACGCTCTCCGGGCCGGCCGGCCGCGGCCACGGACGATGCGACATCCCGATCGGGCCCATAGCTCAGCGGTAGAGCCGCCGGCTCATAACCGGTCTGTCCCAGGTTCGAATCCTGGTGGGCCCACCAACCGGAGGAGTAGACTGCCGGACATGCCCGTCAGCGCGTCGCGCGTGTCGCCGACGCGCTCGACGAACGCCGGCCGGCCCGCCCGCCCCGCCTCCGCGGCGGGGTTTTTTTTTGCCCGGAACGCGCCGACGGCCGCGCCGCCGCCCCTGGAGACCTGACGCCCGATGCTGCCCGATCTCGAACGGTTGATCCGCCTGCAACGCCTCGACAACGCCACCGTCGAGACCCGCCGCGGGGTCGCCGCCGTCCCCGGGCGCATGGCCGCGCTCGACGAACGGCTGCGCGCCGGCCGCGCGCGCGCCGAGGAGGCCCGGCGGCGGCGGGAGGAGGCGCGGAAGGGCCGGCGAGAGGCCGAGAAGCGCCTCGGCGAGGTCCAGGCCCGGCTGTCCCGGTTCAAGGACCAGCTCATGGCCGTCAAGACCAACAAGGAGTACACGGCCATGCAGCACGAGATCGCCACCGCCGAGGAGGAGGTCTCGCGGCTCGAGGACACGATTCTCGAGAAGCTGATCGAGGCCGACGAGCTCGACGCCGCCGTCGAGGAGGCCGAGGGCGCGGGGCGCGAGGAAGCCGAGGCGGTCGAGCGCGAGCGGGCCGAGCTCGAGGACCAGCGCGCCGCGATGGAGCGCCGGCTGGCCGGAGCCGCGGACGAACGGGCCCGGCTCGCCGGAAGCATCGGCGCGGCGAGCCTTCGGCTCTTCGAGTCGATAGCCGTCCAGCGCCAGGGCCTGGCCCTGGTCGAGGCCAGGAAGGGGCACTGCACGGTGTGCAACGTGCGGCTGCGGCCCCAGATCTTCAACCAGATCCTGCTCAACACCGAATTGATTCGGTGCGAGAGCTGCCGGCGCCTGCTGTACCACGACCGGGACCGCCCCCCGGACCCGCCGCCGGGGGACCCGCCGGCGGAGAACGGGGCGCGGTGAGCGCGCGGCGGGCGCCGGGCGCCGCCCGCCGCGGCCCGCCCGACCCTAATTGGCGCGGCGCCGCAGGAAGGCGGGCACGTCGCCCTCGGCATCGGCGTCCGCGGCCCCGCCGCCGTCCCCGCCGGCCGCCGGCAGCGGCAGGGTGATCACCGGCGGGCGCCGCAGCGGCGCCTCGCGGGGCGGCTCGCCGACGCTCGAATCGTCCTTCCAGTCCGCGTACTGCTGCAGGTCGACGGGCGTCTGGGCCGAAGCCCGGTCGTGCTGCGAGGGGGCGGCGTCGGGCCCGCCGACCCCGGTCGCGATGACCGTCAGCTTGACCTCGTCCTCCACGTCGTGATCGATGACCACCCCGAAGATGATGTTGGCGTCCTCGTGCGCCGACTCGTGGATGATCGAGGTCGCCTCGTGGACCTCGGCCAGGGACAGGTCGTTGCCGCCCGTGATGTTGATGATGACCCCGCGGGAGCCTTCGACGGAGGCGTCCTCCAGCAGGGGGCTGGAGATGGCCTGGGTCGCCGCGTCGACGGACTTGTTCTCGCCGTGGCCGACGCCGGTGCCCATGACGGCCAGGCCCGCCCCGGACATGATGGCCTTGACGTCGGCGAAGTCGAGGTTGATGAGGCCGGGCTTCAGGATGAGGTCCGAGATGCCCTGGATGGCCTGGCGCAGCACGTCGTCGGCGGTGGCGAACGCCTCGGGCAGCGTCGTCGAGCGGTCGGTCGTGGTCAGCAACCGCTCGTTGGGAATCGTAATCATGGTGTCGACGCACTCGCGCAGCTCCGCGAGCCCGCGCTCCGCCTGAAGCTGCCGCCGCCGCCCCTCGAACTTGAACGGCTTGGTGACGACGGCCACCGTCAGCGCGCCCAGCTCGCTCGCGAGGCTGGCGATGACCGGCGCCGCCCCCGTGCCGGTGCCGCCCCCGAGGCCGGTCGTGACGAAGACCATGTCGGCCCCGTCGAGGGCCGAGATGATCTGATCCGTGTCCTCGAGGGCCGCCTGCCGGCCGACGCTCGGCGACGCCCCCGCGCCCAGCCCCTTCGTCAGCTTGGCGCCGATCTGGATGCACAGGGGCGCCTCGCTGTGGCTCAACGCCTGGGCGTCGGTGTTGGCGACGACGAACTCGACGGCGGTGACGCCGGAGCGGACCATGCGGTTGACGGCGTTGCCGCCCCCGCCCCCCACGCCGATGACCTTGATGCGCGCGCCCAGCGCGTCGACCGGGTCGTGTATCGTCAGGCGCGGGCCCTGCTGATCGGATGCCGGCGCCGGACGAACGCCGTCGCCGCCCCGTGCATCTCTCGGCCCAGTCGTGGATTCCATCTATTCCCCCTTGTCCTTCCGCGGGCGCGCCGACGCCCCCGCGCGGCCCGCGTGCCCGCCGACGCGCCGACGGCGGCCGCCGGCCGCCGCCCACGGCCTCGTCATGCCCCAACCGCGGCCTCGAGCCCGCCCCAGGAACCGGAACAACCCCCTCAGACGATCCGCGAGGTTCCGATCGACGTTCCACGCGCCCCCGCGCCGCGCCCGCTCCTGCAGTTGGCGGCGGTGCGCGTGCTTCACCAGCCCCACCGCCGTCGCGAAGGCGGGGCTGCTGACGTGGTCGGTGAGCCCGCCGACGCCGGCCGGGGGCCCGAGGCGGACCGGCAGGTCGAAGATCTGCTCCGCGATCTCCGCCATCCCCTCCAGCAGGGCCCCGCCGCCGCACAGCACGATGCCGGAGTGCAGGGCGTCCTCGTAGCCGGCGCGCCGAATCTCGTCCCACAGCTTGTGGAACAGCTCCTCGGCGCGCGGCTGGAGGACGCGGGACAGCGCGCGCCGCGGCACCTCGCGCGGCGGCCGCCCCCCGACGCTGGCCACCTCGACGCGCTCCTCCCCGCCGACCATCGCGTCGAGCGCGCACCCGTGCAGGCGCTTGGTCCTCTCGGCGTCGGAAACCGGCATCCGCAGGTCGACCGCGAGGTCGTTCGTGAAGTGGTCGCCGCCCAGGGCGACGACCGCGGTGTGCCACAGGCTGCCCCGCTCGAAGATGGCGAGGTCGGTGGCGCCGCCGCCGATGTCCGCCAGGGCCACCCCGAGGTCCCGTTCGGCGCCGGTCAGCACCGACTCGCTCGCCGCGAGCTGCGCGACGAACATGTCGGCGACCTCCACCCCCGCCTGGTTCACGCAGGCGATGATGTTCTGGGTCGACGAGATGCTGCCGGTGACCACGTGCACGTTGACCTCGAGGCGCGAGCCGGTCATCCCGATGGGGGCGCTGATGCCGTCCTGGCCGTCGACCACGAAGTCCTGGGCGAGGAGGTGCACGATCTCGCGGCCCTTCGGCAGCGTCACCGCCTTCGCGGCGTCGATCGCGCGGCGGACGTCGCCGCCGGTGATCTCGCGGTGCCGGTCCGCCACCGCGACCACGCCCCGGCTGTTGAACGCGCGCAGGTGCGCCCCGGAGAGGCCGAGGGCCACCGAGTCGATCTCGACGCCGGCGGTGAGATCGGCCTCCTCGATCGCCCGCTTGATCGATTCGACCGCGGCGTCCAGATTGACGACGGCCCCGCCCCGGATGCCCTGGGCCTCGACGACCCCGACCCCGGTGACGTCGATGCCGCCGTCGTCGAGGGGCTCGGCCACGATGGCCGCCACCTTCGACGTGCCGACGTCGAGACCGACGAGATGATTGTCCTTTCGCGCCATGGGCCCCCCGTCCGTCACGTTCCAGGAGCCCGCGACGAAGGCTCCGCTCCACCCGGCGCGACGCGCGGCCCCGCCGCCGGCCCCCGGCGGCGCGACGCGAGGGCGCCGCCCGCCCCGTCGACGGCCCGGCGTGGCCGCCCGCGCCGGGCGGGCCCCGCCCGGTCCGCGTACCGCACGACCACCCGCGGCTCGAACCGCAGGTCGACCTCGTCGACGTCCCGGCCCTCTTCGCGCAGCAGCGGCGCCAGCTCGGCGTAGCGCAGCAGCCGGGGGAGGAACCGCTCCGCCCCGAGACGCAGCAGCACGACGTCGCCGTCGAGCAGCACGACCGCGTCGTGCGGGTCGGCGACGTCGACCTGGGAGACCGCCTCCAGCACGTCGGGCCGGGCCGCCAGGTCCCCGAGCAGGCGCACGGCCAGCGAGAGGCGCCGCGGGTCGACGGCCGACGCGCCCCCCCCCTCCCCGCCGAGGCCGTCGACGATCGGGAAGTCGAAGCGCGCGAACCGCGGCCCGTAGGCGTCGAGGACCGCCCCGGACGCATCGAGCAGGAACAGCCGGTCCCCGAACCGCGCGGCGGCGACGGGCCGGCGCTCGGTCACGAACACCTCCACCGTCGACGGCAGCCGGCGGCGCAGGGCGGCCACGGCGATCCACGGCGACGCCGAGAGCCGGCGCCGGTGGTCCTCGAGGTCGACGGACAGGACGCCGGCGCCGTGCAGACCCGGCATCAGCGCCAGCACCTCTCCCGCCGACAGCATCTCGTTGCCCACCACCTCGACGTCGTCGATGGCGAGGAACGGGGCGGCGGGCAGCTCCGTCGCCGCCGCCCAGCCGCCGAAGGACACGCCGGCGGCCAGCGCCGCTCCGCGCGCGACCGGCGCCCAGTGCCGCCTGACGCCGGCCGCGAGCCGCGCCAGCGGCCGCGGCTCGGGCCCGGCCGCGGGCGCCCGCTTGGACGGAACATTCGGCGGCGCCATCTTCATCCCCCCTCCGGCCCGGCCGCGGACGTCTCGATCGCGCGAAGGAGGGGGCCGGCGACCCCCCCGACGGGCCCCGCCCCCAGGGTGAGCACCAGGTCGCCGGACCGCGCCAGGCCGGCCACGAACGGCGGGACCTCGTCGAGGCCGCGGACGTGGTGCACCGGCCGGTCCGTCCCGCGCCGCACGGCGCGGGCGAGCCGCCCGGTCGTGACGCCGGGGAGGGGCGGCTCCCCGGCGGCGAAGATGTCCACGAGCACGACCACGTCGGCGGTCGCCAACACCGCGGCGAACCGGTCGAGGAACCGCGCCGTCCGGGTGTAGCGGTGCGGCTGGAAGACCACCACCAGCCGGTCGTGCGGCTGCCGGCGGGCCGTCGCCAGCACCGCCTCTATCTCGGTGGGGTGGTGGCCGTAGTCGTCCACCACCCGCACCCCCGCCGCCGTGCCGCGATGCTCGAACCGCCGGCCCACCCCGGTGAACCGGCGGAGGGCGGCCGCGACGGCCTCCGGCTCGAGCCCCAGCTCGAGGCCGACCGCGAAGGCCGCGAGCCCGTTCAGCAGGTTGTGCCGGCCCGGCACGGCGATCTCGAGCCCCGCCTCCCCCCGGCCCCCCCGCCGGGTGAACCGCACGCGGCACCGCGAGCCCCCGGCGCCGCAGTCCGCGCCGGCGCCGGCGACGTCGGCGGACCGGTCATCGAGCGCGTAGGTCACGACCCGCCGCGCGATGCGGCCCCGCAGGCCCGCCACCCCGGCGTCGTCCGCGCACGCCACCACCGCGCCCCCCTCGACGGTCCGGTTGGCGAAGCCGATCAGGGTGTCGCGCAGGCGGTCGAACGTGCCGTAGCGGTCGAGGTGCTCCGGCTCGAGATTGGTGAGGACCGCGACGCGGGGCCGCAGGGCCAGCAGCGACGGCTCGCTCTCGTCCGCCTCGACCACGAAGTGGGGGCCGTCCCCGATCCGCGCGTTGCTCCCGAAGGCGTCGATCCGCGCGCCGACGAGCGCCGAGGGGTCCAGTCCGCACTCGGCCAGCATCACCGCCACCATCGACGACGTCGTGCTCTTGCCGTGCGTCCCGGTCACCGCGATCGTCGAACGCGGGGCCGCGAGCCCCGCCAGCATGACCCCGCGCGGCACGACCGGCACGCGGCGGCGCCGGGCCTCGACGACCTCGGGGTTGTCGTCGGGGACCGCGGCGGAGACGACCACGGCGTCCGCGCCGGCGACCCGGCCGGCGTCGTGGCCGGCCGCGGCCGCGACCCCGCGCGCCCGCAGCCGCTCCAGGGCCCCCGACGCCGCGGCGTCCGAGCCGCTGACCGCGTAGCCGAGACCGCACATCATTTCCGCCACACCGCTCATGCCGACGCCGCCCACGCCCACGAAGTGCACCCGGCGCGCGCCCGCGGGGAGGCCGTGGGCGGCCGCCGCCGGCCCCGCCTCCCGCCGCCGGTCTCCGGATGCGTGCTTCGCCACCTGCTCACGCGCCGCGCGACTCCCCCATCAGACCCTCGGCCCGATCGACGATGACGGCCACCGCGCGCGGCCTCGCCAGGGTCCGGGCCGCCGCCGCCATCCGGCGGCGCCGCCCCCCGTCCGCGGCGATCTCGAGCACGCGCGCCGCCAGCCGCTCTCCGCTCAGGCCGGTCTCCGGCAACACCTCGGCCGCGCCCCGCGCCGCCAGCACCTCGGCGTTCGCCTGCTGGTGCCCGTCGGCGGCGCCCGGCAGGGGCACCAGCACCGACGGACGCCCGGACGCGGCCAGCTCGGCGAGGGTCGTCGCGCCGGCGCGGCTCACCACGACGTCGGCCCCGCGCATGACGTCCGCCATCTCCCGGAAGAAGGGCGCCACGCGCGCCGACACCCCCGCCCGGATGTACGCCTCCCGCACCAGGTCCTGATCGAAACGGCCGGTCTGGTGGGTGACCGCGAGGGGGACGCCGGAGCCGGCGAGGACCGGCGCCGCCGCCGCCATCGCGACGTTGATGGCGTGGGCCCCCTGCGACCCGCCGAGCACGAGCAGGCGCAGCGGGCGGGGGGCCGCCGACGGCGGCGGCGGCTCGAAGAACTCGGGCCGGACCGGGTTCCCCGCCACGAACCCCTTGCCCCGGAACGGCGCGAGGGCGGCGTCGTGCGACACCGCGGCGGCGCTGACCACCGGCGCGAGCAGCCGGTTGGTGATGCCGGGCGTCACGTTCTGCTCGAGCACCATCGTGGGGATCCGCCGCAGGGCCGCCAGCAGGACCACGGCCCCGGCCGAGTAGCCGCCGAGGCCGACGACGAGGTCCGGACCGACCCGGCCGATCGCCCGCCAGGCGTCCCACGCGCTCACCGGCAGCAGGGATAGCCCGCGCGTCCGCGCCGGCCAGGACGTGCCCTTCAGCCCGGCGCTGCGGATCAGCACGTGCTCGAACCCGTCCTCTCCGACGGTCCGGGCCTCGGCCCCGCGTCCCGTGCCCGCGAAGACGATGCGGGCCCCCGGACGCCGGCGCCGGATCTCCCGCGCCACCGCGATCCCGGGATAGAGGTGCCCGCCGGTGCCGCCCCCCGTCATCAGCACGCAAGGTCCGGACATCGCCCGATCCGCCTCCCGCCGCGCCGCCCGCCGACCGTCGCCCGGCGGCTCCGCCCGGCGCCCAGCCAATCCTCCGGGAATCCGCGCGGTTCCACGCCGCAGACTCCCGCTCCGCCGATCGCCGCCCGACGGCTCCGCCCGGCGCCCCGCCGTCACCGCCCTCATCGGGACCGCACCATCGGCGTCCTCCGCACCTCGGACGTGTGCTGCGAGACGCTCAGCAGAATGCCCATCGCCAGCAGGTTGATGAGCAGCGACGAGCCCCCCGCGCTGACGAAGGGCAGCGGAATCCCCTTGGTCGGCAGCAGCCCGAGCACGACGCTGATGTTGAAGAACGCCTGGAACGTCACCATCGTGGTGATGCCCAGGGCCAGGAACGCCCCGAACCGGTCGGGCGCCGCCGCCGCGACGCCCAGGCCGCGCCACAGGATGACCCCGAAGCAGAGCAGCACGACGGACGCCCCGAGCAGCCCCGTCTCCTCGGCGATCACCGCGTAGATGAAGTCGGTGTGCGGATGCGGCAGGTAGAACAGCTTCTGCACGCCGGCCATCAGCCCCTGCCCCAGCACCCCCCCCGTGCCCACCGCGATCTGCGACTGGATGATCTGGTAGCCGTGGCCGTACGGATCGGCCCACGGATCGAGGAACGTCAGCAGCCGCTGGACCCGGTAGGGGGCGCTGACGAGGACCGCGAACAGCACCGGGACGAGGACGAGGGTCAGCCCCGCCACGTACCGGTACGGCAACCCCGCCGCGAAAACCATGACGCCGACGATCATGAGCAGGGTGAACGCGGTCCCGAAGTCGGGCTCGAGCACGATCAGACCGCAGACGAGGCCGGTGACGAGGGCCAGCGGCCCCAGCGCCCGCACCACCCGGTCCATCGACTCCATGCGCCGCTCGAGGGTGGCGGCGGCGAAGAGGATGACCGCCACCTTGGCGAACTCGGACGGCTGGATGCCGACGCCGCCGATCGAGAACCACCGGCGCGTCCCGTTGATCGCGGGCCCGAAAAAGACGAGGATGAGGGTGGCGACGGAGACCGCGAGGGCGGCCCGGATCACGAGCGGGCTCCGCAGCAGGCGGTAGTCGACCCGCATGGCGGCGCCGAGCAGCCCGATGCCGACGACGGCCCAGACGACCTGCTTGAGCAGGAAGAACCAGGGCGGCTGCTGGAAGCGCCCCACCGCGAGGACGGCCGAGGCGCTGTAGACCATCACCACGCTGGCGCCCACCAGCAGCAGGGTGGCGAGGAACAGCACCTTGTCGGATTTCAGCTTTCGGGCCATGGTCTCAGCCCCTCGTGACGGACGGCGGCCGGGGCGGCCCTAAAGTCCGGGGCGCTTCGACCCGACACCCAGAAGCGTGAGCGGTCAGCAGTCATCAGCCGCGCGCGAGGAGAAGACACCGACCTCGCAGACCGAGGCAGCCTGCGTTCCCAGCGGTCGACTCTCCTCCGCCGCGACACGACTGATGACTGCTCACTGCTCACGCTTCGTTTCCTCCTCCTCCCGCAGGCGGCGCACCGCCGCGACGAACGTCCGGCCGCGTTCCGCGTAGTCCCGGAACATGTCGAGGCTGGCGCACGCGGGTGCCAGCAGCACCGTCCCGCCGGGCGCGGCCAGCCCGTAGGCGGCGCGGACCGCGTCGTCCAGCGACCCCGCGTCGACGACCCGCACCGCCGCCTCGAACGCGTCGCGTATCCGTCCGCGGGCCTCGCCGATGGCCACGACCGCGTCGGCCCGCCGCCGGAGCGGCGGGACGAGCGACGCGAGGTCGCCCCCCTTGAAGCGCCCGCCCATGATGACCACGAGGCGGTCGCCGCAGCTCTCGACGGCGCACCGCGCCGCCGCGACGTTGGTCGCCTTGGAGTCGTCGACGAAGCGCACCCCGCCCACCTCGCCGGCCGGGGCCAGGGCGTGTTCGAGCCCGGTGAACCGGTCCACGGCCCCCGTCATCGCGTCCGCGGACACCCCCACGAGGCTCGCCACCGCGCTCGCGGCGAGGACGTCGCTCAGCAGGTGGCGCCCCGTGAGGCGCACGGCCGACAGCGGCACCAGGGGGTCGTCGCCGGCCGCGGTGCGGCGGACGATGGCCCCGCCCGCGACCGCGATGCCCGCGTCGATCCGCGCCGACAGCCCGTAGGGCACCCGCCGGGCGCGGCCGCCGCGCGCCATCCGCAGGACCCCGGGATCGTCGGCGTTCACCACCAGCGTGTCGGCCTCGGTCTGGTTGGCGAAGATGCGGGCCTTGGCCGCCGCGTAGGCGGCGTACCCCCCGTGCCGGTCGAGGTGGTCGCGGTGCAGGTTGAGCAGCACCGCGATCGCGGGCCGGAACGTGTCGGTCAGCTCGAGCTGGAAGCTGGACGCCTCGACCACGTGCACCGTCTCGGGGGTGGACTCGTCGACCTGGGCGCTGAGGGCGGTCCCCACGTTCCCCCCCACCAGCACGTCCCAGCCCCCCGCTTCCAGCATCCGGCCCGCCAGGACCACCGTCGTCGACTTGCCCTTGGTCCCGGTGACCGCCACCACCCGCCCCCGCAGCCAGCGCCACGCCAGCTCGAGCTCGCCGATGAGGGGGACGCCCCGCCGCCGGACGCCGTCGAACGCCGCCAGGGCCGGGGACACGCCGGGGCTCAGCACGACGAGGTCCGCCCGCGCCAGCGTCTCGGCGCGGTGGCCGCCGAGCTCCAGCTCGACGCCGGCGTCCGCCAGACGCCGCACCGGCTCCGCGACCTCGGCGCGCCGCTCGGTCAGGACCACCCGCGCGCCGCGGTCCGCGAGCAGCCGCGCCGCCGCCGCGCCGCTGCGCGCCGCCCCCACCACCACGACCGTCGACCCGCGCACGGAGAATCCGCTCATCGCAGCTTCAGGGTGGCGAGGCTGAAACAGGCGAACACCACCGCGGCGATCAGGAACCGGCTGATCACCTTCGGCTCGCTCCACCCGATCAGCTCGCAGTGATGGTGGAGCGGGGCCATGCGGAACACCCGCTGCCCGGTGAGCTTGAACGACCCGACCTGGATTACGACCGACAGGAGCTCGATGACGAACACCGCGCCCACGACGGGCAGCAGGAGCTCCTGCTTGATGAGGATCGCGACGGTGCCGAGCGCCCCCCCCAGCGCGAGGGACCCGACGTCGCCCATGAAGATCTCGGCGGGATGCGAGTTGTACCAGAGGAAGCCGAGGCCGGCCCCGACCAGCGCGCCGCAGAACACCGTCAGCTCGGCCGCCGAGGCCACGTGGGTCAGCAGCAGGTACTCGGCGAAGGTCGCGTGCCCGGTGACGTAGGCCAGCGCCGTCATCGCCGCCGCGGCGACGATGAAGAGGCTGATGGCGAGGCCGTCGAGCCCGTCCGTCAGGTTGACCGCGTTCGAGAAGAACACCATCACCAGCATGCCGAACGGGACGTACAGCCACCCGAGGTCCGGGGTGATCTGCTTGAAGAACGGCAGCACCAGCTCGGTGTCGTAGATCTCGCGGCCGCTCATCCACAGCAGGGCGAAGCCGACCGCGAGGGCGACCACCCCCTGGCCGAGGAGCTTGTAGCGAGGCCGGAGCCCGTTGTGGTCGCGGCGGGCGATCTTCAGGTAGTCGTCCACGAAGCCGACGAGGCCGAACGCGATCATCGAGAGGGTCGCGATCCACACGTAGGCGTTCGTGAGGTCGCCCCACAGGAGGGTCGGCGCCGTCGCCGCGGTCAGGATGAGCACGCCCCCCATCGTCGGCGTGCCGGCCTTGGACTGGTGGTTGGCGAGGTCGTCCCTGACGACCTGGCCGATCTGGAACCCGCGGAGGGTCCGGATCAGCCACGGCCCCAGGACGAGGCTGATCAGGAACGCGGTGATGCCGGCCGCGGCGGTGCGCACGGTGATGTACTGGACGACGTTCAGCGGCGGATACAGCAAGTGGTACAGCATCACGTCCGCTCCGATCCCGCCGCCCGGTCGGCGCAGAGCCGCGTCACCACCCGGTCCGTCCGCACCCCCCGCGACCCCTTGACGAGGACCACGTCGCCGTCGCGGACCGCCGCCGCCGCGCGCGCCGCCGCCTCCTCGCTGGTCCCGCAGTGGACGACGCCGGCGGCGTCGGCGCCGGCCGCGACCGCGGCGCGGCCGAGGGTTCGCGCGGGGTCGCCGCCGACCGTCAGCAGCAGGCCCACCCCGGCCGCCGCGGCGGCGCGGCCCGCCGCCCGGTGCAGGTCTCCGGCGCGGGCGCCCAGCTCGAGCATCTCGCCGAGCACCGCCACGCGGCGGCCGCCCCCGGCGCGCGCCAGGGCCGCCAGCGCCGCCGCCAGCGCCAGGGGGCTCGAGTTGTACGAGTCGTCGATCACGGCGACCCCGCCGGCCAGCCGGTGTATCCGGCCCCGGTGCGGCGGCGCCTCGACCGCGGCCGCCCGCTCGACGGCGGCGGCCAGAGGCACGTCGAAGGACAGCGCGACGCCGACCGCGGCGAGGACGTTCGCGAGGTTGCCGCGGCCGAGCAGCCGCGTGCGCACCGGCGCCGCCCCGACGGGGGTGCGGAGGCGGGCCCGCACGCCGTCCAGCCCGAGGTCCTCGACGCCGCTCGCGCTCACGTCCGCCTCGACGCCGACGCCGAACGTGACGACCCGCCCCGGGAAGCCCGCCACCCGGCGCATGACCCGGTCGTCGGCCGCGTTGGCGACGACCACCGCGCCGGGCGACGCCCCGGTCAGGATCTCCGCCTTGGCGTCGGCGATCGCCTCGATCGACGGGAAGAACTCGGCGTGCGCCTCGCCGACGTTGGTCCACACGCGCACGTCGGGCTCCGCGATCTCCACGAGGCGACGAATCTCTCCAGGGCCGCTCATGCCGAGCTCCACCACCGCCACTTCCGGCCGGGTCCGCAACTCCAGCAACGACAACGGCAACCCGACGTGGTTGTTCAGGTTGCCCCGATTCCGAAACACGCGGTACCGCGTCTCGAGCAGCGCCGCCGTCAACTCCTTGGTCGTGGTCTTCCCGACGCTGCCGGTGACCGCGACCACCCGGGCCCCCGAGTCCCGCCGGACGCGGCGGGCCAGCGCCTGCAGCGCGCGCAGGGTGTCATCGACGACGATCCCCGGCGCCGGCGGCGCGCCCAGGGCCGCCGCATCGCTGACGAGGGCCCCCGCCGCGCCGCCCGCCAGGGCGTCGGCCACGAAGCGGTGGCCGTCGAAGCGGTCGCCGCGGATCGCGACGAACAGATCGCCGGGGCGGAGCGAGCGGGAATCGATGGAGACGCCGAGGGCGCGGGTCGCGCCCGCCGCCGCGCCGCAACGGCCCCCGGCCGCCGCGGCCAGCTCGTCCAGCGTCATCGACCACGATTCGCCCATCTCCCGCGGCCCGCCCCGGCCGCCCCGCCGCGATCCCCGCCGCCGGCCCTCCTCACGACGCCCGCGCCCGGATCCGCCGGCTCGCGAGCGCCTCCCGGGCCACGACCCGGTCCTCGAACGGCAGCCGCGCGCCGCCGATCACCTGCTCGCGCTCGTGCCCCTTGCCGGCGATGACCACGGTGTCCCCCGGCGCCGCCTCGACGATGGCCCGCTCGATGGCGGCGCGGCGATCCGCGATCGCCAGCCGCCGCGCCCCGCCGCCCGGCGCCGAGAGGACGCCGCTGCTGATCTGATCGATGATGCGGGCCGGATCCTCGGAACGCGGGTTGTCCGAGGTCAGCACGACGAGGTCGCTGAGCCTCGCCGCCACCGCCCCCATCAGCGGGCGCTTGTCGCGGTCGCGGTCGCCGCCGCAGCCGAAGACGCTGATGAGGCGGCCGGCCCCGAGTTCGCGCACCGCCCCGAGCACCGCGCGCAGCGCGTCGTCGGTGTGCGCGAAGTCGACCAGCACCCACACGTCGTCGTCCGGCGACGACACCACCTCGAAACGCCCCGGCACGCCGTCGAGCCCCGCCACCCCCTGCTCGATGGCCGACAGCGGCACGTCGAGGGCGAGGGCGGCGGCGGCCGCGGCTAGCACGTTGCAGGCGTTGACGCGGCCGGGGAGGGCCGAGCGCAGCCGCAGCCGCCCGCGGGGCGTGGGGACGTCGAGGCGGGTCCCCGCGCGCGTCGACTCCACCCGCTCGGGCCGCACATCGGCCCGGTCGTCCGCCACCCCGTAGGTCACGGGGCGGCCGGCCATGCCCGCGAGCCGCCGGCCGGCGGGATCGTCGAGGTTGACGACCCACGGCGCGCCGGGCGGCAGCATGTCGAAGAGGCGGCGCTTCGCCTCGAAGTAGTCCGCCATGTCGGCGTGGAAGTCGAGATGGTCCCGCGTGAGGTTGGTGAAGACGGCGGCGTCGAAACGGGTGCGGTCCACCCGGCGCATCGCCAACGCGTGCGAGGACACCTCCAGGACGCAGGCGGCGGCGCCCTGCTCGACCATCCGGCGCAGGAGCGCCTGCAGCTCGGGCGCCTCGGGGGTCGTGTGGGGCGCCTCCGCCTCGGCCGCGCCGATCCGGTACGTCACGGTGCCGAGGCGGCCGCAGGGCCGGCCCGCCGCCTCGAAGATGGCGGCCAGCAGGTGGGTCGTGGTGGTCTTGCCGTTGGTGCCGGTGACGCCCACCACCGTGAGATCGCGGCTCGGGTCGCGGTGGAAGGCCGCGGCCAGCTCCGCGAGGGCGAGCCGCGCGTCGCTCACCCGCACCCACCGGTCCTCCGCCCCGGGGCGCGCGCGCGACTCGGACACCACGAGCGCCGCCCCCCGCCGCGCCGCCTCGGCCGCGAAGTCGGCGCCGTCGGCGCGCCGCCCCCTGACGGCGACGAACACCGCCCCCGGCTCGACCCGGCGCGAGTCGAAGGCGATCCCCGTCACGTCCCGCGCGAGGACCGCGCCGTCCGTCGGCGGACCCGCGCCGGCGGCGCCCGCCCGCCCCGACAGCCGCGGCATCAGGTCGCCGACGGTCATGACCCCGCCCCCGCCCGCCGCCGATCGAGCGTCACGACCAGCGCCCGCCCCGGGCCGATCGAATCGCCCGCGTCGGGCGCCTGCCCCACGACGACGCCCCGCCCCGTGAGCCGGATCGACAGACCGAGATCGTTCGCCGCCGCCACCGCCGCCCTCGCGCCGAGCCCGCGGAGATCGGGCATCACGCCGGACCCCGCCCCGCCCCGCCCCGCCGGGCCGGACCCCGCGGCCGCGCGCACGAGGACGGGGCGCGCGCCCGGGAACGGGGCGGATTCGGGCGGCGCGGGCAGCGGCGGCGGCGCGTCCACGTCGGGCGCGGCGCCGAGATGCCGGAGGACCGCCTCGACGACGCGGCGGAAGACGGGGGCGGCGACGGCCCCGCCGAACCCGGCCACGCCGTCGACCACGACGAGGACCGTGATCTCGGGGCGGGTGGACGGCGCGAACCCCACGAACGAGGCGACGTGGTCGGTCCGCGAGTAGCCGCCGCCGGGCAGGATCTTCTCGGCCGTGCCGGTCTTGCCGGCGACGGCGTACCCCGGTAGCCGGGCGGCGCGGGCGGTTCCGCGGGCGACGACGTCCTCCATGATCCGGGTCAGGGTGGCGGCGGTCCCCGGACCCATCACCCGCCGGACGGCCCGTACCGGGATCTCCTCGCGGACGCCGCCGCGCAGCTCCGCCCGGACGAGGCGGGGGGCGAGCAGCCCGCCGCGGTTCGCGACCGCGTTCATGGCGACGGCCATCTGCAGCGGCGTGACGGAGACGTTGTAGCCCATCGCCACGCGGGCCAGCCCGCCCTCGCGGAGCCGCGAGGCGTCGTGCACGATGCCGCGGCTCTCGCCCGGGAAGTCGCGGGCGCTCGTCTGCCCGAAGCCGAACCGCCTCACGTAGCGGTTGAGCCGGTCCGCGCCGAGGGCCACGCCGATCTGGCTCGTCCCCACGTTGCTGGACTTGACGATGACGTCGGCGAACGTGAGGGCCCCGTAGTTGCGGAAATCGCGGATCGGCCTCCCCCCGTAGTAGATGACGCCGGGGCTCACGTTGATGACGTCGTCGGGCCGGACCACCCGCTCTTCGAGGGCGGCCGAGGCGGTGACGATCTTGAAGGTCGACCCCGGCTCGTAGACGTCCTGCGTCGCCCGGTTCCGGCGCGCGTCCGCGGAGGCGCGGCCCCAGGCGTTGGGGTTGAACGTGGGCTCGTTGGCGAGCGCGAGGATGTCTCCGGTGCGCGGGTCGAGGACGACGACGCTGCCGCCGTCGGCGTCGTGCTCGCGCACCGCGGCGCGAAGCTCCCGCTCGGCGACGTGCTGGATGAAGCTGTCGATGGAGAGCTCCAGGGACACCCCCGCCGTCGGCCGCCGCTCGGCCCGGCGGAACGCCTGCTGCTGCGCGTCCCGCTGCACCAGGATGCGCCCCGGCTCGCCCGCCAGGGTCTCCTCGTACAGCGACTCGAGGCCGTGCAGCCCCTGGTTGTCGACGCCGGCGTAGCCCAGCAGGTGCGCGGCGAGCCGCCCGTTGGGGTAATAGCGCCGGTTCTCCTTGAGGAAGCCGATGCCGTCGAGGTCGAGCTCGCGCACCCGCTCGGCCACCCGCGGCGACACCTGACGCTCGACGTACGCGAAGGCCCTGTCCGTGTCGAGGACCGACGCCAGCCGCTGCCGGCGGTCCGCCGCGCACGCCATGACCGCGCAGAGCCGCCGGGCCGTCTCCGCCGCGTCCGCCACCCTCCTCGGCTCGGCGATGACGGTGTCGGCGGCCACGTCGTGGGCGAGCACGCGGCCGCGGCGGTCGAGGAGCTCGCCGCGGCGGGCCGGCGTCTCGATCGCGCGCACCTGTTGATCGCCGGCGCGGTCGACGTAGAACTCGTGGTCGACGACCTGGAGGTGGACGAGCCGCCCCGCGATCGCGAGGCCCCACAGCACCATGACGCAGGCGGCGAGCCTGACCCGCGGCTGCAGGACTTCGCGCCAATGACCGGCCGATCCGCGGTCGAGTGTCATGGTCCCCTTCAACGGGCGGCGACGGGGACGCCGCGCGCCCCCGCGGCCCGGTCCGCCATCACCGTCCCGTCCGGCGGCGCCGCGGCGGCGGGGCGCTCGACCACCCGCACGCCGGCCGCGGCGGGGGCGGCCAGCCCCAGCTCGGCCGTCGCGATGCGCTCGATGCGCCGCGGCGCGCTCAGCGTCTGGATCTCCAGGCGCAGATGGCGGTTCAGGTCGAGCTGTTCGGACCGCTCCTGCTCCAGTTGCTCGATCTCGTAGCCGTACCGCAACAGCTCGAAGTTCTGCCACGCGGAGCCCAGAATCACGGCCACGAAGCAGGCCCCGACCACGAGCGACCGCCACAGCTCGCGCTGCCGACGCCGGTCGATCTCGCGCACGATGGGCGCGTTGCGGATGTCGCGGGTGACGCGGAAGTCCAGGTTCTGCTGGTTCACGACGCCCTCCAGGCCGCGCGCAACCGGGCGGAGCGGGCGCGCGGGTTGCGCCGCCGCTCCTCCTCGCCCGGGCGCACCGGTTTGCGGGTCAGGATGCGCATGGCGAGCCCGCCGCCGCGCTCGAGCTCCCGCAGGGTGCGCTTGACGATGCGGTCCTCGAGCGAGTGGAAGCTGATGACGGCGAGGCGGGCCCCCGCCTTCAGGCGGCCCGCGGCCGCGCGCAGGAACGCGTCGAGCCCGTCGAGCTCGCGGTTCACCCAGATGCGCAGGGCCTGGAACGTGCGCGTCGCGGGGTCGATGCGGGACCGGCCGCGGTACCGCGCGGCGCGGCGCACGACGGCGGCGAGATCCGCCGTCGTCCGGATGCCCGCGCCGGTCCACGCGGCGACGATGGCGCGGGCGATGCGGCGCGAGCGGCGCTCCTCGCCGTACTCGAAGATGACGTCGGCCAGCCCCTCGGGGGTCGCCCCCTCGATGAGTTCGGCCAGGGTCCGGCCGCCCGCGCGGTCCATGCGCATGTCGAGGGGGTCGCCGCGGCGGAAGCTGAACCCGCGGCCCGCGGTGTCGAGCTGCGTCGAAGAGCACCCGAGGTCGGCGAGGGCCCCGTCGACCCGATCGACGCCGAGCCGGTCGAGCACGTCGTCGAGGCTGCGGTAGTCGGCGTGCACCAGGTCCACGCGGTCCTTCCAGGCGGCGAGGCGGCGGCGGGCGACGGGCAGGACCTCGGCGTCGCGGTCGAGCCCGACGACCCGCGCCGCCCCCGCCTCGAGCAGCGCCGCCGCGTGGCCGCCCGTCCCCACCGTGCAGTCGACGACGAGCCCGCGGTCCGCCGGGTCGAGAAGCGCGACCGTCTCCGCCCGCAGGACCGGCTCGTGTAGGATCGTCGCCATCAGATGCCGTACTCCGACAGCTTGCGGGCGTCGGCGTCCGTGAACGGTTCGTCCGCCATGCGGGTGGCGAACCGCTCTTGATTCCAGACGTCGAGATGGTCGAGCTGGCCCAGCACGTGCACGTCGCCGACCATCGCCGCCGAGTCGCGCAGCAGGGGGTGGATGGACACCCGGCCCTGCTTGTCGATCTCGCCGGGCTGGCCGTAGTAGTTCACGAGGTCCACGTAGCGGGCGAGTTCGGGCAGCGTCGCCGGGAGCGCCGCCAGCTTGCGCTCCTTCTCCTCCCAGACCGGCATGGGATAGATGTTGACGACCACGCCCTTGTCCTTGCGCGACGTGACGTACACCTGGGCGCCGTACCGGTCCTGCATGGCGGTGCGGAACACGGCGGGGATCTTCAGCCGTCCCTTTTCGTCGATCTTGACCGAGTAGTTCCCGCGCAGCACCGTTGGGCTCCACTGAGATCGCTATGCGCCGCCGAGGCCGCCAAGCTCCACCGAGACCGCCAAGCTCCACCGAGACCACCAGGCTCCACCGCGACCACCAGGCTCCACTGAGACGACCTATGGTTCCACTGAGGTCCATTCAGGTCCACCCACTATAGAGAAGGCCGCCATCGGTGTCAACAAGTGGCGTGAAATCTATGACTTACGCTTTATTTTCGTATTCCGCGCCGGGGCGGGAAGGAAGACGGAACCCATGCTGCGGGCGGGACTGATCGGGCTGCCGTCGACGGGGAAGACCACCCTGTTCCGCCTGCTGACGCAGCCGTCCGGCGAGCCGGCCGCGGCCCGGCGCCGTCAGGCGCCGCAGGTGGGCGTGGCGCAGGTGCCGGACCCCCGCCTCGACCGCCTGACGGCGCTGTTCGACCCGCGGCGGCGGGTGCCGGCCGCCGTCGAGGTGAGCGAGGTCGCCGGCCACGGCTCGTCCGAAGCGCTGCTCGACGTGTCGGGGTTCCGCGACGCCGACGCGCTGCTGCACGTGCTGCGGATGTTCTCGGACGAGCGGGTCCCGCACGCGTCGGGGAGCCTGGATCCGGCCCGGGACGCCCGGCAACTCGAGGACGAGCTGATCCTGGCCGACCTCGGGGTCGCCGAGCGGCGCGTCGAGAAGATCCGCCAGGACATGAAGAAGGGCCGGAGCCGCGAGCTGGACGAGGAGCGGCGGGTGATCGAGCGGTGCCGGGCGGCCCTGGAGGACGGCCGGCCGCTGCGGGCCCTCGCCCTCGACGCGGCCGACGCGGCGCGCCTGCGGGGCTTCAGCTTCCTCTCGGCGAAGCCGCAGCTCGTCGTGCTCAACCTCGACGAGGCGGACGTGGCGGATACGGAGAAGGCCGTCGAACGCGCCGGCCTCGCCGGCGCCCTGTCCGGGAGCGGAATCGAGACCGTGCCGGTGTGCGCGAAGATCGAGCTGGAGATCGCCGAGCTGCCGCCCGGCGACCGGGCCGCGTTCCTCGCCGACCTCGGCCTCCCCGACTCGGGGCTCGACCGCGTCGTCCGGGCGGGCTACCGGCTGCTCGGCTACATCTCGTTCTTCACGGTGGGGAAGGACGAGTGCCGGGCCTGGTCGATCCCGCGCGGCACCCCCGCCCAGGAGGCGGCGGCGGAGATCCACAGCGACATCGCGCGGGGGTTCATCCGGGCCGAGGTCGTCCACTACGACGCGCTGACCGCGCGGGACGGCTCGCACGCGGCGTGCCGCGAGCACGGCGAGGTGCGGCTGGAGGGCAAGGACTACGTGGTCCGCGACGGCGACGTCATCAACTTCCGGTTCGCCACGTGATTCCCGCCGCCGGGCGGCGATCGGCGGACCGGCCGCGACCGCGCCGCGCCGGGACCGGCGCGGCCCCTGCCATGCATCCCCGACGATGACGCCCCCGACCCCGGCCGGCGACGGCCTGACCCGCTCGGCCGGCATCGTCGGCCTCGCCACCATGACCAGCCGGGTGCTGGGACTGGTGCGGGACCAGGCCCTCGCCTACCGCTTCGGGGCCGGCGACCGGATGGACGCCTTCTTCGTGGCCCTGCGCATCCCGAACCTGCTGCGCGAGCTCTTCGCGGAAGGGGCGATGAACGCCGCCTTCGTGCCCGTCTTCACGCGGCGCCTGACCCGCGGGGGCCGCGACGCGGCGTGGCGGCTGGGGGCCCAGCTCATCAACGCCCTCGCGGTCGTCACCGGGGTCATCGCGGCGGCCGGCATCGTCTTCGCCGAGCCCCTGACCCGCCTGTTCGCCGCCGGCTACCAGGACGTCCCCGGCAAGTTCGAGCTGACCGTGCAGTTGACCCGCATCGTCCTGCCGTTCTTCACCCTGGTGGCGGTCGCCGCCGCGTGCATGGGCATGCTCAACTCGCTGCGGCGCTTCTTCGTCCCCGCGCTCTCGCCCGCCGCCTACAACGTCTGCCTCATCGCGGGCGCCCTCGTCGTCGTGCCCCTGATGCCCGAAGACGGCATGGACCCCGTCGCGGCGGTCGCGGCCGCGGTGCTGGCCGGCGGGGCGGGGCAGGTCGCGGCGCAGTGGCGGGCGCTCCGCCGCGAGGGGTTCCGCTGGCGGCCCGCCCTCGACCCGGGGGACCGGGGGCTGCGCGAGGTCGTGGCGCTGATGGGGCCGGCGACGGTGGCGGGGGCCGCGCTGCAGGTGAACCTGCTCGTCAACACCGCCCTCGCCACCGGCGAGGGCACCGGCGCCGTCACGTGGCTGACGTTCGCGTTCCGCCTGATGTACCTGCCGCTGGGGGTGCTCGGGGTGTCGATAGCGACGGTGACCCTGCCCGCCGTGTCGCGGCACGCCGCCGGCGGCGACCTCGCGGCGGTGCGGGAGACCGTGTCCCGCGGGCTGCGCCTGATGCTCGCGGTGATGGTGCCGGCGGCGGTCGGCCTCGCGGTCCTCGCGACCCCCATCGTGCGGCTCGTCTTCGAGCGCGGCGAGTTCACCGCCGCCGACACCCCGGCGACGGCTCGCGCGCTGGCGTACTACGCCCCGGGCATCGTCGGCTACGCGGCGGTGCGGCTGACCGCCCCGGTGTTCTACGCCTTCGGCAACAGCCTGACCCCGGCCGGGGTCAGCGTCGGCGCCGTCGCCGCGAACGTCGGGCTCAACCTCGTCCTCGTACGGGTGATGGGCTATCCCGGCCTCGCGCTCGGCACCACCGTCGCGTCGTGGCTGAACGCCGGCGCCCTGCTCCTGCTGCTCCACCGCCGGCTCGGGGGCATCGACGCCCGCCGCCTCGCAGACCGCTTCCTGCGGAGCTGCCTCGCGGCCGGGGCCATGGGCGCGGCGGTCGCCGCGGTCGACGGCCTCGTCGAGGATCTCGCGGCGGAGGGCGGCCTCCTCACCGCGGGGCTCGTCCTCGGCGGCGAGATCGCGCTGGGGCTCGTGGCGCTGGCCGCCGCCGCCCGCCTCCTCGGCATCGCCGAGCTCGACGAGGTCCGCGCGCAGATCCTGGGCCGGCTCCCCGCGGGTCGGCCGTCGTCCGGCGGCGGCGCGGGCTGAGCTGGAGGCCTGCGCCGTAGAACGGCGCGGACTCCGCGGCCGGAGGCCGCGCCGCCGCCGGCCGCCCGGCCGACCCGCCGGCGGCCCGCGCCGTTCGGCCGCGCAAACTCCCGGGAATCGTCGTCAACGCTCCGCGATCGCCGTGGTACGATGGCGGCGATGCCCCGCGGCTACCATTACCAGCGTCCGTCCGGCATGGCGTTCGGCCCGGGTCCGATGACCCCGGCCGTGAAGATGCTGCTTTGGGCGAACGTCGGCGTCTTCGCGGCCGGCGCCCTCGTCCCGCCCCTCGGCCGCCTCCTCGTCGAGGTGTTCGGGCTGCGCCCCGAGGCGGTGGTGACGGGGCTGCGGTTCTGGCAGCCGGCCACCTACATGTTCCTGCACGGGAGCATCGGGCACATCTTCTTCAACCTGCTGGTCCTGTGGATGTTCGGGGTCCAGCTCGAGCGCCTCTGGGGACCGGCCTACTTCCTGCGCTTCTACCTGGTGACCGGCGTCGGGGCCGGCGTCGCCACCATCGTCGCGGGGCTGCTGCCGTTCGCGTTCAGCGGGCCGACGTACTACGGCGTGACCATCGGCGCGTCGGGGGCGATCTACGGCCTGCTGATGGCGTTCGCCGTCTACTACCCGAACGCGCCGATCCTGGTGTTCTTCGTTTTCCCGATTCCGGCCCGCTACTTCGTGATGATCATCGGGGCCATCGCGTTCCTGTCGGTGCCGCGCGACGCCGGGGTCGCCCATGTCGCGCACCTCGCCGGACTCGTGGTCGGCTACCTGTACCTCAAGGGGGGCGGCGGCATCGGCCTGCCGCGGTTCGGCCGGTTCGGGTTGAAGGCCGAGATCAAGTACCGGTACCTGCAGTGGCGGATGGGCCGGCTGCGCCGCAAGTTCCGCGTCCTGCCGGGGCGACGCGACGGGCCGGGCCGACACGACGACTGGGACGGCACCGTTCACTGACCCTCCACGGACCGCGCCGGGGGCCGCCGGCGGCCGACGGGCTCACGCGCCGCCGCCGGCCGCCGGCCGTCCCACCCCCGCGCCGGCGCCGCGGCCGGTCTCGAAGGGGCGCGGCCCCGTGCCGCGGACCGCCAGCGCGAAGGTGTCCGCGAGCGCCTCGATCTGGTGCCGGATCCGCGCCGGTATGCGCACCACCCGCCCCTCCCGCGCGACGACGTCGTCCCCCGCCATCCGCAGCTTCAGCATCCCCTCGAGGACGTAGATCAGCTCCTCGCCGTCGTGGGCGTGGAGCGGCACGAGGGCTCCGCGCTTCAGATAGACCTGCGCCAGCGTCTGGCCGTCGCCGGCCACCGCCTTCCGCGAGATGAGGGCCGTAATCCTCTCGAGCGCGAGATCGTCCCACGCCGTCACCGCGCCGTCGGATTCGCTCGTCATCGTCATGATGGGGCCGGCCGGACGCCCCCCCGCGGCCGGCCGCCGCCGCGATGTTATAATTTACCCCCGATGCGGGCCGGCCGTCGGTCTCACCTTCGGCAGGCGGGATGCACCATGGAGCGCTCGACGGGCTCGGCTGACGCGCCTGCCGCGACCTCGCCGCGGTTGTACGGCGGGCTGTCGCGCGACGAGCTGCTGCGGTTCTACCGCACGATGCTGCTGGCGCGCCGGCTCGACGAGAAGGAGCTGCAGCTCAAGCGGCAGAGCCGGAGCTTCTTCCAGATCAGCGGCGCGGGCCACGAGGCCATCCAGGTCGCGGCGGGCACCCTGCTGACGGCGGGCCGCGACTGGTTCTTCCCCTACTACCGCGACCGGGCCCTGGCCCTGGCGCTGGGCATGACCGCCCGCGAGATGCTGCTGGCGGCGGTCGGCGCGGCCGCCGATCCGTCGTCGGGGGGGCGTCAGATGCCCGCCCACTGGAGCAAGCCGGCCCTCAATCTGGTCTCTCCGTCCAGCGCGGTGTCGACGCAGTGCCTCCACGCCGTCGGATGCGCCGAGGCCGGTCAGCTCCATCTCCAGTTCCCGGACGCCGCGGGCGCCGCCGGAGCCCGCTCGGAAGGCGACGTCGTCTACGTGTCGCTCGGCGAAGGAGGCACCAGCGAAGGCGAGTTCTGGGAGTCGCTGAACACCGCCTGCACCCGCCGGCTCCCGGTGATCTACCTGGTCGAGGACAACGGCTACGCCATCTCGGTGCCCGTCGAGATCCAGACCCCGGGCGGCGACGTCACCCGCCTCGTGTCGGGGTTCCCGGGACTCGAGGTCATCGACGTGGACGGCACCGACGCGATCGCGAGCGTCGCGGGGATGCGGCGGGCCCTCGCCTACGCGCGCGGCGGGCGCGGCCCCGTCCTCGTCAAGGCGAGCGTGGTGCGCCTGCATTCGCATTCGGAGTCGGACGACGACGGCCAGTACAAGAGCGAGGCGGAGCGCGAGGCGGATCGGGCCCGCGACCCCATCACCCAGCTCGCCGCCTTCCTGACGGACCGCGGGATCGCGGACGACGCGGCGCTGGAACAGATCGCCTCCGGCGTCGACGACGAGATACGGGCGGCCGCCGACGAGGCCCTGGCCGCCGCCCCGCCGGAGCCGTCGACGGCGCTGAGGTACGTGTACTCGCCCGACGTCGATCCGTCGGGCGGGCGCTTCGACGTGCCCGGCGCCCCCGAGGGCGCGCCGATCACGATGGTGGCGGCCATCAACCGCGCCCTGTCGGACGAGATGGGCCGCGACCCCCGCATCGTCGTCTTCGGCGAGGACGTGGCCGACTGCAGCCGGGCCGAAGCGCTGTCCGCGGTGCCGGGGAAGGGCGGGGTGTTCAAGGCCACCCTGGGGCTGCAGCGGAAGTTCGGGCGGGAACGCGTGTTCAACTCGCCGCTCGCCGAGGCCAACATCGTGGGCCGGGCGGTGGGGATGGCCATCCGCGGGCTGAAGCCGGTCGTGGAGATCCAGTTCTTCGACTACATCTGGCCGGCGATGATGCAGATCCGCGACGAGCTGACGATGCTGCGCTACCGGTCGAACAACGCGTTCTCGTGCCCGCTCGTCATCCGGGCCCCGATCGGCGGCTATCTGCGGGGCGGGTCGCTCTACCACAGCCAGTCGGGCGAGAGCATCTTCGCGCACTGCCCGGGGCTGCGCATCGCCTATCCGTCGAACGCCGCCGACGCGGCGGGGCTGCTGCGCACCGCCATCCGCTGCGACGACCCGGTGCTGTTCCTCGAGCCCAAGCACCTCTACCGCCAGACCTACAGCAAGGCCGAGTACCGCGGGCCCGACCACCAGATTCCGTTCGCGAGGGCGGGCGTCCGCCGCGCCGGGACCGACGTCGTCGTGATCACGTGGGGCTCGCTGGTCCAGCGGTCGCTGCTGGCGGCGGAGCGGGCGGCGCGGGAGGACGTCAGCGTGCAGGTGATGGACCTGCGGACGCTGGCCCCCTACGACTGGTCCGCGATCGCCCTTGCGGTGGCCGCCACGAGCCGCGTGGTGGTGGCCCACGAAGACCAGTTGACCTGCGGTTTCGGGGCCGAGATCGCCGCGCGGATCGCCGACGAGCTCTTCGACCACCTCGACGCCCCCGTCAAGCGCGTCGGGGCCCTCGACTGCCCCGTCGCCTACCACCCCGACCTCGAAGCGGCGATCCTGCCGCAACCCGACGACATCCTGCGGGCGGTCAGGGCCGCCGCCGCGTACTGACGCCGCGGCGCGCCGGCTCCCGCCGCCCTGTCTCGTGATCGCGGGGCGGTCCTCCGGCGCCGCCTGACAGATACCGCCGCCGCCCGCCGCGCGGCCACGCCCATCCACCGCTTTGGCGGGGCCGTTCCGGATCGGTGCGGGTCCCCAAGGGCACGACGGCGTCCGCGGCCCGTCCTGAAGGTCGATTCCCGGTCTATTGCCACGGGCACCCGCCCCTGCTATGCTTATGCGTTTGTGGAGGGTGTGGGAACGGCCATCCTGCGGGCATGAACCGTGACCTGAGGACGACGGCGGCCTGACGCGGCCGCGCACTCCCGCCGTCGGCGCTTCGCGATGCCCGACCCCGGAGACCATTTTCTCGGGAGATCGCTCCAGGCCTTCCAGGAAAACGTGCGCCGCGCGGGTCCGGCCGCCTCGGCCGGGTACACGTTGATCGGGGCCATCCTCCTCCTGGGGGGGCTGGGCCACCTGATCGACAGGTGGGCGGCGACCGAGCCCTGGTTCCTGCTCGCGGGTCTGTTGACGGGGATGGTCGTCGGGTTCTACGAGCTGGCGAAGACGGTGTGGAAGCCATGAAGTTGTCGGCCGCCCTGGCGGCGGCGTGCGTGCTCACCTGCGGGGCGGCGGCGGCGTTGGCGCCGCAGGCGGCCGCGGCGGCGTTCCTCGGCATGGCCGCGCCGCTCGTCGTGGGGCTGGCGACGATACGCCTCGTCGAACGGACGGTGCGCGCCGACGTGACCCGCCTCACGGCGCGGATGGCCGCCGCTTTCGCGGTGAAGCTGGTGTTCTACGCGGTGTACGTCTCCGTCGTCATCGGGCTGCTCGGGGTCGAGCCGGTGCCCTTCACGCTGAGCTTCACCTTCTACTTCGTCGCCCTCCAGATATCGGAGGCGCTGTACTTCAGGACCCTGCTGGTGAACGCCGGCGCAACCCCGTCGGCGGGGCGCTGACGCCGGCGCCGCCACCGGACATCATGATGAACGCCGCACAGCACGCCGAGGACACGCACGCCGAGGACGCGCACGCCACCGCTGAACACGGCGCCGACCACGCCGCGGGCGGGCACGGCGAGGGTGAGTTCGACGCGGGCGAGGTGATCATCGAGCACATCGCGAACAGCCCGCTCGACCACCCCATCCTGCACCTCCCGCACGTCGCCGGCATCGACTTCTCGGTCACCAAGCACGTGATGATGCTGTGGCTCGTGGCGGGCTTTCTGTTCCTGGTCATCACCCTCGCGACCCGGCGGTTCCTCGCGCAGGAGCGTCCGATTCCGGCCGGGTTCATGAACGCGATCGAGGCGGTGGTGCAATTCGTCCGCGACTCGATGGTGCTGCCGAACGTCGGCGCGAAGTGGGTCAACACCTGGACGCCGATGATCCTGACCCTCTTCGTCTTCATCCTGACCGCGAACGCGGTCGGCCTGGTGCCGATGTTCGAGGTGCTCGGCCTGGTCGACAAAGCGCTGCTGCATACCTCGGAGGATTCGCTGCTGAACAGCATGCTCCACGGCGGGGCCACCGCGACCGCCAACTACAACGTGACGGCGGCGCTCGCCACCATCACCTTCTTCGCGATCATCGTGGCCGGCACGATGGCCCACGGCTTCGTCACGCACTGGAAGAACCTCGTGCCGCACGGGCTGGCCTGGCCGATCTACATCCTGCTCATCCCCATCGAGGTGATGGGCATGTTCGTCAAGCCGTTCGCGCTCACGATGCGGCTCGCCGCCAACATGAGCGGAGGGCACATCGCCATCCTCGCGATCCTGTCGCTGGTCTTCATCTTCGACCAGCAGTTCGGAAACGCGTTCCTCAGCATGGGCGTCGGCGCCTTCGTCGGGGTGCCCCTGGCGACCGGCATCCTCGCCCTCGAGATCATCGTCGTCCTCGTCCAGGCCTACGTGTTCGCCCTGCTGACGTCGGTCTTCGTCGGCATGGCCATCAACGTGCACCACTAGCGACCACTTCCTCGAACCACCACGGCACGCTCATCGAAACGAGACGGCACACTCAAACGGAGGTTGACTGCATGGAACTGTTGTACATCGCCGGCGTCGCGATCGGTCTCGGCTTGATCGTCATTGGCGCGGGTCTGGGAATCGGCCGGTTCACGGCGGCCGCCGCCGAGAGCATCGCACGCCAGCCGTCGGCCGCCGCACAGATCACGGGGGCCGTCCAGCTTCCGCTCTTCCTGCTCGAAGGGGTCGCGATTCTCGCCGAGGTCTTCGTCTTCGTCGTCGTCCTGATGCGGTGACCACCGCATTCCCAGGAACGCGACAGTGACACCGCGGGAGGGAGCGTCTCATGGATAATCCGCTGGTCCAGCCGGATATCGGGCTGTACATCTGGACCATCATCACCTTCCTGACCCTGCTCTGGGCCCTGCGCAAGTACGCCTGGGGCCCCCTGCTGCGGGCCCTCGACGCGCGCCAGGAGACCATCAGGAAGTCCCTGGACGAGGCCGAGCAGGCCAGGAACGAGCTCGCGCAGGCCCGGGAGACGGCGGCGCAGGTCGTCGTGGAAGCCAGGGTCGAGGCCCAGTCGATCCTGACCGAGAGCCGCAACGCGGCCGAGGCGTTCCAGGAAGAGTCGAGACAGAAGGCCAAGGCCGAGGCCGACGCCCTCGTGGCGGCGGCCCAGCGCCAGATTCAGCAGGAGACGGCGCGGGCGATGCAGGAAATCCGGCGGGAGACGGTCGACCTGTCGCTGCAGATCGCGTCGAAGCTCATCCGCAAGAACCTCACGCCGGAAGACAACGACGCCCTGATCAGGGAGTCGCTCGCCCAGATCGACGCCCGGCACTGATCCGCGTCAGCCCGGCGGCCCCGCGCCGCCGGGCCCGCCCGCGCCGCCGGCACCGCAAACCGCGGCGGACACGGGATCCCCGCCTCTCACAATCGCTTGACGCCGACGATCATGATCGCGGCGATCATGATCGCGATCACGTTGCTGACCATCAGCGTCGCCACGAGGCGGCCCGGCACGGCCAACAAGACACCCGCCGCCACGCAATTCAGCACCCCGATCGCCAGGACGCCGCCGCCGACCCATCCCGCCACCCCGTCGGGGTCCCTCGCCTTCTCGTCGTCGAATCCGGAAACGAGATTCAGCAGCTTTTTCTTCCACCCGATCGCGTAGCCGAGTCCCAGGCAAGGCAACCCGACGAACACAATCAACAACACGGCCAACCAGATGATGGACTCCTCCACTCCACGTCCCTCCCGGCCCTGCCGCCGTCGTCCCGACCATTCACGACCCGCCGCCGGACCTCCAAGCCGTCAGGCCTCCAGCTCGTTCGGAAGCGGGCACCCGTTCCGGGCAGCCCAGCCACGGGCTCCGGCGTAGAAGTCCCCGAACGAGTCCGAGCCTCGAATCCAGGGTCGCAATGAAGCCTCCAGGACATACCTGCGCACGCGCTTCTTGGCGGCCTCCCGCGTCTCCCGTTCCGTCAAGCCGAAACGCCGCTTGACGAAGCGCGACAGGTGCGGTTCGTCCCCCGGAATGTCCTCCACACGACAGTCCAGCTCCCGCGCGAGGGCTCCACGGTCGATAGCCAACCACCATTCGATGTTCCGATCGGCGACCCCGAAGAGGATCAAGTGTCCGTACTCGTCGGGAATCTTCGCCATTTCGCGGGTCTTGACGTCCCGCCATGCGTTCACGTCGGCATCCGTCAACACCACCACGACATCGCAAGCCTGGCGACCCGCCAGATCCATCAACGCCTTCCGAAGCTCCCGCCGGAAGGACTCCTTCGACGATCCCCGAAAACGGCCCGGGGCCAACGCCGCGTCAGGGCACCACCGGCGCGCGAGGCCCCAGACCACGGCCTCGTCCGTGTCTCCCTGCACGTAGTAACCGATCTTCACCCCAGCATCTCCCGGAAATGCTGTTCGCCCAGCGGAAACTCGTCGAGCCGCGCCTTCACTTCATCGACGTTGGGCTGCGTGATGGACGTGTGCCCCTTGCTCCGGTCGAGCACGAAGACGCCGCCGAGATGCTCGTCGAAGAGATCGATGAAGTACGGCGCGTGGGAGGTGAAGACGAGCTGGGGGCGCCCCGCCGAATGGTCGACCATATCGAACAGGGTCTTCAGAAACCCGACGTGGATGCCGTTCTCCGGCTCCTCGATCAGATACAGGGGCGACGGCCCACTTCCGGGCTGAATCAGCAGGACGTAGGCGAGGGCGAGGAACCGCAGCGTGCCGTTCGACGCATTCGCGGCGGACCACCGATTCGCATCCCGATCTTCGAGGTACATGAACACGTGGTCCTCGTAGCCGGTGCGGAAGTTGATCAGGTCGAGGCTCGGCTCGATCGTCCGGGTGGCCTGCAGCAGCCTGCGATACGCACGTTCGTCGCCGGTCTTCAGCGAGTACAACACCGACGCCAGATTGCCACCGTCAGCGGCGATGAAGCGCTCGTCTGGCTTGTGGCTCGACCCTCTCATCGCCGCCGGCGAGAGATCGTAGTACTGCCATCCGGACAGATAGCGCTTGAACAGGCTCGCCCGCGGACTGGCCTCCGCATCGTAGAGCCGCTGCAACATCGTGGCGTCGGTCGGCGCGGTCGTCTCGACGTAGTAGCGCGGCGGGCGCATCGGAGAGTCCCTCTCGTCGCGAAGCCGAGTCCGGCCGGAGACGTTCTCCAGCAGGACGGTCCGGTCGAACGCTCCGCCGGTAACGCTCAGGACTTCGCGATCCAGGCTCACCGATGTCCCTCCCGCGCGGTTCCCCGGGGGTGAGACGGTCAGCTCGTACTCGAACACCAGCTCTTCGCCTTCGTGAGTAGCGGTAGCTCGGACGTAGAAATCGATCGCCGACTTGTTGAGGGCGAAGCTCGTCATGCCGAACCGGCCGCCGCATCCTTCCGCGCAGCGGTCGAGAGAAAACGTCGAACTGAAGGACATGAACCGCAACGCTTCGCAGAGATTGGTCTTGCCGGAGTTGTTCATGCCGAGCAGCAGGTTGGTCGCCTTCGGCGCGAATACGATGTTGATGAGTGACTTGAAGTTGTCGACGCGAAACTCCTGCAGCATTGCAGGCCTCCTCGACCGATGCGCGTCCCCGGAAGCGTCCGGAGTCCGTTCCTCCAGAGCCGACGGCAGTATACGCCAACGGAAACGGCGGGATGGGCGGACCGGGCGGACGGAGAAGCGCCCGGCGGATGCCGCAGGCCGATGGACCGTGGCGGCGGCCGCCGGACGACGCCCGCGCCCCCGCCGACGGGCGTCCGGGCGGGTCAGCGCAGGGCGACGCCGGCGCCGAGGCCCTCGATGGCCTGGGCCGCGGCCTCGGCGCTCGCGAAGAGGAACTGGGGATAGAGGCCGAACACGACGGTGCCGACCACGGCGACGACGAGGGCCGCGGTCATCGCGGGGCCGACGGCGAGGGGCGAGGCGGCCGGCGCGGTCTCGTCGTTGATCCACATGAAGACGACGACCCGCAGGTAGTAGTAGAGCGACACCGCGCTGTTGGCGACGGCGATCACCGCCAGCCAGATGAACCCGGCGTCGATGGCGGCCCCGAAGAGCCACACCTTCCCCATGAACCCCGCGGTGGGGGGGATGCCCCCCAGCGACAGCATGAAGAAGAGCATGGCGAAGGCCATCATCGGGCTGCGCCGCGAGAGCCCCGTGAGGTCCTTCAACTCGTCGCCGACGACGTCGCCGCGCCGCATCGCCGCGACCACCGCGAACGCCCCGAGCTGCATGAAGAGGTAGACGCCGACGTAGACGAGCATCGCCGCGACGCCGCGCTGGGTGCCGGCGACGACCCCCATCAGCAGGTAGCCGGCGTGGGCGATGGACGAGTACGCCAGCATGCGCTTCAGGTTGCTCTGAGTCAGGGCGGCGATGTTGCCCACCGTCATCGTGACGACCGCGAGCCCCCAGAACAGGGCCGTCCACTCCGCGCCGAGGGACGGGAGCCCCTCCATGAAGATGCGGATGAGCATGGCGAACGACGCCGCCTTCGACCCCACCGAGAGGAACGCGGTGACCGGGGTCGGCGCGCCCTCGTACACGTCGGGCGCCCACATGTGGAACGGCACGGCGGCGATCTTGAAGCCCATGCCCGCGCCCACGAGGACCACCGCGAGCACCAGCAGGGGGCTCGACCCCTGGTCGGCGAGGGCGGCCGCGGTGCCCTCGAGGCTCGTGGTGCCGGTGACCCCGTAGAGGATCGACATGCCGTAGAGCAGGACCCCGAGCGAGAACGCCCCGAGCAGGAAGTACTTGACGGCGGCCTCGTTGGACCGCGGGTTGGGCTTGAGATAGCCGGCGAGGACGTAGAACGAGACGGCCATCGTCTCGAGCCCGATGAACAGGGTGATCAGGTCCACCCCGCTCGCCATGAACATCATGCCGAGGGTGGCGCAGAGGATGAGGAAGTAGTACTCGCCGGCCCGCAGGCCCTCGACGCGCAGGTAGGGCGACGACATCAGCATCGTCACCGCCGCCGACCCCAGGGCCACGATCTTGAAGAACGCGGCGAACCCGTCGATGGCGAGCAGCCCCTTGGACGCGGTCACGTCGAGGCCGGCGAACGACGCCACCCCGTACAGGGACGCGGCCACGGTGGCGAGGGACACCCCGAGGAGCACGTCGTCGCGGCGCGGCGTCACCACCGACAGCAGGAGGACGACGAGGGCCCCGCCGGTGAGCACCAACTCCGGCAGGATGTAGTAGAAGTCGAGTGCGGAAAATCCCTCGGGCATTATCGGGCGCCCCCGCGCACCGGCGCGCCGGCGTCATCGGCCCCGCCGCCGCGGGCGAGCGCGGCCGGCGCCGCCGCCCCGGAGCGCTCCACGTTGACCGGGTCGTACCCGCTGTTGACGCGGGACATCACGTGAGCGACCGAGGTGTCGAGACGGTCGATGAACGGCTTCGGGTAGAGCCCGATCCACACCGCGAGGATGATGAGGGGCACGAAGGTCGCCCACTCGCGGAGGTTCAGGTCCGGCAGGTTCTCGTTCTTCGGGTTGTCGATGTTGCCGAACATGGTGCGCTGGTAGAGCCACAGCATGTACGCCGCCCCGAGCACGATGCCCGTCGCGGCGGCCGCCGCCCACCACTTGCTGACGACGAAGATGCCCTGCAGGATGAGCACCTCGCCGATGAACCCGTTGAGGGTCGGCAGCCCGATGGACGACATCGTCATGATCAGGAACACCGCCGCGAAGGCCGGCATGATCTTCGACAGGCCGCCGTACTCGGCGATCTCGCGCGTGTGCCGGCGCTCGTAGACGATGCCCACGATGAGGAAGAGGGCGCCGGTGGAGATGCCGTGGTTCAACTGCTGCACGATGCTGCCGGTGATGCCGACGGGGGTCAGGGCGAACATGCCCAGCATGACCATGCCCATGTGGCTGACGCTCGAGTACGCGACCAGCCGCTTCCAGTCGTGCTGGGCCATCGCGACGAGCGCCCCGTAGATGATGCCGATGATCGACAGCGCCGCCACCCACGGCACGAACGCCGCCGTCGCCTCGGGCAGGATCGGCAGCGAGAAGCGGATGAACCCGTAGGTGCCCATCTTCAGGAGCACCGCGGCCAGGATGACCGAGCCCGCGGTGGGGGCGTCGGTGTGGGCGTCGGGCAGCCAGGTGTGGAACGGGAACATCGGCACCTTGACCGCGAACCCGAGGAAGAACGCGAGGAAGACCCACCACTGGAGGCCGAACGGCATGTTGAGCTGGTGGAACTGCGTGATGTCGAACGTGTAGACCCCGGTGACCTCGTGGCTATAGAAGTAGACGGCGAGGATGCCGAGCAGCATGACGACGCTGCCGACGAGGGTGAACAGGAAGAACTTGATGGCCGAGTACAGCCGGTTGTCGCTGCCCCAGATGCCGATGAGGAAGTACATCGGCACCAGCATGACCTCCCAGAACACGAAGAACAGCAGGAAGTCGAGGGCGACGAAGGCGCCGATCATGCCGGTCTGGAGCACCAGCATGAAGACGTAGTACTCCTTGACCCGCACCGTGATCGCGGTCCACGACGAGAGGATCGCGATCACCCCCATCAGGGTCGTCAGCAGCACCAGGAGCGCGCTGAACCCGTCCACCCCGAGGTGGTACTCGGCCCCGATGGAGGGAATCCACGGCAGCCGCTCGACGAACTGCCAGTACTCGGCGCCCGCCGGGTCGAACCGGAACCACAGCGGCAGCGACACCAGGAAGCCGGCCCCGGCGGTCACGTTCGCGATCCAGCGGATGGCGTCCTCGCTGCGCTTGTTCACGAACAGCAGGATCACGGCGCCGACCAGCGGCGTGAACATGATCAGCGACAACAGCGGATAGTCCAGGTTGTTGCTCATGAGCGGATTCTCGATACGGTCTCGGGCCCGGCGGGGGCCCCGCCCGTCACGACTGCCCGAAGTAGCGGGCGGCGATGTACAGCGTCACGAACGCGAAGACGCCGAACAGGGCCGCGAACGCGTAGTTCTGAATCAGGCCGGTCTGCGCGTGCCGGAACCGGTAGCTGCCCTCGGCGCAGACCCGGCCCACGAGGTTCACGATTCCGTCGACGACGTACTTGTCGACGACGTGCGACACCCACGCCGACGCCCGCGTCGTCCAGCCGGTGCCGTTCACGGCCCCGTCGACGACGTTGCGGTCGACCGTCCACAGCCCCCGCGCGCCGCTCATCGTGCCCTTCACCGCGGTCGCGTCGTACAGCTCGTCCACGTAGTACTTGTTCGTCAGCACCCGGTGGGCGCCCGCGAAGTCGGACGCCAGCCGCTCCGACTCCTCGGGGCGCCGCACGTAGAGCCGATAGGCGAAGGCGATGGCGCCGGCCGCGAGCAGGACGGACAGGGCCATGAGCCCCCACTCGATGGCGTAGTGGTGCTCCTCCTCCGCGGCGTGCGCCGCCCCGGCGACGAAGCTCGGCTCGAGGAAGCCGTGGATCCAGTTGGCCCCGCCCAGGGCCGACGGCACGCCGACGAAGCCGGCCACGATGGCGCCGATGGCCAGCAACTGCAACGGCAGCGTCATGAGCTTCGGCGACTCGTGCGGCCCGTGCCAGGCGTGGCCGTGCGCATCGCCATCGTCGTGGGCGGCGTCATCGTGTGCGGCGTCATCGCCGTGCGCATCACCACCGCCGCCGCCCTGCGCCTCGTGCTGGGCCCCGGCGTAGCCGGCGCCGCCCCACGCCGGGCCGCGGTACTCGCCCCAGAACGTCATGAACATCAGCCGCGCCATGTAGAACGCGGTCAACCCCGCGGTCACGGCGGCCAGGGCCCAGAGCCAGCGGCTCTCGAGGAACGTCCGGTAGAGGATCTCGTCCTTGCTGAAGAAGCCCGAGAACGGGGGGATGCCGGCGATGGCCAGCGTGCCGATGCCCATCGTCATGAAGGTCACCGGCATGTACAGCCGCATGGCCCCCATCTTCCGCATGTCCTGCTCCTCGTTCATCGCGTGGATGACCGAGCCGCTGCCGAGGAAAAGCAGGGCCTTGAAGAAGGCGTGCGTCATCAGGTGGAACGCGCCGGCCGCGAACGCGCCGACCCCGGTGGCGAGGAACATGTAGCCGAGCTGCGAGACCGTCGAGTACGCCAGCACCCGCTTGATGTCGGTCTGCACGAGCCCGATCGTCGCCGCCATCAGCGCCGTCAGCACCCCGATGACGGCGACGATGAACATCACCTCCGGCGCGTGCGTGAACAGCACCGCGTTGCGGGCGACCATGTACACGCCGGCCGTCACCATGGTCGCGGCGTGGATCAGGGCCGAGACGGGGGTGGGGGCCCTCCATCGCGTCGGGCAGCCAGACGTACAGGGGGATCTGGGCGCTCTTGCCGACGGCCCCGACGAACAGCAGCAGGCAGATCAGCGAGAGGACCCCGAACGTCCCCGTTTCCACCGGCATCCCCGCCGCCGCCTCCGCCACCGCGCGGAAGTCGAGGGTGCCGAACGTGAAGAAGATGAGGAAAATGCCGAGGATGAACCCGAAGTCGCCGATGCGGTTGACGACGAACGCCTTCTTGCCGGCGTCGGCCGCGCTCTTCTTGTGGTACCAGAACCCGATCAGCAGGTACGAGGACAGCCCGACCCCCTCCCACCCCACGAACATGACGAGGAAGGTGCTGCCGAGCACCAGCGTCAGCATGAAGAAGCAGAAGAGGTTCAGGTAGCAGAAGAACCGCACGTAGCCGCCGCGCGGCTCGTGGTCCATGTAGGCGACGGAGTAGACGTGGATGAGGAACCCGATGCCGGTGACGATGAGGCTCATCATCCCCGACAGGGGGTCGAGCCGGAACGCCCACGGCACCTCGAACGCGCCCATGCCGGACGCCGTCTCGAGGGCGATCGGGGGAATCCAGTGGGCCAGCTCGACGAGGTGCTCGCGGTGCTCGAGCCCCAGGAGCTGCACGAACGCGACGAGCGACAGCAGCAACGCCCCGGCCATCGTGCCGCAGGCGATGGCCGCGGCCGTCTGCTTGCTGAAGTAGCGCACGCCGAAGATCCCGTTCAGGGCGGCGCCGACGCCGGGCAGCACGGGAATGAGCCAGATGAGATCCATCGTCTACCGTGGGTGATGTCGGATTCAGGGGACGCGCGCCCGCGGCCTACCAGCGCATGATGTTCATCTCGTCGATGTTCACGGTCTCCTTGTTCCGGAAGAAGGCCAGGAGGATGCCCAGCCCGACCGCGGCCTCGGCCGCCGCCACCGCGATGACGAACACGACGAACACCTGGCCGGCGAGGTTCTCCAGGTACCGGGCGTGCGCCACGAGATTGATGTTGACGGCGTTGAGCATCAGCTCGATCGCCATGAAGATGATGATGACGTTGCGCCGCACGAGGACGCCGATGACCCCGATGCTGAACAGCGCGGCCGAGAGAACCGTGTAGTGCGCCGGCGTGATTTCCATCGTCTACGACTCTCGTCTCGCGAGCACGATGGCCCCGACCATCGCGACCAGCAGGAGCACCGACGCCACCTCGAACGGAATCAGGTAGTCGGTGTAGAGCAGCCACCCGAGCTCCTCGGTGTTGCCCGCGCCCGTCAGCGGACCGGCGGCGGCGGGGGCGGACGCCGGCGCGACGCGGCCGAAGCTGTAGACGACGATGCCCGCCAGCTCGAGCAGCACCGCCCCCGACAGCGCCAGCCCGAGCCGGGCCAGCCGCCGGGGGTCCTCGTGCGCCTCGGGGGCCTGCTTCAGGTTCACGAGCATGACCACGAACAGGTACAGCACGACGATGCCGCCGGCGTAGACCAGGACCTGGATGACGGCCAGGAACTCGGCCCGGAGCACGACGTAGAGGACCGCCACGCAGAGGAAGTTGAGGACGAGGAACACCACGCTGTGGACGGTCTTCGGGGTGGTGATCACCGCCACCCCCAACCCCAGGATCAGGACCGCGAGCGTGTAGAAGACGATTGCTTCGACCATGGCTCTAGAGCAGCACCTTGACGACGCCGGTCACCACGATGTTGCCGATGGCGATCGGGATGAGGACCTTCCACCCCAGCCGCATGAGCTGGTCGTAGCGGTAGCGCGGCAGCGTCGCCCGGATCCAGATGAAGATGTACAGGAACACGAACATCTTCCCGAAGAACCAGATCCAGCCGGGAATCAGGTCGAGGAACGCGAGGGCCTCGACGTTGGGGAACGGCCGCAGCCAGCCGCCCCAGAAGAGGATCGTCACGACGGCCGAGATGACGATGATGTTGGCGTACTCGGCCAGGAAGAACAGGGCGAAGCGCATGCCGCTGTACTCGGTGTGGAAGCCGCCGGTCAGCTCCTGCTCGGCCTCGGGGAGGTCGAACGGGGCGCGGTTGGTCTCGGCGAGCCCCCCGATGAACACCAGCACGAAGGCCACCGGCTGAACGAAGGCGAACCACAGGCCCGACTGCTGCTGCGCCTCGACGATGCCCACCATGCTCAGGGTGCCCGCGGTCAGGATGACGCTGACGAGGGTCATCGTCACCGCGATCTCGTAGCTGATGAGCTGCGCCGACGCCCGCAGGCTCGCCAGCAGCGGGTACTTGCTGTTCGACGCCCACCCCGCGAGGATGATGCCGTAGACGCCGATGGAGGTCACCGAGATGACGAACAGCAGGCCGACGTTGATGTCGGTGACGTAGAACAGCTCGTCGCCCCCGAACGGCACCACCGCGAACACCACCAGGGCCGGCACCAGCGACAGGATCGGGGCGAGGGTGAAGAGCATCGGGTCGGCCCGCACCGGCCTGATGTCCTCCTTGAGGAGCAGCTTGATGGGGTCGGCGATGGCCTGCAGCACCCCGTAGGGCCCGACCCGCATCGGCCCCAGCCGCGACTGCGCCCACGCGATGACCTTGCGCTCGAGCAGGACCATGAACGTCACGGACACGAGCACCGCGTTCAGCAGCACCGCGATCTTGAGCAGCGGGATGACGATGGTGTCGAGCATCTATCTGTCGACCTCGCCGAGCACGATGTCGATCGTGCCGATCAGGGCGACCACGTCCGCGACGAGGTGGCCGACGATCAAGGGCCGCAGGCCCTGCAGGTTGCAGAACGACGGGGGCCGGACCCGGAACCGGTAGGGGTTGGTGGCCCGCCCGTCGCTCACGATGAAGTAGCCGAGCTCGCCCTTCGGCGACTCGATGGCGTGGTACGTCTCGCCCGCCTTCGGCTTGATGAGCCGGGGCACCTTGCCCATCACCGGCCCCTCCGGCATCCCGTCGAGGGCCTGGCGGATGATGCGGATCGACTGCCGGAACTCCTCGAGCCTGATCAGGTACCGGTCGTAGGTGTCGCCGCGGGTGCCGAGGGGCACGTCGAACTCGAACTCGTCGTAGGCGGCGTAGGGCTCGTCCTTCCGCACGTCGCGGTAGACCCCGGACCCGCGCAGGGGCGGGCCGCAGAGGCCCAGGCCGATCGCGTCCTCGGCCGAGATCACCCCGACGCCGCGCGTGCGCTCCAGCCAGATGCGGTTGTTGGTCAGGAGCTCCTCGTACTCGGGGACCTTCGCCTCCATGACGTCGCAGAACGCCCGCACCTTGGCGTCCCACCCGCTGGGAATGTCGAGGGGGAGCCCGCCGATGCGCATCGAGTTGTAGGTCAGCCGCGCCCCGCAGTAGTCCTCGAAGAGGTCGAGGACGAGCTCGCGCTCGCGGAACGCGTAGAGCAGCACCGTCATCGCCCCGATGTCCATGGCGTGGGTGCCCAGCCAGAGGCAGTGGCTCGCGATGCGCTGCAGCTCGGCGAGAACGGTGCGGATGTAGCGGGCGCGGCGGGGCACCTCGATCTCCATCAGCTTCTCGACCGTCTCGCAGTAGCCGAGGTTGTTGGTGGCCGCCGCCACGTAGTCCATGCGGTCGGTCAGCAGGATGATCTGCGTCCAGTCCCGGTTCTCGCTGAGCTTTTCGATGCCGCGGTGGATGTAGCCGATGACGATGTCGGCGTCGACGACGCGCTCGCCGTCCAGGCGGAGCACGACCCGCAGCACGCCGTGCGTGCTGGGGTGCTGGGGCCCCATGTTGATGACGAGCTCGTCGGTGTCGAAGATGGGCGCCGCCGCGGGCGCCGCCGCTGCCTGGCCAGTCATGGTTCGGTTACTCGATCTCCGCCTCGTCGCCGACGTTGCGCAGGCGCAGCCACTCCATCGGGCTCTCCAGCAGCAGCTCGCCCGGCCCCTCGAGCGGATAGTCCTTGCGCTGGGGGTGCCCCTGCCACTCCTGCGGCATGAGGATCCGGCGCCGGTCGGGATGCCCGGTGATGTTGACCCCGAACATGTCCCACACCTCGCGCTCCAGCCAGTTCGCGGCCGGCCACACGCCGGTCACCGACGGCACGGGCTCGCCGTCCCCCGCCCGCACCTTGATGCGGACCCGCTGCCGTCGCCGGGTGGAATACAGGCAATACACTACATCGAAACGCTTCTCGCGGGGCGGCCAGTCGGTCGCCGTGACGTCGGCGCAATAGTCGAACGACCCCTCGTCGGAGTTCTTCAGGAACGCCGCGACCTCGGGCAGGGCCCCCGGGGCGACGATGACCGTCCAGTCGCCGACCCAGTAGGCGAGCTGCTCGATGCGGTCGCCCAGGGCCGCCTCGAGGGCGGTCAGGAACGCCGGCTTCTCAAGGCCCTCGGGCGGCGGCGGATCCGCCGGCCCCTTGGGGGCCTCGGGGCGGCGCCTTCGGCTTCGGCTTGGGCCTCGGCTTCTTCGCGGCGGCCGGCTTGGCCCCGGTGCCGGCCTTCGCGGCGGCCGGCTTGGCCCCGGCCCCGGCCTTCGCGGCCGGCTTCGACGCGGGAGCGGCCTTCGCCGCCTTGGCGGCGGCCGGCTTGGCCCCGGCACCTGCTTTCGCGGCGGCCGGCTTCGACGCGGAGGCGGCCTTCGGCACCTCGGGGGCGGACGGCTTGGCCCGCTCCGGCGCGCCGGCGCCCGACCCTTCGGCCGGAGACGCGGCCGGCGGGGGGGCGGCGTCGGACGGTGGCGCGCCCGGCGATTCGGCCGCCGGTTCACCCGATTTCGGTGCGTCTGCCATAGTCAAGAGAACTCCGCGCCGCCCCGCGAACGCGTCGCGGAACGGATCTGCCAATCCGGAAACCGGCGCCCGCGGCACCGCCTACGCCGCCGCGCCCCCCGCCGGGGCCGCGGGCCGGCGGCACCCATCTACGACGCGGACGCCCGGCCCCAAAACCAGCTCCCGCACCCCGGCCGGCTCCGTCGGCGGCCCG
>CAXXTG010000274.1:0-16238 GCA_963666855.2 Vicinamibacterales bacterium
AAGGCGCCGACCCGCGCAGGGGCGCGCTCCGCGCTCGACCCCCGCTATAATCCGGGCCACTCGTCCAACCTCGAGCGCCAACCGGTGCCTCCCGCGGCTCGTCTGCGCGGCCGCAACGGCGGCGGCGTCCGGCAGCGCAGGCTGGATGGCAGGCGGGCCGAAGCGACGATGGCGGGACGGCGACGGACGAGAGTGCCGAGGGCGGGGCTCGAACCCGCACGACCCGAAGGGTCACGAGATTTTAAGTCTCGTGCGTCTGCCAGTTTCGCCACCTCGGCATTGAACCGCCGCGTTCGGCGCGCCCGCGACGCCCGACGGCGCGCCGCCCGAGATCCGAACGATGCCTGAGATCATAGCGCCCCCCACCCCGCCCGCGCTCCGCGCGGGTCCGCAGGCCGCCGGAGGAGCCGCACCGGACCGTCGGCTGCCCGCCGGGCTTGCCGCCGTCCGCCCGGTCGACCTCGGCGACAGCCGCGCCGCCCGCGCGCCGCGCCGCCGGCCCCTCCGCCGGGCCGGCCGCCGTCCGCCCGGTCGACTTCCCCGCCCCGCCGCGCCGCCCGCGCGCCCGCGCCGACGGCTCCTCGTCGGGCTGGCCGCCGTCTGCCTGGCCTTCGTGGCCGCCCGCGGCGCGCCGGCGCAGCCGGCGGTCGCCGGCGACGGCGCGCACCACGGCTACCTCGCGGCGCGGATGACCGGCGACGGCGGGCTCGAGGTGATCGACGCGCTGAACGCCGGCCGCTTCTTCGTGCCCGCGTCGGTGCTCAAGGTGGTGGCGGTGGCGGCGGCGCTGGAGCACCTCGGCGCCGACTACCGCTGGCGCACGCACCTGACCGTCGACGGCGGCGGTCGCCGGGGAGCTCCTCGACGGCGACCTCGTCATCGAGCCGGGCGGCGACCCGACCTGGAGCCGGGACCGGTTCCCCCGGCGGGGCGGACGAACCGCTGGCGGCGCTGGCGGCCCAGGTGCGCGCGCGCGGCATCGTCCCGCATCCGCGGCGACCTCGTGGTCGACGCCGGCCGGTTCCCGGGCCGCCCGCACCCGCTCGACCGCGGCTACGGCGACCTGCCGTACCGTTTTCGGCACCCCGCCCGCCCCCCCTCGCCGTCGACGAAGCGACGATCACGGTGCGCGTGGCGCCGGGGGCGTCGATCGGGGCGCCGGCCCGCGTCGAGGCGCCCGACGGCGTGACCGTGATCAACCTGACGGCCACCGCCGGCCGCGACCGCCACGGGGCCGGCACCCTCGATTTCCTCCCGGTGTGGGGCACCGACACGCTGCTCCTCCGCGGCGAGTACCCCCTGACCGAGCCGGCGTTCACGGTACCCGCGAGCGACCCCGCGCCGATGCTCCGCGCCGCCCGCCGGCTTCGGGCGGCCCTCGACGAGGCGGGGGTGGCGGTCGACGGCGGGGTGCGCGTGCGGCGGACGGGGGCGGCGGGCGGCGGCACCGCCGAGGTGCTCGCGGAGCTGGGCCTCGCCCCCGCTGGACGACCTGCTCGACCGCATCCTCACCAACAGCCACAACTGGTACGCGGACACGCTGGTCCTGACCCTCGGCCGGGAGGTGGCGGGCACCGGCCGCTTCGACGACGGCGTGGACGTCGTCGCCGACTTCGCGGCCGCGCTCGCGGCAGGCCCCGCCGGCGGGCGGGACGCCCTGTCGCTGCGCGACGGCTCGGGACTCTCCGCCGCCAACCTGGTGACGCCCACGGCCGTCGTCCGGGTGCTCGCCCACGCCGCCCGCCGGCCGTGGGGCGGGAGGCTGATCGGGGCGCTCGCGGAGCCGGGCCGCGGCACCCTGGCCGCCTGGCCGCCCCTGCCGCCGCTGGCCGCCAAGACCGGGACCCTGCGCCACACCGCCGCCCTCGCCGGCTTCCTCGACCCCGGCTCGGACGCCCCCGTCGTCTTCTGCTACTTCGTCAACCACCACCGGGGGCTCGCGGCGGCGCGCCGCGCGATCGCCGCCGGGGTGCGGTCGTGGCGCGCGGGGGAGCCCGCCGCCCGCCCCTGACGCGGGTCCGCCTCGGCCACCGGGTCCACCCCCGACGCGGACCGCCCCGCGTGTGGTAAGGTTGCCGCTCCGCTCCCGCGGGGAGCGCCGCCGCGACCGATTCCGGGCTGGAGGAGTCCCATGACCCCTGTTCTCATGACGTTGAGCCTGTTCGTGGCCACCGCGGTGGCCCAGCTCGTCTACGGCTCGACGCTCTACTTCGCCTGCACCGCGATGGAAGCCGGGCACGTGACGTTCAAGCACGCCTTCACGAACGCCATGGGCGTGCTCATCCTGAGCCTCTTCGTCGTCCTCACGACCGTCGCGGTCCTCGACCACGGGTCGTGGATCTTCCTGTTCCTGCCGGCGTGGATGGCCATCACCGTCATCTCCTACGTCAGCAAACCTGTTCGAGGTGTCGTTCAGCCGATCGCTCGCCATCCTGCTGCTCGCGGGCATGTTCTTCGGGGTAACGGCCCTCGTCGCCGGCCGGGTCGGCGAGCTGGTCCTGGCGCAAATGGCGGCGGCGTAGCCGTACGCGCGGTCGAGCACTGCGGGTGTCACGGCGCGGTCGGGCCGGCGGCTTCGCGGGCGGTTGCCTCGCCGCCGAGCGCCGCCGGGTAACGGCGCGGTCGGGCCGGCGGCTTCGCGGGCCACGGTCGCCGGGGCGGGGAGTCCGGGCGACCAGGGACGCCTTCACCATTCAGGGCCGGAAGTCGGTGCCCCAGAACAGTGTCCGACCACGCATCGCCGTCCGGCGGACAAGCGGCCGGAAGCGGCGAAGTCAGGCCCGGGAGTCAGCCATGCGATCGAACACGCCATTTCGGAACGAGTCAACGACGGGACTCCGCAAGCCGCGGGTGAATTCGACGACCGGCCGGCGCAGCCCGCGGGCGGTTGCGCCGTGGGTCGTCGCCGCCCTGTGCCTCGCCCTGCCGGCGGGCGCCGCCGGACAGGAGATTCCGCAGCACGAGCTCGACCCCGCCTGGCCCGAGGTGCCGCTGCGGGACCGAATGCTGACGGGCGGGCTCGGCGGCATGTGCGTGGACGGCCGCGACCACGTCTTCGTCCTCAACCGGCAGAACGTCGTCCCCGAGGACCTCGACGGCGCGACGCTGGCCCCGCCCATCGTCGAGTTCGACCCCGACGGCAACGTCGTCGGCGCGTGGGGAGACCCCGAGACCCTGGGCGGCCGCCTGCACGACTGCCACGCCGACGCCGACGGCAACCTGTGGATCATCGCCGCCGGAACCGGCGTCGTACAGAAGTACTCGCGCGACGGCGAGCTGCTGCTCCGCATCGGCGAGGCGGAGCGCTACGACTCGTCGGACGGCACGCGCACCGGGACGCCCCTGAACTCGGACCGCGCGCAGTTCTTCCTGCCCTCCGCCATCGACATCGACGCGGAGACCGGCGAGGTCTACGTCGCGGACGGCGAGCTCCCGGGCGGGAACCAGCGCATCGCGGTGCTGTCGCCCGACGGGGAGTTCCTGCGCCAGTGGCCGCTGCACCGGACCGCCGACGAGCAGGACGTCACCCCGATTCCCCACTGCCTGCGCGTGTCCCGCGACGGCCTCGTCTACGTCTGCGACCGCGAGGCCGACCGCCTTCAGGTGTTCGACCGCGAGGGCACCTTCATCCGCAACATCGACGTGCCGTGGGAGCCGCTCACGCCCTCGGAGGGACGCCCCAGCGGCACCCGGGGCACGGCGGTGGTGGCGGCGTTCTCGCCCGACCCCGAACAGCGCTGGCTGTACGTCCTGAACCAGAACCGCGTCATGGTCGACGTGCTCGACCGCCGCACGGGCGAGGTCGTCTCCAGCTTCGGCGGCGGCCCGGGGCGGTACCGCGGCCAGTTCACGCTGCCCCACGGCATCGGCGTCGACTCGAACGGACACGTCTACGTCGCCGAGCAGGAGGGCCGGCGCATCCAGAAGTTCCTGCGCGTCGGGCCGTGACCGGCGATTCCCGCCCCCCCTACCGCCGCTCTGCCGGGCCTCACGGCGCCGACGCTCCGCCTCCGCCGGCCGACTCCGGATCGAGCACCATCCGCCCGGCGACGGGCAGGGGACCGCACGAGCCGTCGTCGCGCCCCGCCACCGCCTCGTAGTGGGTGATGCGCACGCGCGCAACCCCCGTCCGGTCGATCGCGGTCGCGACGAGGTGGCCCGTCTCCAGGCGCTGCAGCGTGAACTGCCACCGCGCCGGATCGTCGTCCACGGCCGGAGTGAAGCGGACGCGGATGCCGGCCGGCGAGGCCGGCGGATCGAACCAGAACCCCGACAGCGGGAGGGTCAGGCCGCGCCCGCGCGCCTTGACGTAGGCCTCCTTCAGCGTCCAGTACTCGAGAAACCGCCGCGGGCGGTCGGCGGCGGGCACGCCGCGCAGCGCGCGCGCCTCGGCCGGCGCGAAGAACCGGTCCGCGAGGTCGAGCCAGCGCCGGTCCCGGTGCGGGCTCTCGGCGTCGATCCCGAGTTCGCGTCCCCGGCCGACCAGACAGACGACGAGCCCGTTGGTATGCGACACGTTGAACCGGAGCGGCGAGGTCGGCGAGGCGATCTCGGGCCGGCCGTGGTCGTTGGCGCGGAACCGCCACCGGGCCGGCGGCACGTCGCTGTACCGCGACAGGGTGACCCGCACCAGCGCGCGCGTCACGAGGCCGGTGCGGCGGTCGCGCGCGAGGCGGTAGCGGTCGATCCGCGCGCGTTCCGCGCCCGTCAGCAACGCCCGCAACCGCGCGAGCCGCGCCGGATCGGTGAAGGCGGCGGGCCGCGCCGACCATAGATGGGCCTCGGCCGCCGAGAGCGGCATGGGGGCGCCGCCCGCGGACGCCGCGCGCTCCCTCGTCATCGGTGATGCACCGGCCCGTCCCGCCAGCGGGCCGCCCGCGGGCCCGGCAGAATCTCGCGCAGATAGCCGTCCACGCCGCGCTCGCGGCGCCAGTGCCGCGGATAGCCCAGGGACACCTCCTCGAACCGGACCCCGTCGATCCAGTCCGTGGTCCGCACGTGCAGGTGCCCGGCCACGACGACCTTCGCGCGGTAGCGCACGTGCCACGACTCGGTGCGCCGGGTGCCGCACCAGACGCGGAACCGCGGAATGCGGGGCAGCCGGACGAGGTCGCGGCGCAGGGGGAAGTGGTTCACGAGCACGAGGGGATGCCGGGCCGCCGCCTCGGCCAGCTTCGGCATCGTCCAACCGATGCGGGCGCGGCACCAGGCGGCCCGCGACGGATACGGGTCGGGGGCGAGGAAGCGCTCGTCGGCGCACCGGACGCCCGCCTCCGCCGCCCACGCCGCCGCCTCGTCCGGCGGCACGGAATCGGGACCGAAGGTGTAGTCGTACAGGAGGAACAGCGGGGCGATGACGCACGGGGGCGCCCCCGGCCAGACCACGTAGGGGTCCTCCGGGGTCACGACCCCGAGCCGGCGGCACAGCGCGACCACCGCCTCGTACTTGGCCGCGCCGCGGGGACCCGCCCCGCCGTCGCTCCAGAGCTCGTGGTTGCCGGGCGCCCAGAAGACCTTGGCGAACCGCTCCACGGCGGCCCGCAGGCCGAGCTCGATCAGGGCCATCGACTCGGCGACGTCGCCGGCGAGCACCAGCCAGTCGTCGGGCCGGGCGCGCCAGTCCGCGAGGGCCTCGCGGTTGGCGCGGTGGCCGAGATGCAGGTCGCCGAGGGCGTAGAGCTTCATCGTCGTCGATCCGGCGGCACGGGCCCCGGAAGCCCGCGGCGACCCGGCACCGCATTCGACCGGCACGGCGGCTCGTACGCCGCCCCGGGGCGGCCGCGGGCGGCGGGCGCTTCTCCGCAACTCGATCGAGGCCGCATCCTCGCCGGACCCGCATGGATCCGCAGGCCACCCGGCACGGCACGCCGTTCAGCGGGGCTCCACGGAACGAACGCGGAACGAATGTACCACCGGCCGCGTCGTAGTACTCTGCGGACGACGGGCCCCGGGGGGCCGCCTCGGCACCGCCGCCGCCGTCCGCACCGCGAATCGAGGTGACGATGCCGACCGCCGCCCTGCGTTGCGAGAACCTGGTCAAGACGTTCGCCGGGACCACCGCCGTGGACGGCCTGAACCTGAACGTGCCCGCCGGCGCGATCTTCGGGCTGCTCGGGCCCAACGGCTCGGGCAAGACGTCCACCATCCGGACCAGCCTCGGCCTCTACGTGCCGGACGGCGGACACGTCGAGCTGCTCGGCTCGCGCGACCCCCTGGCGGTGCGGCACCGGGTCGGCTACCTGCCGGAGGAGCGCGGCCTCTACGCCAAGATGAAGGTGGCCGAGCAGTTGACGTTCCTGGCCGCGATCCGCGGGCTCGACCAGGCCGAGGCGGCGCGGCGCGCGCACGCCTGGCTCGACCGCGTCGGCCTCGCCGCCAACGCGAAGTCCGACACCGGCGACCTGTCGAAGGGCATGCAGCAGAAGGTGCAGTTCGCGGCGGCGGTCATCCACGAGCCCGACCTCATCGTCCTCGACGAGCCCTTCACGGGGCTCGACCCCATCAACACCCGCCTCCTGAAGGACCTCATCCTCGAGCAGCGCGGACGCGGCGCGACGGTGGTCCTCTCGACCCATCTCATGGAGCAGGTCGAGGCCCTGTGCGAGTCGATCTGCCTGATCCACCGGGGCCGGCCCGTGCTCGACGGGGCGGTGGCCGACATCCGGGCCGGCTACGGGCGGAACACCGTGGCGGTGGAGTACGGGGGCGACGGCGCGGGACCGCTGACGGACCTGCCGGGGGTGCGCCGCGGCGAAGACACCGGACAGGAGGCGCGGCTCGAGCTCGATCCCGGAACCGACCCCCAGGCGGTCATCCGGGCGGTGGTGGACCGGGTGGCGATACGCTCGGTGCGCCTCGAGCACCCGAGCCTCGAGGACATCTATCTCGAACGGGTCGGGGCGTCGCCGTCCCCGGCCGCGGAGGACGCGTCGTGAACCCGAGCCAGATCGTCAAGGTCGCGCGACGCGAGTACCTCACGCGCGTGCGCAGCAAGGCCTTCATCCTGATGACGGTGCTGATCCCCCTCCTCATGGGGGGCTACATTTTCATCATGCCGCTGATCTTCACGTCGTCGGGCATCGACGAGCTGCGCATCGCGGTGGTCGACGTGAACACCGGCATCGCGCCGGACCTCGGCGAACACCTCGCGGCCATCGAACGGCCGCGGGTCGAGGTCGCCGAGCAGGCCGCGGCGCCGGAGGACTCGGAGGCCGTGCGGCGGCCGTTCACCGAAGCGGTCCTCGACGGCCGGCTCGACGGCTACCTGGTCATCACCCCCGACCCCGTCATCGGGGCGGGCGGCCGCTACTACGCGCGCGAGACCGGGAACCCGGTGATGCTGCGCGACCTCGAGCGGGCCATCGAGGCCACCCTGCTCGACCGGCTCGTCGCGGGCACGGGCGTCGACACCGAGCGCGTCCGCGCCTGGCAGCGCTTCGACCTCGACGCGGTGACGGTGTCGGACGAGGGCGAGACCGAGGGCGGCTTCGAGGCCGCGTTCTTCAGCACGTTCGCCCTCGCGATGCTGCTGTACATGGCCGTGCTCATCAACGGCCAGGGCATGGCGATGGCCATCGTCGAAGAGAAGTCGTCGCGGCTCATCGAGGTCATCCTGGGGGCGGTGACCGCCACCGAGTTCATGGCCGGGAAGATCCTCGGGGTGCTCGGCTCGGGCCTGACCCAGCTCGGCATCTGGGTCGGGGCGCTGCTGGTCGGGCTGCTCTACGCGGCGCCGATGCTCTCGATGGGCCCCGAGCTGGCCGACTTCGACCTCGGCGCCGTCCTCAGCCTGGAGCTGATCGTCTACTTCTCGATCTTCTTCGCCCTCGGGTACTTCCTCTACTCGGTCTTCTTCGCGGCCATCGCCGCCACCTGCACGAGCACCGAGGAGCTGGGTCAGACGATGTTCGCGGCGGTCCTGCCGATGGTCGTCGCGCTGATGTCGACCTTCTACGTCATCGCCAACCCCGGCACCACCGCGACCCGGGTGCTGAGCCTGCTGCCGCCCTTCACCCCCCTCGTCATGCTCGCCCGCGTCAACGTGCTCACGCCGCCCCTCTGGGAGGTCTGGCTGGGCATCCTGCTGCTCGCGCTCGGCATCGTCGCCGCCGGCTGGCTGGCCGCGAAGATCTTCCGCTACGCCCTGCTGATGCACGGCAAGCGGCCGACCCTGCCCGAGCTGATGAGCGTCATCCGCGCGGGCTGACCCGGCGGCGGCTCGACGATGGCCATGGCGGCACCATGATGCGACGATCGCGGGAACGGCATGCTAGGATGAAAAACATGAGTTCCGAAGTGATTGCAACGGTTCTGACGGGCGTCGGCGTGCTCGTCGGCATGTGGCGGATGCTGGACAGCGTGCGCAAAGAGCTCCACGAGACGCGCCGCGATCTGACCGGTCAGATCGCGGCCGTGAACACTCGCATCGACAACATCCTGTTGGCCGACCGCCAGCGGGCGAGAACCTGACGAGGCCCGCCGCGGCGCCGCCGAGCTCCGGCGCTTCCGCCGATCGGCCTGTCACGCTTCAGACGGCCGTTCTCGAACGACCCGCCGCAGACCGCGCCCCCCCATGGACAATCTCGATCAGCGTCGCGGGTTCGGTCAGCAGGGGCGGCGGGTCCCGCGCGCCGCCGATTTTCGCTATCATTCGTCTGCGCGCATCGCTGCGCCCCGACCCCGGTCGCCGCATCCCGATGTGACGGCGACGACGACGAGGTACCTGTTCATGAGCATGAGATCGATGTCCATCGCGGCCGCCGCGGTCGCGCTGCTGTCCGTCCCGGGAGCCGCGGCGGCCCAGGAGCCGTCGACGGCCGACGGCGAGTGGCCGTCCTACGGCGGCAACCTGTCGCACGACCGCTACTCCCCCCTCGACCAGATCACGGCCGAGAACTTCAGCGAGATGGAGCTCGCCTGGCAGTTCAACACCGACAGCTTCGGCCCCCGGCCCGAGACGAACTACCAGTCGACGCCGCTGATGGTGAACGGCATCCTCTACGTCACCGCGGGGTCTCGTCGCGCCGCCGTCGCGCTCGACGCCGCGACCGGCGAGCTGCTGTGGATGCACCGCGTCGACGAGGGCGAGCGCGGCGAGACGGCGCCGCGCCGGCTGTCGGGCCGCGGCCTCGCGTACTGGGACGACGGCGGCGACGGGGTCATCTTCTACGTCACCCCCGGCTACCAGCTCGTCGCCGTCGACGCCCGCACCGGGTACGAGGAGGAGGCCTTCGGGACCAACGGCATCGTGGACCTGAAGCAGAACATCGACCAGGACCTCGAGCCGACCTCCGAGATCGGGCTGCACGCCGCGCCCATCGTGGCCGGCGACACCGTCCTCATCGGGGCCGCCCACCGGCCCGGCGGGGCCCCGCCGTCGCGGACCAACGTCAAGGGCTACGTGCGCGGCTTCGACGCCCGCAGCGGCGACCGCAAGTGGATCTTCCACACCATCCCCGGCGGCGACGAGTTCGGCAACGACACGTGGCTGAACGACTCGTGGCGCTACACCGGCAACACCGGGGTGTGGGCGCAGTGGAGCGTCGACCCCGAGCTGAACATGGCGTACTTCGCGGTCGAGGCGCCCACCGGCGACTACTACGGCGGCCACCGGCCCGGCGACAACCTCTACTCGGGCAGCGTCGTCGCCGTCGACCTCGACACCGGCGACCGGGCGTGGCACTACCAGACCGTGCACCACGACATCTGGGACTGGGACCTGCCGGCGGCCCCCGTGCTGCTCGACATCACCGTCGACGGCCGGGACGTCAACGCCCTGATCCTGCCCACCAAGCAGGCCTACATGTTCGTGCTCGACCGCGAGACCGGCGAGCCGGTGTGGCCGATTCCCGAGGTTCCGGTGCGGGCCGGGAACGTGCCCGGCGAGTGGTACGCCCCGACCCAGCCGATCCCGACGAAGCCGCCCAACGTGGACGACGTCGACCTCAGCATCGACGACCTCGTCGACTACACGCCGGAACTCTTCACCCGGGCCATGGAGATCTACAACCGCCACACCATCGGCTGGCTCTACGACCCGCCGACGGTGGCCGAGCCGGGCATGCTCGGCACCCTGCAGCTCCCCAACTCGACGGGGGGCGTGAACTGGCCCGGCGGGTCGGCCGACCCCGAGACCGGCTTCTTCTACATCTACACCAAGACCCAGGTCGGCGTGCTCGGCCTCGTCAACGACCCCGAGCGCTCGGACATGGACTTCATCCGCGGCCGGCCCCCGGGCGTGGGCTTCCGCGAGGCGTCGACGAGCATCGACGGGTTCCCGATGATCAAGCCGCCGTGGGGGCGCATCACCGCCGTCGACATGAACGCCGGGGACATCGCGTGGCAGGTCCCCCACGGCGAGGCGCCCGACAACATCCGGAACCACCCCCTGCTCGACGGCCGGGACATCGGCCGCACCGGCTGGCCGGGCCGGGTCGGGGTGCTGGTGACCAAGAACCTCGTCGTCGCCGGCGAGTCGGGCTTCTACACCACGGAGACCGGCGAGGCCGGGGCGATGCTGCGCGCCTACGACAAGGCCACCGGCGAGGAGGTGGGCGCGGTGTACATGACCGCCCCGCAGAGCGGCTCGCCGATGACCTACGAGGTCGACGGCCGGCAGTTCATCGTGCTGGCGACGAGCGGCGGCGGCCGGTCGGCCACCCTGCTGGCCTACGCCCTGCCGTAGCAGCCCGGCCTGAACGCCCCGCGCAGTCCGCCGTACTGCGCGGGGCGTTCGGAATGCCCGCAATGACCAGGCGCCACCGGTTCTTCTCGGACCTGTCGAGCATCTTCGACCGCGCCGCGTCGTTCACCGACCACCCGGCCGGCCTCCTCGACCAGATCAAGCGCTGCAACGCGCTCTACCGCTTCGACTTCCCGGTGCGGCAGCCCGACGGCGGCCTCGAGGTCGTCCGGGCGTGGCGGGTCGAGCACAGCCACCACCGGCTCCCCCTGAAGGGCGGCATCCGCTACAGCGCGCAGGTCGACGAGGACGAGGTCATGGCCCTCGCCGCCCTCATGACCTACAAGTGCGCCATCGTCGACGTCCCCTTCGGCGGCGCCAAGGGCGCGGTGCAGATAGACGCCGGGGCCTACAGCCTGGACCAGCTCGAGCGCATCACCCGCCGCTATACGCACGAGCTCGTGCGCAAGAACTTCATCGGCCCCGCCGTCGACGTGCCGGCCCCCGACTACGGCACCAGCAGCCGCGAGATGGCGTGGATAGCCGACACCTACGCGGCCCTCCGCCCCGACCAGATCGACGCCCTCGGCTGCGTGACCGGCAAGCCCGTCGAGCTGAGCGGCATCAAGGGACGCACCGAGGCCACGGGGCGCGGGCTGTTCTATGTGCTGCGCGAGGCCTGCGGCGACGCCGGCGACATGCGGCGCGTCGGCCTCGGGCCCGGCGTCGCGGGCAAGCGCATCGTCGTGCAGGGGTTCGGGAAGGTGGGCTACTGGGCGGCGAAGTCGTGCCACGAGGCGGGCGCTAGCATCGTCGGCATCGCCGAGCACGACGGGGCCGTGGCCGATCCCGGCGGCCTCGATCCCGAAGCCGTCCGGCACCACCGGGACGCCACCGGCTCGATCCTCGGCTTCCCCGGCGCCGCCACCCTGGCCGACACCCGCGCGGCGCTCGAGCTGCCGTGCGACGTCCTGATTCCCGCCGCCCTCGAGCACCAGATCACCGACGAGAACGCCCCCCGCCTCCAGGCCCGCATCCTGCTGGAGGGCGCCAACGGACCGACGACGCCGGAGGCCGACGCCGTCCTCGCCGACAAGGGGGTCCTCGTCATCCCCGACATCTACGCCAACGCCGGCGGGGTCATCGTGTCCTACTTCGAGTGGCTCAAGAACCTGTCGCACATCGGGTTCGGCCGCATCGAGAAGCGGCACCAGGAGAGCACCTACGACCGCATCCTCGGCGCCATCGAGACCGCCACCGGCGACCGCTTCACCCCGGACCAGCGCGCCGCCGTCATCCGCGGGCCCGACGAGCTGACCGTCGTCAACTCGGGGCTCGAGGAGATCATGGCCGTCGCCTACCGCGAGATCCGCGGGACGCTGGCGCGCCGCCCCGAGATGGGCTCGCTGCGCATCGCGGCCATGGCCAACGCCATCGAGAAGGTCGCCCGGTCCTACCTGTCGCTGGGCGTGTTCCCCTGACTGCCCGATCCCACGGGACCGCCCGGCGCACACCCGCCGGCCGGCTCAGGGCAATCCGCCGACCGGAGGCGGCGGGGTGCCGCTGCGTCGGACCGGCGGTGCATCCCGCGCCAGCCAGCACCGCTCCGCGGGCCGAATTCAATCCGCAGACAGGCGCGGAATACGACCGCTCAGAGAAGCAGGCGGCCCACCGGAAACGGGCCGTTCTCCCAACGGGGCCAAGCGGCATACAGGCCGAAGGTCAGCAGCGAGGTACAGCCGGCGATGGTCACGAAGAGGACCCAGCGACGGTTCGCCCGGCTGCCGGGCCGCCCACGCGAGGCTGCCGTACCCCAGGCGCAGCCGAGACCCGCCGCGCCGACGAGCCCCCCGTCGGGGCGCATCGACCCGGAGTACGCGGTGACCGCCATGCCGCCATGATCGCACGCGGATCGGACGCGTCGCCAGTACGACGGGTTGACGGGCGCATACTGAACATGCATATTCATACATATGCGGACAACCCTCAACATCGACGACGACCTGCTTCGCGAGGCTGCGCGGCTGACCCGCATCCAAGAGAAGACGACGCTCGTGAGACGCGGGCTGGAAGCCCTGATCGCGCGCGAGAGCGCTCGCCGCCTCGCCGCCCTGGGAGGCAGCCAGAAGGAGCTTCGCCCCATCCCGAGGCGCCGGCCGCGGCAGGACCCATGATCGTCTTGGCAGACACGTCGGTCTGGGTGGACCATCTGCGGCGCGACCGCCATGGGCTGGCGTCCCTGCTCGAGCAGGACTGGGTGCTCTGCCATCCGTTCGTCGTCGGGGAGCTCGCGTGCGGCTCCGTCGCCGATCGTGACCGCTTCCTGCGCCTGCTGAGCGCGCTCCCGCGGGCGATGGTGGCCGAGCACGAGGAGGTCATGCGACTCGTTCGAGACCAGCGCATTCATGGACGCGGTCTCGGCTGGGTCGACATGCACCTGCTGGCGTCGTCCATCCTGGAGAGATGCGCGCTGTGGACGCTGGACAAGCGCCTGCAGGCGGTCGCGACGGAGCTGGGCGTCCCTGCCCCGTGACCGGCATCGGACGCCACGCCCCCCGGTACCGGCTCCGTAACAGGCCGTTTCGAGGAGAAGCCACGTATGGGCGACAGACTGATTGGGATACGCGCCGGCGAGGTGGCCGTGACCGCGGCGCTGAACGGCTCGACCACCGCCGACGCGGTATGGGACGCACTTCCCATCACCGGCGGGGTGCAGACCTGGGGCGACGAGATCTACTTCTCGATTCCCGTCGACGCGCCGGAAGCACCGGACGCGGCGGAGACCGTGGACAAGGGAGCGGTGGCCTACTGGCCGCCGGGCAGCGCGCTCTGTCTGTTCTGGGGACCGACGCCGATGAGCCGCGGAGACGAAATCCGGCCGGCGAGTGCGGTCAACGTCATCGGTGCCATCGACGGCGACCCGACCGTACTCGCGGCGGTCCCGGACGGCACCGAGATCGTCGTCGAGCGGCAGTGACGTCGCCGGCGCGACCGTCAGTCAGTCCGAACGCGGCTTCCGGCAACAAGGACCGCCGCTCCCGTCCCAGGCGCCGCGGCGTCACTCTCCGTTCTGGTGTCCGCCCTCCCACGCCCCTCGAAGCCGCGGCCCGAGATCGGGACCCCGGACTGTTGCGCACGTGAGGCCCGACCGAAACAGAGGCGAAGAAGACGCCCCCCGAGAAGAAGAGGACCCCGAGACGGCCGCCGCCGAATCAGGACACCTACATGGCGATGACTGACGCATCATGGAGCGCATACCTCGCCCGCGCGAGGGAGAAGTACGAGGAGATCGACAGAAAGGAACGCTTCAAGATCGATCTCGCGAAGGCGTTGGCAGCGGCCCGTGCGGCGCTGCTGGGCGATGACCGAGACTGGCCGGGGCTGGTGAAGGCAGCGATCACGCACAGGGAGAACATCATCATCTCCAGGTTCGACCGGCCGAAGATCGAGAAGTGGATCGAAGACCACCCGGACGAGGCCCGAGACGCGCTGTGGAACATGTGGTCCGAAGACGATCGAACGCCCGGCGATCGCGTTCGCGCATTCGATGGCAGGCTGCCCGAGAGCGTGTTTGGACGAGGAGCCAAGGGCAGGCGCCTTCTCGCCGCGTCGTACTTCATGATGGGGATCGACACGCAGGGTTATCCGCCGTACCAACAGAGCGCATTCCAAAACACGTACCGGAGCCTGGGCTACCCGCCGTTCTCGGCCCGCGACGCGGGGGGCGAGTACGAGCATGCCCTGGGTTTCCTCGACCGCGTACTCGACGAGGCGCGGAGGCTGGGCATGGACTGGCCGGCCACGCGGCTGGATGCTCAGTCCGTCGTCTGGTGGATCAAGGAGAAGGGCCCGTTCGTCCTCCGGTGCACGGCCGACCAGGAGGGCAACACCTTCGACGGCTGGCTGCGCCGCGACCAACCGCGGAAGCGGGGTGACACGGCGAACTATCGGCCCGTCCCCGAGCCCGAGAAGGCCACGGTGTACAAGACGATGGGGTGGGCGGAGAAGCAGCTCGCCGAGGCCCTGAAGCTCCACCCGAAGCTGAAGGCCGACATCGTGGACCGCGAACCGTCTCCGGGCCCGAGCCCCCCCGGTCCCGACCGCAGCGGCGACCCGATCCGGCAGGTGCATGCCCTGAACACGATCCTCTACGGCCCGCCCGGCACCGGGAAGACGTGGCACACCGTCACGCGCGCGGTGGCGGTGGTCGAGAACCGGGAAGCGGATGACGTGGCGCGGGAGGACCGCGCCGCCGTCAAGCGCCGGTTCGACGAGCATCGAGGCGCCGGACGGATCGAGATGGTGACGTTCCACCAGAACACGACCTACGAGGACTTCGTCGAAGGCATCCGGCCCGTCCTGGCGGGCGGAGGGAACGCCGGCGCGGAGGCTCCGGCCGACGGCAGAGCGGCCGGAGAGGTGCGGTACGAGCTGTCGCGCGGCGTGTTCCGGCGCATCGCGGAACGTGCTGCGGCGGACCCGAACGGGCGCTACGTGCTCGTCATCGACGAGATCAACCGCGGCAACGTCGCCCGGATCTTCGGCGAGCTGATCACCCTGATCGAGGATTCGAAGCGGCTCGGCCGGGACGACGAGGCGCGGGTGACGCTGCCCGTCTCGAAGACGGACTTCGGCGCGCCGGCGAACCTCCACGTCATCGGGACGATGAACACCGCGGACCGATCCATCGCCCTGCTCGACACCGCGCTGCGGCGCCGGTTCGTGTTCGAAGAGATGATGCCGGAGCCGTTCCATGCGGACATCCGCAAGGACGTGGACGGCATCGATTGCCGGGAGACTCCTCGCCGCGATGAACCGGCGCATCGCCGTCCTGCTGGACCGGGAACACCAGATCGGGCACACCTACTTCCTGGGGGTCGACACCACGGCGGCGCTCGCAAGCGCCTTCCGGACGCGAATCGTGCCGCTGCTGCAGGAGTACTTCTACGACGACTGGGAGAAGATACGCGCGGTCCTGAACCGGAACTCGTTCGTCGCGGAAGTCGGACCCGCCGGCGGAGCTGGTTCGAATGGACTTGGTGGATGCCGACCGGGCCGTGTACGAGCTGCTGCCTGCGCAGGACGGCCGGTGGACGGCCCCGACGGAGTACCGGAAGATCTACGAAACGAAGACGCTGGCGGAAGATGACGATGCGGCCGGGGGCGACTGACCATGCCGGCCGCGAGCGGGCGCGACCGACCCGCCGACCTCCGTGACACGAGCGGCCGCCATCCACCCGGACGGCCTGCCCCGCCCGCTAATCAGCCGGTCTCCTTCGCGGATGCGACGACCGCGGATGCGCCGGCGGCACGTCCTCGCCGCGGCGCGCGGCGCAAGCTGGTCGTGCGAGAGCACGATGCGCTGACCGGACTCGAGGAGGACGAGCGACGGGAGCTCGAGCGATTCGCTCTCGCGCAACCGGCCGACGCCGAAGCCGGGTGGCGGCCCGCCCTGACGCTCCGGAAGGGCCGCATCTACGCGCAGAACTACGTCGGAATCATCGAGACGCGCCGCGGAACGGTCGTCGAGATCCTGCCGAAGATCGACCTCGCGAAC
>CAXXTG010000275.1:0-30904 GCA_963666855.2 Vicinamibacterales bacterium
CGTCCTCTCGTGCCTCGGCGCGGGGGCGGGGCTGGCCCTGGCCTGGAGCCTGCTGTCCACCCTGGCGTCGGCGGAGCTTTCCCTCGGACCGTTCCCGTTCACCTTCGAGTTGGTGCTCGATACGCGCGCCTTCCTGTTCACGGCGGCACTGGCGGCCGGGGCGGGCGTGGCGGCGGGCCTCGTGCCGGCGCTGCGCGCGACGCGACCCGACCTGGTGCGCGACCTGAACGGCGCGGTCGCGGTGGCGCGCGCCGGCGGTCGGCGCTGGGTCCTGCGCGACGCGCTGGTGGCGGTGCAGTTGGCGGTCACGGTGCCGTTGCTGGTGCTCGCGGGCCTTCTGGTCCGAAGCGCGTCGGGCGCGGCCGGCGTCTCGCCCGGGTTCGATCCGGACCGGGTGGCGGTGGTGGGCGTTGACCTCGTCGAGATCGGCTACGAGCTGGACCGCACGGATGGCTTCCTGCGCACCGCGATCGAGAGGGTGGAGTCGATGCCCGGGGTCGAGGCGGCGTCTCTGGCGTCGACCGTTCCCCTCGACGCCATGAACAACCGGGAGAACGTCCTCGTTTCGGGGCTGCATGGGCCGGGCGACCGGGGCGCGCCGGTGGACAGTGTCGTCGTGTCTGCCGACTACTTCGCCACGCTGGGCGTCCCGCTGCTGCAGGGACGGACCTTCACCGCCGCGGACACGCTCGAGTCGCCGCGTGTCGCGATCGTCAGCGAAGCGATGGCCCGGCGCTTCTGGCCGGCGGAGACGCCGATCGGGCGGCGGTTCCGGCTGGGGACGTGGGACGGACCGGACTACGAGGTCGTCGGCGTGTCCGCCGACTACCAGGTGCGAGCCGAGAGCGAGGAACCCGCTTCCTATCTGCACCTCGCCGCGGCGCAGCAGCCTCATCCCTTCACGCTGCTGCTCGCCCGGACCGACGGCGATGCGGCTGCGCTGTCCGCCGCCATCCAGCGCGAGCTGCGCCGGATCGAGCCGGACGTCTTCTTCTTTCACCAGGGGGACACGCTTCAGCGAGACGGCCGCCGCCGCGACGCTGCCGACTCGGATCGCGGCATCCGTGGCGAGCGCCTCCGGCATCGTGGCGCTGGTGCTGGGCGCCATCGGCCTCTACGGCGTCGTCGCCTATCTGGTCCTGCGGCGCACGCGGGAGTTCGCCGTCCGTGCCGCGCTGGGCGCCGGCTCCGGGACCCTGCTCCGACTCGTGCTGGCGACCGGCGCGCGGGTGGCGACCCTCGGCGCCGGCGCGGGCGTCGTCCTCACCTTCGCCGTGACGGGTCTCGCATCGCAAGCGGTTCCGGGTGGCCCGGTCGCGGACCCGGTGGCCTCGGTCGCGGACCCGGTGGTATGGGCGGGGGTCCTGCTGCTCGTCGTCGGTGTCACCGCGGCCGCCCATGTCGGACCGGCCCGTCGAATTCTGAGGCTCGACCTGGCGCGCGCGCTTCACGTGGAGTGAAGCGCCGCACCCGGACACCGCGCGGGCCGTGAGCGATGGTCGCGGAGAGGATCTCGCGGACGGAGACCGGACCGCGCCCGCGCGTCCATCGTAGGCAACCGTTGCCGAACTGTGGCCGGATGACGGGCCGGACGCAAGTGCCGTGCTGACCCTTGGCCTCCGCCGCGAGTGCGGCTCACTCGGCGCCGACGCCGTGGTGCGGCTCGTTCGCGGCCTCGTCCACCGTCGACTCGTTGCTGTTTCGGGGCCGTTGCCGTAGCCCGTCCCGCCCAATCGCGCGGGTTGATCGAGCGCATGAGCGATAATCGCCGAGAGAACTCGACGTGACCGACGAACTGACCGCGCCCGCGCTTCGATCGGAGGCGACCGTTGCCGGACTGTGGCCGGAGGACCGGCCGGAGACCCTGCTGCCGTCCGAGCGCTTCGACGACGAACCGGCCGGCGAGCGCTTCACGAAGCTGCTCAGGCTGAGCGAGCCCGTGACGGCGACGGGACCCGACAGCCCGACGGTCGCGCTCTGGCTCGCGTGCCGTTGCGCAGGATGGCCCCGGACGCCGACGAGCCGGGAGTTCTACGACGCGGTCCGGACTGAGCGGCCGACGAGCCGGCAGAGCGCGATCCTCGACGCATGGGCCAACCAGGCCGACTGGACGGAGGTCCTGCAGGCGTGGGCCGAGCATGCCTATACGATGCGCGGGCTGGTGGCCGCGCTCCACCGGAACGGGCTCGGGAGATGCGGGATCGCGCGGAGCGTCAACCGCTGGGCGAAAACGCCGGCCGAGCCGCGGGACCCGTGAGCAGAGAAGAGCTGCGCCTGCCGGAGCCGGCGCGAACGCTGTGGACGCGCATCCGCGATCCGCTCAAGGCCGCCCTCGCTTCTCCGTCGGAACCCGGGCCGAAGCTGAGGCTCGGGGGTGGAACAATCCTCGCCGCACGCTGGCGCCACCGGAAGAGCCGGGACATCGACATCGTCACCCGCCGGAACTTCGCGCTGTGGAAACAGAGCGAGGGCCTCAACGGCGTGATGCGATCGCTCGGTGCCGAGGCCTGCGGGTACAACGCCAGGCGCAGACAGTACCGGGCGGCGTTCCACGTGGGGAACGAAAGCCAGACGGTGGAAATCTGGCCGCACGAGCCGCAACCGCGGGGCGCAGAACGGGAGACCGAGGTGGACGGCGGCGTCGAGCTCGTGCTCGCCACGTCACAGATCCTCAAGGGGAAGCTCGAACGGGGAGAGGACGCGCTGCCCCGCGACCTCCTCGACGTAATCACCGCGGCGCGGCGCGACCCCGAGAGCCTGGAAGTGGCGGTCAACGCCATTGAACCGCCCTACGCGAGACTCGTCATGGGCGTCTGGGAAGCCGCCGCCGCGACTATTCGCGCGAGGGCCGGGCATGAGCTCGGCGAGGCGGTCGGCCTCGATCCGAAAGACCTTGGCCCGGGAGCCGGCCACGCCGTCAGGGACCGGATGTACGCCGGCATACGAATCGAAGCCCGCAAGGCGCTGATACTGATCACGACGACGGCCGCCGACGGCGTCGAGCGAACGCGCTGCTTGTCGCCGGCCGAAGCGCGGGGGCGCTTCGAGTCCGAGGGACTGAACGCGGCCCTGGTCGGTATGCGGCAGGACGCGGACGAAGTTCGGCGAGCGGCCACGGCGGCCGCCGAAGCCGGCCGCGACGAGATCGTCCTGAACGCCGCCGCCCGTTGACCGTCCGGCGACCGTTGCCGAGCTGTGGCCGGATGACGGGCCGGAGACCCTCCTGCCGGCCGAGCGCGTTCAGGGCGTGTCCCGTCCCCCGGCGAGCTGCAACAGCCGCGCGACCAGCTCGTCGCCGGTGTCGGCCCGCACGATCCAATCGCCCGCCGCGGCCAGGCCCTCCGGATCGGCAATCCGCTCCACCGCCCGGGACACCCGGGACGCCGTCTCGGCCCCGAACCGCAACGCCGCCTGCCGGCGCAAGAGCGCGCGTTGTTGCGCAAGCCCCCGTTCGAGGCCCTGCTTGACACCCTGCTTGACGCCCTGCTCGAGGCCCTGCTCGAGGCCTTCCTGAAGCCACTGCTTCGGCCACTCGGCTACGCGTTCGACCAAGGTCATCTTCAGCTCCTCCAGCGTCTGCACCCGGGGCAACTCCGCGCCGGCCGGCGCCAGCCGCTCCGCCAACTGCCGCACCCAGTCACGGAACACTCGGCGCAACGCGGCGTCCCGCGGGTCGCTCAGCTTCGCAGCGGGTCGGGACCCACCCTAGTGGCGGAGCCTGTCAGGCGGTAGCCGCGGGCCGGATCTGTCGCGCAATCTCGCTGCCGCGTTCCTGCTCGATCGTCGCGATGTCGTACTGGCCCTGGAGTCCAAGCCAGAACCGCGCCCCGTTGCCGAAGTAGCGGCCCAACCGCACGGCCGAGTCGGCGGAAATCGATCGACGGCCGTTCAGGATGTCGGTGATCCGTCCCGACGGCATACCGACGTCGAGCGCCAGGCGGTTCGCGCTCAGGTTCCGGGCCTCGAGCTCTCGCTTCAGCAGCCGGCCGGGGTGGGCAGTCGGGGGCATGTCGTCATCCTCCCAGACCTTGCGGCTTGCCGCGTTTCGCCAGGAGCGAATCACGGCAGCAGCATACTACGAGAAACGGTGAACCTGTGGCGAGGAACGCGCCCTCCGCACGGCGTCGGTTGGCCCGGCGGGCCTGGGTGGGGCGGCGGTGCAAGCGGAGCCCCGCGAGGTCCGGCGCCGCGACCGGTCACGGGTCGCCACCGACCGGCGGGATCGCAGCCTCCCTTGCGAAGCTAGGAAAGAAGTGATAGCCTCCCTATGTACGCCTGGGAGACGGCAGTGTGGCGACCGTCGCTTCCCTGCCTGCCCGGCCGGCGGCCGGCGGCTATGCCTGGCACCACCCCGGAGGAGGCATCGCTCGATGTTCACGCGCCTGCGCTCGTACCTGACGGCCTTGACGCGGCGGGACGGCTTCGAAGAGTCGCTCGACGAGGAAGTGCGGTTCCACCTCGACGCCCATGCCCGGGACCTGGTCCGGTCGGGCGTGCCCGCGGCGGAGGCGCGACGTCGCGCCCGGCTCCAGTTCGGCAGCGTGGAGGGCGCCAAGGACGGCTGCCGACGGGCGCGCGGTCTGCGGCTCGCGGACGAGGCGGGGCACGTCATGACCAACATCCGGCTGGCGCTGCGCATGCTGCTCAAGACCCCGGTCGTCACCGGCGTCGCGGTCCTGTCGCTGGCCCTCGGCATCGGATCGAACACCGCGATCTTCTCCCTGTACAGCCAGCTCGTGCTGCGCCCGCTGCCGGTGGCCGACCCCGACGGGCTGGTCAACCTCGCGTCCCCCGGCCCGAAGCCGGGACCCTGCGACCGCGACAACGCGGGCACCTGCGACGAGACGTTCAGCTACCCGATGTTCCGCGACCTCGAGCGCGAGCAGGGCGTCTTCACGAGCATCGCCGCCCACAAGGGGCTCCGCGCCAACGTGGTCCATCAGGGCCGCGCCGCCACGGTGCAGGGCGCGCAGGTCTCGGGCTCGTACTTCGCGACCTTGGGCCTGCGGCCGGCGGCCGGCCGGCTGTTCGGTCCCGAGATCGACGGGGCCGTCGGCGGCCACCCCGTCGTCGTCCTGAGCCACGACTTCTGGCAGGCCGAGTTCGGCGGATCGCCCGACGCGCTGGGCGACGTGCTCGTCGTGAACGGCACGTCGCTGACCATCGTCGGGGTGGGGCCGCCGGGGTTCCGCGGCACGACCATCAACATGCCGTGCGACTTCTTCGTGCCCATCACCATGAACGGCCTGCTCTCGCGGGGCAGGGGCAGCTTCGACGACCGCCGCGCCTACTGGACGTACCTCTTCGCCCGCCTTGAGCCGGGCGTATCCGTCGAGCAGGCGCGCGCGGTCCTCGAGCCCTTGTACCGGAGCATCCTCGCCGACGTCGAGGCGCCGCTGCAGACCGCGATGAGCGCGCAGACCCTGGCCCAATTCATCGAGCGGCCCCTTCAGGTCGCGCCCGGCCGCCTCGGGCAGAGCCGGATGAGCCGCGACGTCCAGCGCCTGGGCCTGCTGTTCGTCCTCGGCATCACCGGCGCCGTCCTCCTCATCGCGTGCGCCAACATCGCGAACCTGCAGCTCGCGCGGTCGGCCGCCCGGGCGGGGGAGATGGCCGTGCGGCTCTCCCTGGGCGCCTCGCGGCGGCATCTCCTGACGCAGCTCCTGACCGAGTCGTGCCTGCTCGCGCTCCTGGCGGGAGCGGTGGCGCTGGTCGTGGCCCACTGGACCCTGCGGTTCGTGTGGGCGCTGCTGCCGGGCGCGGGCGTGTCCGACGTCCTCCGCGGGGCGTTCGAGTTCGACCCGAACGCCATCCCCTTCACCGCCGCCGTGTCGCTGGCGACGGCGGTCGCCTTCGGGCTCGTGCCCGCGCTCTACAGCGCGCGGGTCGACCCGATCGCGGTGCTCAAGGACGAGGCCGGCCGGCCCGGCGGCAACCGCGCGGCCGCCCGCTTCCGCCGGGGCCTGGTGGTGGCGCAGCTCGCCCTGGCCCTAACGCTGCTGGTGGTGTCCGGGCTCTTCATCGAGAGCCTGCGCAACAGGAACCGCATCGACCTGGGGTTCCGGCCGGACGGGGTCGTGACCTTCTCCCTGCGGCCCGAGCTGAGCGGCTACGGCGCGGCGCGCAACCGGAACCTGTTCGAACGCGTCGAGACCGCGCTGTCGGCGCGGCCCGGCGTGGCCGGCGTCACCGCGTCCACCGGCGGCGTCCTGTCGTTCACCGGCGGCGGCGGAGCGCCCCGCGACTTCAACGTCCAGGGTTTCGAGGCCGGGTCGGACACGAACCGGACCGCGCTGTTGAACCGCGTCGGGACCGACTACTTCCGCACCCTGGGCATCCCGCTGCTCGCTGGCCGGACGTTCTCGGCGTCGGACACCGCGGGCGCCCCCCGCGTCGCCGTCGTGAACGAGGCGTTCGCGCGCAAGTTCGATCTCGGCCGGAACGCGGTGGGGGCGCTGATCGGGCGCGGGGGCCTCGACGCGGAGCTCGACACGGAGATAGTCGGGGTGGTTGCCGACACGCGGCCGAGCTTCGCGAGCACGGTGCCGCCGCCGCTCGCCTTCGTGCCCTATCGGCAGGACGACGTCGGCGGCCTGTGGTTCTTCGTCCGAGGCTCGGGGCGCCCGGACGACGTGATGCGCTCGATTCCGGGGCTCGTCGCCGGCATCGACCGGAACCTGCCGGTGGTCTTCCTGATGCCGTTGGCGCGGATGGCCGAGCTGAACGACCCGTCGCGCGTCGCGACGGTGCTGCTGACCGCCTTCGCGGCGCTCGCCATGCTGCTCGCGGCGGTCGGGCTCTACGGCGTGCTCGCCTACGCGGTGGCCCTGCGCACGCGCGAGCTGGGCCTGCGCATGGCCCTCGGCGCCGACGCGCGGCGGCTCCGCGCGATGGTGCTCGGGCAGGTCGGCCGGATGGCCCTAGCCGGCGGCGCGATCGGCCTCGCCCTGGCCCTCGGCCTGGAACGCGTGCTGCGGGCGGTGCTCTACGAGATCGACAGCCTGCCGCTAGGCGTCTTCGCGGCCGCGCTGGCCGGCCTGGCCGCGGTGGCCCTGGCGTCCGGGTTCGTTCCCGCCCATCGCGCCTCCCGCATCCACCCCATGGAGGCGCTGCGTCACAAGTGACGGGCACGTACCAGTCACTCCAGCCGGTACCGGCGGGCTGCGAGGCATGGAGGACGCGGGACACGTGACCGCCGAGCCGACTGGAAGCGAGCGAGCCCCGAGGCAGGATGGGAGAGCGGCCGCCCCCGGGCCTCGGCGTACTGGCGCGGCCGGGCAGCGCGAGGGCGGCTCCCGGGGGGGCCGCGTTCCAGGAAGAACGCGACCAGTACCGCCTCCTCTTCCGCGCGTTCCTGCAGCGGCTGTTCGAGAGCGACCTCTTTCCCGACACCGTCGACCCCCGTCTGCCCGCGGTCTGGCTCGCGGCGGCGCTGGCGGGCCCGCCCGCGTTCTTCGCCGTGCGCCTCTGGACGCTCTACGGTCCGGGAATGACCGACGCCGAGCTGGCCCTCGCGTCGGTGCCGCACAAGCTCTTCTTCATCGGCTACTCGATGGCGGTGTCGGGGCTGCTGACGGTGCTGGTGTGGGACGCGCTGTTTCCCGACCGGCGCGACGCCGTCGTCCTCGGCGGCCTGCCCGTGCGCACGCGCACCGCCGCCGCGGCGAGGCTGGCCGCGCTGGCCGCGTTCGTCGTCGGCTTCGTCGTGGTCGTGAACGCCCCGGCCTCCGTGCTCTACCCGCTGGTCGCCGGCGGCCAGCTCCCGGTCGGCGCCGTCGTCCGCTACCCGCTCGCGCACTTCGCCGCCACCGTCTCCGCCGGCGTCCTGGTGTTCCTGGTCCTCGTCGCGGCGCAGGCGGTCCTGGCCTTCGCCCTGCCCCCGCGGCTCCTGCGGCGGGCGTCGACGCTCGCGCAGCTCCTGTTCGTGGTCCTGCTGATCGAGTGGCTCTTCTTCGCCCCCGGCCTGCTGCTCGGGCTCGCCGCCGTCGATCCGGGCGTGACGCCCGAGGCGCTGGCGGCGGCGGACGACCCGTATCGGTTCCTCGGGCTGCCGGGCAGCCCCGCCGCGGTCCGGCTGCCGCCGGCGTGGTTCCTCGGCCTCTACGAGGTCGTCTGGGGCTTCGCCCCCGACAGCTTCCGGCGTCTGCACGGCATGGGCGTCGCGGCCCTCTCGGCCACCTTCGCGGCGGCCGCCCTCGCCTACTGCGCCGCCTTCCCGCGCCTCCTGCGGCAGGCGCGCGAGACGCCGCCGGACGCCGCGCCGCGGGCCGGCTTCGTCTCGCGCGCGGCCGCGCGCGTGGCCGGCGCGACCGTCCTGCGCCACCCGGTCGAACGGGCGGTGGTCGGGTTCGCGGCCCGCAGCTTGGCCCGCAGCCGCCGCCACCGCCTCGTCTTCGCGGCCTGGGCCGGCGCCGGGCTGGCCGTCGCCCTGGGGCTGCTCCCGGGGCCGCTCGCCGGCATCGCGGACGAAGACCCCGTCGGGTGGCTCTCCACCCCGTCCGTGCGGCTCCTGTCGGTGCCGTTCGTCCTCGCGCTGCTCATGCTCGTCGCGTTGCGCTTCCTCTTCGCGGTGCCGACGGAGATGGGGGCGAACCGGGTCTTCCGCATGACCGAGGCCGACGACAAGGCGGCGTACCTCGGCGGGGCGCGCAAGGCGATGTGGCTGCTCGGCGCGATGCCGATTGCCCTGGTGACCCTTCCCGTCTACGCGGTGTCGTGGGGGGCCCTTCCGGCGCTCGGGCACACCCTGTTCTGGCTGCTCGTCTCCGGTTGCCTTGGCGAGGTGCTGCTGTGCCGCTTCCACAAGGTGCCGTTCACGTGCAGCTTCGTGCCGGGCCGGGCCCGGGTGATGTACCTGTGGCCGCTGTACGGACTGTTCGTGTGGGGTTACGCCTACCAGGCTTCGCGGCTGGACCTCTGGCTGCTCGGCGACCCGGTCCGCTGGGGCGTCGGCTGCGCGGCGGTGGCCTCATGCCTCGCTCTCGCCATCGCGTACCGCCGACGCCGGCTGGCCTCTGCCGCCCCGCTGCTGTACGACGACGAGGTCGAGCCGGCGGTCCGCGTCATGAGCCTGATGAAGTCCTGATCCCAACTGAAGGAAACGACATGACCAGACCCTGGTTCGCGATCGGCTGGTTTCTCGCCTGGAGCCTTCCAGACGTTCGCGGTCGTCTCGGTCCTGAACGAGACCTAGGAGTCTGCGCCGTAGAACGGTGCAGACTCCTAGCAGGGTGGGTTGGGCGGCAATCGGAGGCCGCAGCGCGACCTTGCGGTCGCGTTGGGGCGACGATTTCCGGGCTAGCTCCCGGTTGGCGACTCGGCACCGAGGATGGGGCCGCATTATGGGCTACACTGGTCCCCCATGATGATCGCCGTGTCATCGAGGCGAAACACGGCCGAGAGGAGGAGGTATGGTGGACCCGATCAGACGCAAGCTGCTGAAGACTGGCGCCGCCGCGGCGGCAATGGCCGCTACGCCGGGGGCGCTGTTCGCGCGGCAGGGCGGCAATGACGATGGCGGACGCTTCTACGAAAGGGGGAATGTCCGCATCCGCTATGAGGAGACAGGGTCGGGCTTCCCGCTGTTGCTCATCTCGGGCGGGGGGTTGAACGGCTCGACGATCGAGGGCATCCGGCGCCGCAATCCCTTCAACACGATCGAGGCGTTCAGCGGAGAGTTCCGCTGTATCTACGCGGACTTGCGCCACGCAGCCGGGCAGTCCACTGGCCCGCTCGAGGTCGACCGGCCGTGGGATGCCTACACCGACGACCAACTCGGCCTGATGGATCACCTGGGGATCGACAGGTTCATGGTGCTCGGTTTCTGCATTGCGGGACCCTTCATCTGGAACCTCATCAAGCGGGCGCCGGATCGCGTGGTCGCGGCCGTGCCGGCGCAGCCGGTCGGGTTCCGCCCGGAGTTGCCGAACGCCATGTACGAGAGTCAGAGCAACTCGTGGGGTGCAGAAGTGGTCGAGCGGGACCCCGACATCACGACGCAAATGGCCGACCAATTCCTGAACCGACTGTTCCGCACTGACCCTGACTTCGTGTTCACGGTGACGCGGGACTTCGTGAGGCAGTGTCAGACGCCGGTTCTCGTCCTGCCGGACGATACCCCGGGACATTCGTACGATGCCGCGATCGAGAGCGCGATGCTGGCGCCAAACGGACAGCTGAGCATGTACCCCTGGAAAGACACCCCGGAGAAGATTCCGATGGCGGTGCGCCACGTTCGCAGCTTCCTGCTGTCGTATCGGCCAGCCTAGTCTCGGGTGTCGAGCGGGGGGCCCGTCGCGGCCAGGGGGTCCGACGGCCGCGGGCTCGCATCCAGGGCGCTGGTCGTCGTTCAGATCGCGGTGTGCCTCGCCGTGGTGTTCGCGGCCGGCCTGCTGGCGCAGACGCTGCGGACGCTGGCCACCGTCGACCTCGGTTTCGAGCCGGACAGGGTGATCGCGCTGCGGGTCGATCCCGCCGCGGGCGGCCGTTCCGGCGCGGCGGTCTCCGCCGTCTTCGACGAGATGCTGGTGCGTGCCCGCGAGCTGCCCGGGGTCGCCGCGGCGAGTCTCGCGGCGACCCCGCCCTACGGCGCGATGTCCGTCACGATGGGCATCGACGTGCCCGGCTACGTTCCCGGGCCGGAGCGCGGAGACACCGTCGTCGGCTTCAACTTCGTCAGCCCGCGGTACTTCGAGACCCTGGGCCAGGACCTGATCCGCGGCAGGGACTTCGACGAACGCGACGAGCGCGGCCGTCCGCTCGCGGCCATCGTCAACGAGAGGTTCGTCGAGCACTACTTCGACGGCCGGGACCCGTTGGGGCGGCGGCTCCGCCAGGGTGCGGAAGAGCTGGAGATCATCGGCGTGGTCGCGGACGCGAGAGACCGAGGGGTCAGAAGGGGTCCCGCGGACACCGTGTACGTCCACCGGAAGCAGGGCCCCCCGTCGGGGATGACCCTGCTGGTTCGGGCCGGCGACGACCCGGCGCGCATCGTTCCCGCCCTGCTCGCCCTCGCCGGGAGCATCGACCGGCGCATGCCCGTCACCTCGGTGCACACGCTGAACGTCGACGTGGAGGCGGGCATCTCGTCGGAACGGATGCTCGGTTACCTGTCGGCGCTGTTCGCGGGGCTCACCCTGCTGCTCGCGGGCATCGGGCTGTATGGCGTGCTCGCCTCGAACGTCGTGCGCCGCACCCGCGAGATCGGGCTGCGGCTCGCCCTGGGCGCGCAGCGACGCGACGTCGTCGTCCTGCTGGGACGCGAGAGCGCCGCCCTGCTGTTCCTCGGCGTGGCCGCCGGCGGGTTCCTCGCGTTCGCCTGCGCGCGCGTTCTGAGAGGCGTGCTCTTCGGCGTCGCCGCGACCGATCCGGCTACCCTCGTCGCCAGCATCCTGTTGCTCGGCGCGGTCGCGCTTCTCGCCGTCGCCGCTCCCCTGCGTCGCGCGGCGCGCGTCGATCCCATGGTCGCCCTGCGTTCGGAATGAAGCTCACGGTCATCGTTCCCGCCTTCAACGAGGAGGCGTACCTCGCGCCGACCCTGGGCTCGATCCGCGCCGCCGCCGGCGAGGCGCGCGGCGTATCCGGGGCCGACGTGGAGGTCATCGTCGTCGACAACGCCAGCGCGGACGGGACCGCGGCCGTCGCCCGCCGTCTCGGCGCCACCGTCGTCCACGAACCGGTGCAGGGCATCGCGCGCGCCCGCAACGCCGGGGCGCGCCGCGCCGCGGGCGACGTGCTCGTCTTCTTCGATGCCGACGTGGACGTGCCGCGCACGCTCCTCGTCGCGATCTGCGCGGCGATGCGCGATCCGGCCTGCGTCGGGGGCGGCGTGGACGTCGACTACCGGCCGCGGCGCGCGTCCGTCCGGCTCTATCTTCGCGTCTGGCGGCTGCTCGGGCGCCTCACCGGCATGGTGCAGGGCGCCGCGCAGTTCTGCCGCAGGGGTGCGTTCGGAGAGGTCGGAGAGTACGACGAGAGCGTGTGGATCGGCGAGGACGTCGACTTCTACTGGAGCCTCCGGAAGCTGGCGGCGCGAACCGGTCGCGACGTTCGCTTCCTGCGGGAACCGCGCGTGAGGCCGTCCTGCCGGCGCTTCGACAAGTGGCCCTTGTGGAAGATACTGGTCTGGACCAATCCCGTCGTCATCGGGTTGCTGCGCCGCCGGAAGCGGGCGTGGAAGGGCTGGTACTCGGACGCGGTTCGATGAGGGTTCCGTTGCGGTTCGGTCTTGCCCTTGCACTTCGACAAAAGTCCGTGCTACGTTTGGTCCTGTCGAAGTGAAAGGGAGGGGAGAGTGAAGAAGGGGAGATCCCGAAGTCCTGTTCCACGAGGGGTCGACCCTGCGCGACCACGTGGCGTCGCAGTTGCTGCCGGCGCGCCTCCTCGCGGCCATCCTCGGCGCGGCGGGCCTGGTCGCCGTCTGGCTGGCCGCCGTCGGCCTGTACGGCGTCATCGCCTGCGCGATCGTGCGCCGAACCCGGGAGATCGGCATTCGCATGGCGCTGGGCGCGACGCGCCGCGACGTGCTCGGGCTCGTCGTCCGCCAGTGCGCCGTCGTCGTGGGCGTCGGCGCCGCGCTCGGTTCGGTGTCGGCCTTCGCGGCGGCCCGCGCGACGGCCGGCGTGCTGTTCTTCGGCATCGACGCGACGGACGCGCCGGCCTGGGGTGGGGCGATCGTCGTGTCGGTCGCCGTCGGAGCGGTTGCGCACCTCGCCCCGGCGCTGCGGGCCGTCGGCGTGGCTCCGTCGGTGGCGCTGCGCTCGGAATGAGCCGGTCGAGAGATGTCCATGAACAGCTTCCGAACGAGTACGTCGACGGTGATTCTCGTCTGCATGCTCGCCGCCGCCTGCGGCGACGGCTCGTCGACGGTCGTCGGCCCGACGCCGGCGACGCCGGCGGATGTCGGCGGCGCATGGCGCGGGACCGCCGTCGTCACGAGCGTCGACGGCGGCGGGTGCGTCGGAAACGGGCTGGCCGCCCAGATCGGCGCCGGCGACGGCACTCCCCTCGAGACCTCCATCGACCAGACCGACACGAGGCTTGCGGTTACGATTACGAATGGCGTGAACCAGGAGCGGTGCGCCTACGAGGGCACGATTTCAGGCGATTCAATCACCGCCTCGATGACGAGTTGCACCCCCCGGGTACTCGCGATCGGCCCCGCCTGCGCAGCCGCGGGAGACCTCCGCGAGTGGACGAAGGAGACGCTCTCGGTACGGTTCTCCGGAACGGTCGACGGCGATGTGCTGACCGGGACGGCTTCAGAAACCGCCAGGGTCATGAGCGGCGACGAATCGCACGACGTACACCTCGTCATCGAGCTGACGTTGATGCGCTGAGCCTTGCCGAATCGCGGGCTTCGTCGATCGCCTCCTCGATAGTGGCGCCGTCCGCCATGCAGTCGCGCAGATCGGGCATGAGGACCAGGTAGCCGTCTCCGTCGTCGGCGGGGAGCGGCGCGACGCTGGCGGAGCCGTCTTCAAGTCTCCCGGGGCCCGCGCCGCGGCCGGAGCCGCAGGAAGACAGCGTATAGAATGAGTGCGGCTCGGAGCAAGGGCGGCCGGCTCGGTCGCCGTGGCCGAGTCCGAGGGGAGAACGAGACGATGACACGATGGACACTGCTGGCGGCGCTTGCGCTGCTGCTGGCTCCCGCTCCCGCGGCGGCGCAGGACGCCGCTCCGGTGCGCTCGGCGCACGAGGACCTCGAGCCGGGCACCCATACCGACGACCTCGGCATCACCATCGGCATGCCCGCGAGTTTCCCCGCGCGTCGTTACCCGGCGTCGCACGAGTTTCCGACGGGACCCGGGATCGGCGAGCGGCTTCCGGAGTTCTCGCTGCCGAATCAGCGGGGGCGCCTGGTCGACTACCACGCCGACCGGGGCGGATCGAAGTCGGTGGTGGTGTTCTACCGCTCGGCGGTGTGGTGACCGTACTGCCGAACGCAGCTGGTCGAGCTGCAAGACAACCTGGAACTCTTCGAGGAGGCGGGCATCCGCGTCTACGGCGTCAGCTACGACACGCCGGAGCAGCTCCGGACGTTCGCCGACGAGTACGGCGTCACCTACGACCTGCTGTCGGACGTCGACTCGGCGGTGATCCGCGAGTTCGGCATCCTCAACACCCTGATCTCTCCGGACGACCCGGAGCAGGGGGCCGGCCGCAGCTTCTACGGGTTGCCGTTCCCCGGCGTCTACGTCACGGACGGGGACGGCGTGGTCACCGAGAAGTTCTTCCACCGCCACTACGCCACCCGCGAGTCGGCGGGCACGATCCGCGACACCGCCCTGGGCGAGATCCTCGCGCGCCACGAGACCCCGGCGGTCGAGCTCGGGAGCGATCAGGTGCGCATCTCCGCCTTCCTGTCCGACGCGGCGATGCAGTTCGAGACCCAGGCGACGGTGCACGTGCGCTTCGAGCTCGCGGAGGGCCTGCACATGTACGGCCGGCCGCTGCCGGACGGCTACATCGCGTCGGAGGCGACGATTCCCGACACCCCGGGCCTGCGGGTGGGGGCGGCGCGGTACCCGCCCACGCGGCCGAGGGAGTTCCCGCAGCTCGGCGTCACCCTCAACGTCTACGAGGGGGACGTCGACGTCGCGATTCCCGTCACCCCGAACGTCGAGGTGTTCCACCGGTCGAACCCGGACCGGCCGGACGTGGTCGAGGTGCCGGTGTCGGTGCTGTATCAGGTCTGCAGCGAGACGATCTGCTACACGCCCCGGACCGAGACGTTCTCGGTGTCGGCGCCGTTCCAGCCGCTGCTGACGCCGGGCGCCCCGCGGGCGAGGTAGCGCCCGACGCCGCGCCGGCCGTCGCGGGTCGGCGACCGCCGCATGTCACCTCACCCCGTCTGGGCGGCGCGTCGCAGGCGCGCCGAGCGGCTGCGCGGCGAGCATCCGCACGCGGCCGAGCTGCTCGCGTTCTACGGCGACGTGCTGGCCCTGCAGGAGCCGCTGTACGCGAAGGCGCTCGGCTCGCGGTGGCTGGGCGCCGTCGAGGCCGCCGACGGCCGGCCACCGCGCCTGCGTCTGTCCCGGCTGCCGGAGCGGCCCCGCGAGCGGGCCTTCGCGCGCTTCGTGCGGGCCCTCCCGGCGTCGGCGACCGACCTGTTGCGGGCGGTGGCGGGGCGGTTGTCGGCGGAGCCCGCGGCGAGGTCGGCGCTGCTCGGCGCCGCGGCGGGCGGGCAGCCGGCCGCCGCCGTCGCCGCGTCGCTCGACTGCGAGGCGGCGGCGATCGAGTTCTTTCCCCGCGCCTTCCTGCAGCCCATCGCCGAGGCCCTCGCCGCCCGGCCGGCGGGCGGCGTCGGCGGCGGGCCCGCGGAAGCCGCCGCCGGACCGCCGGCCGACGCCGCCGGAACCCGCGCCGCGTGCCCGCACTGCGGGGAGGCGCCGGTCGCCGCGGTGTTGCGCGACCTGCCCGAGGCCCGGGGCCGGCGGACGCTGCTGTGCTCGCTCTGCCTGTCGGAATGGGCGTTCCCGCGGACGCGCTGTCCGGCCTGCGGGGAGGAGCGCCCGGACCGCCGGCCGCACCACGTCTCCGAGTCGTGGCCGCACGTCCGCGTGGAGGAGTGCGGGTCGTGCCGGACCTATCTGAAGGCGGTCGACCTGCGGGAGGCCGGCCTCGCCGTCCCCGTCGTCGACGAGCTCGCCTCGGTCGAGCTCGACCTCTGGGCGGCCGGGCAGGGGCTGTCGAAGCTCCGCACGAACCTGATGGGGTTGTAGAGGCCGGTCGACGGAGCGGCGGTCGGAGTCCGTCACGACGGCCGGCGAAGCTCGGCGCGACCGGCGGTTCCGTATTCCGGCTCGGGGCGCCCGGGCTGCGGCGTGTCACGACGGCCGGCGAAGCTCGGCGCGACCGGCGGGCTTGCGGACGGCCGGCGCGCGGGAAACTCAGCGCCGCGGCCGAAGGCGCGGAATCGAGACGCGGCCGGCGAAGCCCGTCCGTCCGCCGCGCGTCCGGGGGCGGGGGCGCGGGCCGTCGGCGGTCGCCGCGTGGCGCGCGGCGGCGGAAGTTGTTACAGTAATGAACGTGAGTCCGCGCCGTGGATCGGCGCGGCCCGCCGACGGGTCGGCAGGTTGCCGGGCGGTCCCGTCGACGGCGATTGGCCGTGGCGTGGGGGAAACGGCCGCCGACCCGCGGACGTCGAGCCGGGCCGTGCCCGGAGGCTCCGGCAGGCGGACCGAGGGGGCGGATATTGAAGGACGAGCTGCGTGTTTCCCTGTCGCCCCCGCGGTTGTCGGCGGTCGGCGACTTGTCCCGGATGGTCGAGGCCTTCGGTGCCGCGAACCGGCTGCCCGAGTCCGAGACATACATGCTCAACCTGGCCCTCGACGAGCTGATCGCGAACGCCGTGAACTACGGCTTCGACGGCGTCGCCGAGCCCAGGATGGACGTGACGTTGTGGGTCAGCGGCACGCTGCTGGTCCTGACCATCGCGGACAACGGGAACCGGTTCGATCCGACGGAGCGCGCCGATCCGGACGTGTCGTCACCCCTCCCCGAACGCCCCGTCGGCGGCCTCGGGCTGCATCTGGTCAAGAAGTTCGCCGACCGCGTCACCTACCGGTTCAGGGAGGGGCGGAACCAGTTGACGCTGGAGCACAACTACACGCCGGCGGAGCGGGTTGAGGGGCGGATCACGCCAATGGAAATCGAAGTCGCGGAAGAACGGAACGACGGCGTGCTGGTGCTGCTGCCCGTCGGCCGGCTGGACAGCGGGAACGTGAACGCCTTCGAGGCGAGCGTCATGCAGCGCATCGGCGATGGAGAACGCCGCCTTATCGTCGACTTCAGCCGGCTCGAGTTCGTCAGCAGCTCCGGCCTGCGGGTGCTGCTCCTCGCCGCGAAGGCCCTGAAGGGCGCCGCGGGCACGCTCGTGCTCTGCGGCATGAAGCCGCACGTCGAGGACGTGTTCCGCATCAGCGGCTTCGATCGGCTCATCCCCTTGAAGGCGTCCCGGGCGGCGGCGCTCGAGACCTGCGCCTGATGCCGGCCCCCCGGACGCCGGCGTCGATCGAGAGAGCAGAGAACTGACGGGATGGCAGACGCGCCGCGGCCCGACGCCGACTACGTGGGTACGGAGCCGCCCGCCGGGATGAGGCACATCTGCGTCTACCTGGGCGGCCACGTCGGTTTCGAGAAGCGGTACGTGGAGGAGACCGAGTCGCTGGGCCGCCTGATGGCCGCGGACGGCATCGGGCTCGTGTACGGAGGCGCCCGCGTCGGCCTGATGGGGGTGCTGGCCAACGCCATGTTGTCGAACGGCGGTTTCGTCACCGGCGTCGTTCCGCGGCAGCTCGCGTACCAGGAGCTGGCGCACGGCGAACTCAGCCGCCTGTTCGTCGTCGACACCATGCACCAGCGCAAGTACAAGATGCAGTCGCTGTGCCACGCGTGCGTGGCCCTCCCGGGGGGCTTCGGCACCGTCGAGGAGATATTCGAGGCCCTCACTTGGGCGCAGAAGCCGCTCAATCTGCACGAAAAGCCCTGCGTCTTCGTCAACGTCGGCGGCTACTACGACCACCTCTTCCGGTTCCTGGACCACGCGGCCGAGCAGGGGCTGCTGCTCGAGAAGAACCGGGCCCTCGCCCGCCAGTCGGCGACCTCGGAAGGAGCGCTGCGCGCGATCCGGACGGCCTGGGACGCCGAGGAGGACGCCCTCCAGCAGATGCTGCGGGAGTACCAGGGGTGACCGGCCCCGGCGGTCGGCCGTCGCCGGGCCCGCCGCCGGCCGCCCCCGGCTCCGCCTCGTCCGCCGCGCCGCCGGTCGGGCGCGTGGCCGCCCGCCGGCGCTACCCGCCCGCCTCCTCCTCGTCGTCCTCCAGCACGACGGCGGTGCCGTAGGCGAGCAGCTCGGCCGCCGCGCCCATGATCATCGACGTCGAGAACCGCAGCGAGACGATCGCGTTCGCCCCGAGCGACTCCGCCTCGTCGACCATCCGGTCCAGCGCCTGCTCGCGCGACTCGGCGAGCAGCTTGGTGTACTCGGCGACCTCGCCGCCGACGATGTTGCGCAGCACGGCCATGATGTCCTTGCCGAGGTGGCGGGTCCTGATCGTGTTCCCGCGCACGAGCCCCAGCGTGCGGACGATCCGCTTGCCCGCCACCCGGTTCGCCGTGACCACGATCATTTGTTCACCCCGCGGTAGGGGTCGGTCTTCGCCGTCTTCAAACGGTCGAGCAGGACCCCGGAGAACAGCAGCGCGAAGCCGGTGACCCCGCCCAGCAGCAGGAGCCGCTCGACGACGTTCTCCGTCCCCCGCCAGCCCTCCCACAGGGCGTAGCCGGCGAGCAGCGCCCCCCAGGCCGTCACCAACGGCCACCCGAGCCCGACCAGGAGCCGGCTCGGTCCCGTCCGCGGGGTCTCCGGCCACTCGTCGTCGCGCGGCGTCTCGAACGTCGTCGACATCGTCGCCTCCCGCACCGCGCGCAGGTCCTCGACCACGGCCCGGCACGCGGCGCAGCGCTCCAGATGCACCCGGACCCGCTGCCCGTCGCGCTGCACCAGCGCCCGGTCGACGTACCCGGAGAGCAGGGCCTCGTCGAACGTCCGCCCACAGGGCTCAGGCATGACGTCCTCCTTCTTCGAGCTTCGCCCGGAGCCGGCGCCGGGCGCCGTGCAGCCGCGACATCACCGTGCCGATGGGGATGCCGAGCACCTGCGCGATGTCGCCGTACGACAGGTCGTGGAAGTCGCGCAGCACGATGATCTCGCGCTTGTCGGCGGGCAGGTCGGCGAGGGCGCGCCAGACCCGCTCCTTCAGCTCGCGGCGGTGCAGGTCGGCCTCGGGGCTCGGCTGCGGGGCCGCGAGCTGCCCGACCAGGGCGTCGGACTCGGCGGCCGCGTCGGCCGGCCGGCGCCGCCGCCGGCGCCAGAGGTCGCGCACCTGGTTCCGCACGATGGTGAGCAGCCAGGGCTGCACGCGGCGCGCGGCGTCGAAGCTCTTCAGGGTGCTGAAGAACCGCAGCATCGCGTCCTGGGTCACGTCCATCGCGTCGTCCCGGTTCCCCAGCAGTTGCAGGGCCAGCAGGTACGCGGCCCGGCGGTGGCGCCGGGCCAGGGCGTCGCACGCGGCGGGCTCGCCGGCCTTGGCCTGGTCGACGAGCCGCCGGTCGGACTCGTCGTCGCCGGCGGCCAGCGGCGGCGCCGCGGAATCGACCATCACGGTATGCACTGTCCTCCATCTACGTATCGGCCGGCCGGATATTCGCGATGCGCGCCGCCCGCCGTCGAAAAACGCGTCCTTCCTGCCAACGCCCGGTATGGCCCACGATTGCACGGCAAATGCGGGCCGCGCCTGTAGCGCGCCCGATCCGTCCCGATACAACACGTTGATGCTGTGGTTCTTCAAGGCGGCGGCGGGGCCGCCCCGGTTCATCGGTATCCACTACGACCCGCGTCCCGACGCCTGCGAGCTCGTGGTGCTGTATCCTGACGGATCGGAGGAGAGCGAGCATTTCGACGACAGCGCGGCGCTGGTCGACGCGGCCAAGAGCCTGGGCCGCGACCTGATCCGCCTGGGGTGGGAGCCGTGCCCCACCGCCGCCACCCCCACCCGCCGCGAGAGCTGATCCGCCCGCCCCTGCGCGCATGAACGTGTTCCTCGTCGACGGCACCTACGAGCTCTTCCGGCACTTCTACGCGGTGCCGCCGGCGAGGGACGTCGACGGGCGCGAGGTGGGCGCCGTCCGCGGCGTGCTCGGGTCGGTGCTGTCGATGCTAGAGGACGACGTGACGCACATCGGCGTCGCGACCGACCACGTCATCGAGTCGTTCCGCAACGGCCTCTGGCCGGGCTACAAGACGGGGGAGGGGGTCGACCCCGCGCTGCTCGGTCAGTTCGGCCCGCTGGAGGAGGGTCTCGACGCCCTCGGGGTCGCGGTATGGCCGATGACGGACCTCGAGGCGGACGACGCGCTGGCGTCGGCGGCGGCGCTCGCGGCCGGCGACCCGCGCGTGGAGCAGGTGTTCATCTGCACGCCGGACAAGGACCTCGCGCAGTGCGTGACCGGGACCCGCGTCGTGCAGTTCGACCGGCGGGCCGGCGCGCTGCGCGACGAGGAGGGGGTCCGGGCGAAGTTCGGGGTGGCGCCGGCGTCCATTCCCGACTATCTCGCCCTCGTCGGCGACGCCGCCGACGGCTTCCCCGGACTGCGGGGGTGGGGCGCCAAGTCGGCGGCGGCGGTGGTGGGGCGGTACGGACGCATCGACGCGATACCGGACGCCGCCGCCGACTGGGACGTCGCGGTCCGGGGGGCGGGGCGCCTCGCGGCGGAGCTCGCGGGCCGCCGCGACCTCGCCCTGCGGTTCCGCGATCTCGCCACCCTGCGAACGGACGCGCGGCTGTTCGACTCGGTCGACGACCTCCGCTGGCGGGGACCGAGGCCGGCCCTCTTCGACCTCTGCGCGCGGCTCAACGTCCCCGGCCACTTCGAGCGCGCCCGGGCCCTCGCCCGGAAGTCGTAGCCTTGGGCTCCGATCGCCGCCCGCCGATCCCTCCGGAGGTTCCGGAGGTTTCCGGTCGGCGCGCTTTCTAGTATCCTGCACCGTCCTTCGGGCGCCCGGCCCGGACGGCGCCGCCCGCTCACCGCCCGGCCGACCTCCGGGAGCCCGCGCCGGCTCCCGGGCCCAAGGACGACACACGCGATGCCACGACCGTCGAATCCCGGACTGCCCCGATGGGCGCGCGATCTCATGGACGCGAATCCCGGGGCGGCGCCTCCCACCCCCGACCAACCGCTGCCGGCGTGGCTCGAGGAAGAGCTCGCCCGCGTGCCCCTGTGGGCGCGCATCCGGGGCACCGCCGACATCCGGCAGGGGCATCCGTACCTCCTCATCGAGGACGTCCGCCGGCAGCCCGCGCTGATGCGGCAGGCGGCCGGCCTGCGGCCCGAGCTGGCGGGCCTCGCCCGGCGTCTCGTCGAGCGGGGCGTCCGGCGCCTCGTCTTCGCCGGGTGCGGGTCGGCCTTCCACGCGGCCGAACTCGGGGCCTTCCTGTTCCGGCGGTGGACCCCCTGGGCCACCGAGAGCCACGAGTCCCGGGAGTTCTCGGACCACTGGCGCGGCGGGTCGGAGCCGACCGCCCTCGTCCTCCAGTCGGCGACGGGGGCCACCGACGAGACGCTCGAGGCGGGCCGGCGGGCGCGGGACCGCGGGGTGCTCACGGTCGGCCTGACCAACACGCCGGGGAGCGAGATCGAGGAGCTGTGCGACGAGAGCGTCTGCTTCCCGGGCGGCCAGCGCTGCGGCCCCGACGTGTCGGTCCTGACGACCCGCCTCGTGGGGCTGTACCTGCTGGGGATCGAGATCGGGGCGGCCACGGCGGCGCTCGCGGCCCGCGAGGCCGACGAGCTTGGCGCGGCGGTCGCGGGGCTGCCGGACGCGGCGGCCCGGTTCCTCGATGAAGAGGACGTGAACGTGTCGCAGATCGCCAACGCGCTCAAGGACCAGCGGGCGCTGCTGCTCGCCGGGGGGGGCGCGAACTGGTTCTCCGCCCGCGAGGGCGCGTTGAAGATCGAGGAGGAGAGCGGCCTGCTCTGCAAGGCGTACCGGCCCGCCGAGTACGCGCACAACGCGATCTCGCTCTTGTCGGAGGACGTCGGCACGGTGGTCGTCGCGCCGCCCGGCCGCTCCTACGCCCGGCTGCACGACGCGGCCCGCACGGCGCGGGCGGCCGGCTCGCCGAGCCTGGCCCTGGTCGTCGACGGCGACGACACGGTGGCCCCGGACGCGATGTTCGTCATCGCCGTGCCCGGGACCGTCGGCGAGCTGCTGATGCCGCCGCTGGCCGCCATCGCGTTCCAGTTGCTCGGCTATTATCTCGGCGCCGTGCGGGGGGTCAACCCCGACACCCTGCGCACCGACGACATCGACCACGCCCGCGCCTGGCTCACCGCGTTTCCGTTCGGGTCGCATTAGCGGGACTTCCAAGGGCTGCTAGAATCGTCCGTCGGCGCGGGGTCCCCGAACCGCCGCCCGCGTCATCCGACCGCGGCTCCACCGAACCGGGCCGCCGCCGAGAGGAGGAAAACAGATGCCCCCCGCCGAGCCGAGTGCCCTCGCCACGTTGATGTTCGCCGCCGGTGCGGTGCTCCCGTTCGTCGTCGTCCTCGCCTGCGCCATCGTGGGCCTCGTCAAGCGCTGATCGCCGCCCGGCGGATTGCGGGCCGTCTGCCGGCGGCGGCGCTCGCCGCGCCGTCGGCCGGGGCGGCCGGGCAGGACGGCGGACCTCAGGCGCGGGTCGCGTCTCGCGGCGGGCGGTACCGGCTGACGGCCGGCCGTGGTTTCGCAGGCCGACGGCCGAACCTGCCTCGACTACACAACCGTCGACCCGCCCGGGTAGCCGGCCCCGCCCGCCTCGGCCCGGTGCCGCTCGGTCTACGGTGCCTACGCCGCCGGCTGGCTCTCGTCCGGGGGGCCGTCCACCACCCGCCCGTCGAACAGGTGCACCTCGCGGCCGGCGTGCTGGGCGTAGCGGGGGTCGTGGGTGACCATGCAGATGGTCGACCCCTCGGCGTGCAGGCCCGCGAGCAACTGCATCACCGCCTCGCCGTTCTTCGAGTCGAGGTTGCCGGTGGGCTCGTCGGCGAGCAGGATCGACGGCTGGCCGGCGACGGCGCGGGCCACGGCGACCCGCTGCTGCTGGCCGCCCGAGAGCTGGCTGGGCAGGTGCTTGGCGCGGTGGGCCATCTCGACCTTCTCGAGGGCCTCGTCCACCCGCTGCCGCCGCTCGGCGGGGCGCATGCCGCGGTAGGTCAGGGGCAGCTCGACGTTCTCGTAGACGGTGAGGTCGCCGATCAGGTTGAAGCTCTGGAAGATGAACCCGATCTCGCGGTTCCGGGTGCGGGCGCGGTCCGACATCTTGAGGCTCGCGACCGGCCGGCCGTTCAACTGGTACTGGCCGTCGGACGGCGAGTCGAGCAGGCCGAGAATCGACAGCAGCGTCGACTTGCCGCAGCCGGACGGCCCCGAGATGGCGATGTACTCGCCGGGGTAGATGTCGAGGTTGATCTCGGCGAGCGCGTGGGTCTCCACTTCGTCCGTGAAGAAGATCTTCGTCACCTTGTCGAGATGAATCAGCGGCTGGGCGGCGTCGTTCATTTTCTTGGCTCCTCCTGGAGACTCCCGGAAGCCGGCGGCGACGGCCCCGCCGCCGCCGGCCGGACGCGCGGTGGCGGCCGCCGCTAGTTCAACTGGATGCGGTCGACGTCGTCCCACTGGGACATGTCGGACAGCACGACCTGATCGCCGGGCTGGAGCCCGTCGCGCACCTCGATGGTGTTCACCGAGCTGCGGCCCAGGCTGACGCGGGTCCGCACCGCCTCGTCGCTGTCGGGCTGGAGCTTGAACAGGGTGACCACGCTGTCCTCCTGGCCGTACACCGGGCGGCCCACGTAGACGACGTCCACGAGCCGCTCGAGCTCGATCGTGCCGTCCACGGTCAGGTCGGGCCGGGCGCCGCGGGGGAGCTCGCCGTCGAGCGAGACGTCCACGGTGACGGTGCCCTGCTGCACCGCGGGGTCGATGCGGATGACGTGTCCGGGGATGATGCCGTTGCGGGTGTCGATGGCGGCGGGCTGGCCGATCTGGACGTCCCGCGCCTGCGTCTCGGCGATGCGCAGCTCGGCCATGAGCCGCGTCGGGTCGCCGACCCGCGCGAGGTTGGTGCCGGGGGTGACGCCGGCCCCCTCCTCCAGGGGCACCTCCTGCAGGACGCCGGCGACCCCCGCCGTGACCCGCAGGTCCGCGACCTCGTCGCTGCGCAGCCGGTAGATGGTCTCGAGGCGGTCCACCTCGGCCTGCTCGGCCGCGAGCTGGGTCTCCATCGAGTCGACCAGGATGTCGAGCCGCTGCTGCTCGATCTCGTGCTGGATGCGGGCCTGGTTCGCGGCCGACTGCTTCTGGCGGAGCTGCAGCTCCGAGACGAGCTGGTCCTTGAACAGCTCCTCGTCGAGACTGGCCTCGTATTCCGCCTGGGTGAGCCTCGATTCCGCGGTGGCGACGGCGGCGCGCTGCGTCAGCACGTCCCGGTCCAACTCGACCTGGCGGCTCTCGTAGCGGGCCTGCGCCGCCTCGAGCTGGAGCCGCGCCTCGAGCGCGCTCTGCTCGAGCTGGGGGTTGCTCAGCTCGACGATGACGGTGTCGGGCTCGACGGTGACGCCGGGCCTGAGCACGATGCGCTCGACGGTGCTGTTGGTGATCGCCGAGATCCAGCGGATTTCCTCGGGGACCAGCGTGCCCGTGCCCCGGACGTTCCTCAGCATCTCGCCGCGCTGCACGGTGTCGGTGTAGACGGTGTCGCGGTCGACCCGGGGCGCCGCCGGCTCGAGGCGCGACACCCCGACCGTGATCAGGATGACGGCGACGGTGCCGGCGACCCCGTACGCGATTTGCCGCCGCCGCTTGGCCCGGGCGATGTCGGGACGTGCGATGTCCATCGGACGCTCCTCTGGGAGCCGGCGGCGGGCGGCCGGCAAGGCCGCTCCCCCGCGTTCCCGAAGTTAGACGCCGGCCGGCGGCGGAAAGTTGCCGCCGCCGCCCGGCCGCGGCGCGGGTCAGGTCTCCACGATGCCCGCGACGGCGGTCGAGATGCGGATCCAGTTCTCGGTCTCCACCTCCAACTGGCTCCTGCCCCCCGCCGTCAGCTCGTAGTACTTCGCCTGGCGGTTGTTCTCGGACTTGCCCCACGAGGCGCGGATCCACCCGTGCTGCTCGAGGCGGTGCAGCGCCGGGTAGAGCGATCCCTGGTTGACCTGCAGCACGTCCCGCGACATTTGCTGGATGCGCTGCGAGATGCCCCAGCCGTGCATGCGCCCGGTCGACAGCGTCTTCAGGATCAGCAGCGCCAGCGTGCCCTGCAGCAGGTCCGGCTTCTTCGTCAGCACGATGCTCTTCCCGGGGGAACCCCCGCCGACCGCCCGCCTCCGGTCGGCCGGCCCCGCGGAGCCGGCGGCCCGCCGCGCCGCTGACCCCTAGATACCCGACAAGAAGATGTTGCACCCGCCGGGGCCGGGATGTCAAGCGCCCGCTCCCTCGGGGTGCGCGGCAATGAAGGTGAGGCGATGTCGTTCGGAGGCGCGCGATCCAGGGTCCACCGGTCTGGGCGGCCGTAGCGCCGGCCTCCCGGAACTGGAACCCCGGCTCGCGCCGGTCCTTCACAAATCTGTCGTGCACCCATCCCTCGACCGCCGGTTTGGGGTAGGCTTAACGGGTCGTGCCATCGACTGCGCCTCTCGGGGACCGGGAGTCCGGCGCGTGGCCGGGCGTGGCCCACGAGGTCCGGCGGCCGCCCGGCACGGGGGCCGGGGCCATGCGGGGCGCTTGAGTTCTGATCCGTCCAGGAGTCATCACCATGCCAAGAGCTGCCGTACGCCGTTCGCCGATCCTCCTCCCGCTGGCCGCGCTGGTGCTCGGAATCGGGCTTCTGCCCGTCGGGCCGGCCGCGGCGCAGGGGCACCACGGGCTCGCCCGCGACCTGGGCCACGCCGCCCCCGCCGCGGTCGGGCTGTCCGCCGAGCGTCTCGAACGGCTCGACGCCGGGATGCAGCGGATGGTCGACGACGGGAAGCTGGCGGGCGTCGTGACGATGCTCGCGCGGAACGGGAAGGTCGCCTTCGTCGACAGCGTCGGCGTGCAGGACGTCGAGTCGGGGACGCCGATGTCGGCCGACTCGATCTTCCTCATCTACTCGATGACCAAGCCGATCACCGCGGCGGCCCTGATGATGCTCTACGAAGAGGGCAAGTGGCAGATCGACGAGCCCGTGTCCAACTTCATCCCCGAGTTCGCCGACCTCCGCGTCCACGCCGGCGAGTACGCCGACGGTTCGCCGGTGCACGAGGCGGCGGCGCGCTCGATGACGATGCGCGAGCTGCTGACCCACTCGGGCGGGCTGGACTACGGGTTCGACAACCACCCGGTGGCGCGCGCGTACCGCGGGAAGGGCGTCCTCGACGCCGACGCGCCGCTGCAGGCGATGATCGACAAGCTCGGGGCGTTGCCGCTGCGGTACCAGCCCGGCGCCCGGTGGCACTACAGCATCTCGGTCGACGTGCAGGGCTACCTGGTCGAGAAGCTGTCGGGGCAGCCGTTCGACGAGTTCCTGCTCGAGCGGGTCTTCGAGCCGCTCGGCATGGTCGACACCGCGTTCTTCGTGCCCGCGGGCGACGTCGACCGGGCCGCCCGCATTCACCAGGACGGGGACGAGGGGCTCGAGCTCGCCGACAACGAGGTGCGCACCCTGCCGCCGGCCGGCCCCTCCGGGGGCGGCGGCCTCTACTCGACGGCCGGCGACTACATGCGGTTCATGCAGATGCTGCTGAACGGCGGCGAGCTCGGCGGGGCGCGGGTGCTGTCGCCGCGTTCGGTCGAGATCATGCGCACGAACCACCTGCTTCCCGAGGCGCTGAGCACGCGGCCCGCCGGGCGGGGCTTCAGCTTCGGGTTCGAGGTCGTCACCGACGCGGCCGCGGCCGGCGAGGCCTACGGCGACGGCACGTACCGCTGGGGCGGGGCGGCCGGCACGTGGTTCTGGATCGACCCGAAGACGGACCTGGCGTTCGTGGGGATGATCCAGCACCGGGGGAGCGCCGTCGGCGAGGTGCAGTCGCTGTCGCGCAACCTCGTCTACGGGGCGTTGACCCGCTAGCCACGCTAGCCGGCCTGCGGCGCCGCCGGCCTGCGGCGCCGCGCCGACCCGGCCGCCGGGAGCCTGCCTCCGTCCGCGGGGGCGGGCTCCCGCCGGCGCGCCCAGCCGGTGAGGAGGTTGCCTGAACCGGGTTTGGTGGATTCCGCCGCCGGAGATCCCCGGCGGCGGGCTCGCGTCCGGGGGCGGCCGGCGGTTCGTGCGGCCCGACCCTCAGTCCGCGAGCTCGAACCCGCTCCACTGCGTCGTCGTGCTCCGGCGGGTGGTCCGGAACAGCACCCGGACGTGGAAGTAGACGTCGAACTCGGTGTTCAGCCAGACGTCGCCGGCGACGGGCCGGCGTTCGAGCCGGCCGGTGGCGTCGGAGATCGAGCCGAGGATGCCCCACCACAGGCGCACGCGCTCCATCAGCTCGAAGTTGACCTGGGCGATCTCGTAGGTCTCGCGGTCGATCCAGGCCTTGCCCCGGGACTTGTTGAGGGCGTGGTCCATCCGCCTGCGCACCGGGAGCCTTCCCGGCCGGGGCTCGAACGCGATGACGAAGCTGGGGCGGCCCCGCAGGTCCTCCACCCCCTCCAGCTTCGCCGTGTACCGTTCGGCGAGCTCCTCATCGAACTTGATCTCGTTCTCCTCCGCGTCCCGTTCCCGCTCCGCGCGCTTCCCGGGGTCGTCGATCTCGACCCGGAACTCCTCCCAGCGCCTCTCCTGCTCGCGCCGGTCCCTGGCTCTGAGCGGCTCCCCGTCCCGCGCCGTCAGCCGGTTGAACAGGGCGCCCCGGTACGGTTCCACCTCGTAGAGCAGCGTCTCCTCGTCGGTGACCTCGCCGTCGCCGTCGAACTGCTGGACCCGCTGCGTCATCGCGCTGCGGTACCGGGTCTCGAAGCCCTCCTCTTGGGCCCAGGCGGCGCGTTCGATCGCCCGGTCGACGATCTCGCGCAGCGCGGGGTCCCCGGGATCGGCCGGGACGGGCTGGCTTCCGGCGATGCCGATGACGGCGAGGCCGGCGAGGAGGGGGACGGCGAGGAACCGGAAAGACGGCGGAGAGCTTGTTGTGCATGGTCGGGCGGTGCGTGAATGCTCCTGATCCTATCGCACCGCGCGGCAATCCCGGCCGCCACGCGCGGCGGCGCCGCCTTCGGCCACCGCCGGTCCCACCACGGGCCGCGGCCCGCCGCGGATTCCCACCACGGCGGCGTCGTGCCGCTCGACCGCCGCCGGTTCCGCCGTTCCCGGCCGCCACGCGCGGCGGCGGTGCCAAGCGACTCCACCCCGGTGCCCGCGGCCCTCGAGTTCCGGCCGCGGTGGATCGGCGCCCCTGGCGCCCCTTGATGACCGCCGGTCCGATTGACTATGCTCTTGGGTTGCCGACCGAACGGAGCCCCGGCGGGTTCGGACCGGCGCGGGAAGGGCCGCCGGCGGACGCCCCGGCCAATCGGGGCGCGGATGCGTCTAACCGCTGGAGGCGGGGTATCGCCGCCCGCGAGCGTGTGAACGTGGTCGTCCCCCGCGCGGAGGCGGGCGGTGCGACGAGGCAGACCGAGATGGATGAGGAAGTTGTAGCGAAGGCGGGCGCGGTGCCGGGCCGACCGCGGAGGCGGCGGCTCCGGCCGGGCCGGAGGGCGGCGGCTCCCGCCGCCATGATCGACGCGCGCGGGCTGAGCAAGTACTACGGGCCGTTCGTCGCGGTCGACGACGCCTCGTTCTCGATCCCCCAGGGGCAGGTGGTGGCCTTCCTGGGGCCGAACGGGGCCGGCAAGACCACCCTGATGCGCATGCTCACCGGCTTCCTCGCGCCGAGCGCGGGCCGGGCCGCCATCTCGGGGTTCGACGTGCGGGAGCAGCGCATCGAGGCGTCGAAGCGGCTCGGGTACCTGCCCGAGAACGGGCCGCTCTACCCCGACATGACGCCGATCGATCTGCTGCGGTTCTTCGGCGAGGCGCGCGAGATGGCCCCGCGGACTCTCGGGGACCGCATCGAGGCGGTCGTCGAGATCTGCGCCCTCGGCCTCGTGCTCGAGAAGCCGATCGGCAAGCTGTCGAAGGGCTACAAGCAGCGGGTGGGGCTGGCCCAGGCCCTGCTGCACGACCCGGAGGTGCTGATCATGGACGAGCCCACGGCGGGCCTCGACCCCAACCAGATCAAGCAGTTCCGCGAGAACATGCAGCGGCTGGGCCGCACCAAGACGCTGCTCATCTCGACCCACATCCTGCAGGAGGTCGAGGCGGTCGCCGACCGCGTCCTGCTGATCCACAACGGCCGCCTCGTGTTCGACGGGGCGATCGCCGACCTCGAGGAGAACGGGTCGCTCGACGAGCCGTTCTACCGGATGACCCGCGAGCCGCAGGACGCCGCGCCGGCCGCGGCCGGCGGCGGGGCGTCACCCGCTCCCTGATCGCTGATTCGGAGACGACGACGAACGATGGGCACCAAGGTCAACTTCGCAATCGTCCGGGCGCTGGCCAGACGGGACCTGCGGCTCTACTTCAGCAGTCCCTCGGGCTACGTCTTCATCACCCTGTTCATCTTCCTGAGCGCGGCCGCCGCGTTCTGGCAGGACCGGTTCTTCCTCGACAACCTGGCGAACCTCGACCAGCTCAACCAGGTGTTCCCGGTCCTGCTGCTGCTGTTCATCCCCGCCCTGACCATGTCGGTGTGGTCGGAGGAGCGCCGGCTGGGGACGTCCGAGCTGCTGTTCACCCTGCCCGCGACCGAGCTCGAGATCGTGCTGGGCAAGTACCTCGCGACCCTCGGCATCTACACCGCGTCGCTGGTGCTCTCGCTGAGCCACGTGGTGGTCCTGTTCTTCCTGGGCAGCCCCGACCTCGGGCTGATGCTCGGGAACTACATCGGCTTCTGGCTGGTGGGGGCGGCGCTGGTGCCGGTCGGGATGCTCGCGTCGCTGCTGACCGCCAACGCCACCGTCGCGTTCATCCTGGGGGCGGCGTTCTGCGGCGGGGTCATCTTCGTCGACTCGGTCGTCGCCGCGGTCAGCGTCGACGCCGGCCGGCTCGTGGCCCCGTTCGGCGTGTTCGCCCCGTTCTGGGACTTCTCGCGGGGCGTCCTGACCCTGTCGGGCCTCGTCATGTTCGCGTCGGTGGCCGCGCTCTTCCTCTACCTGAACACGATGATCGCCGGCCGGCGGCACTGGCCGAGGGACCCCGACGGGTTCCCGATGTGGGCGCACCAGGCGATACGGGTGGTGGCGGTCGGGGCGGCGCTGGTGGCCGTCAACATGCTGGTGGCGCGCGCCGCGGTGCGGCTGGACGTGACCGCCGAGCAGCTCTCGTCGGTCAGCGCCGAGACCCGGACGCTTCTCGACGAGCTGCCCGAGGACCGGCCGGTGTTCATCCAGGCGTTCCTGAGCCCGGTGGTGCCGGAGCTCTTCGTGCAGGCGCGGTCGAACCTCATCCGGACCCTGGAGGAGATCGACGCCCTCGCCGGCCCCCGCGTCGAGGTGCTGATAGAGGACACCGAGCCCTTCAGCGACGCCGCCATCCGGGCCCGCGAGAAGTTCGGCATCGGCCCCCGTCAGATGCGCGACGTGGCCGGGGGCCGTTCCGAGATCGTCGACGTCTTCATGGGCGTCGCGTTCACCGCCGGGGCCGAGCAGCAGGTCATCCCGTTCTTCGACCGCGGGCTGCCCACCGAGTACGAGGTCGTGCGCACCATCCGGGTGGTGTCGGGCACCGCGCGCCAGCGGGTCGGCGTGGTCGACACGATGGTGAAGATCTTCGGGGGCCAGAACCTCGCGGGCAACCAGCAGCTTCCGCAGTGGTCGGTGGTGAACGAGCTGCGCAAGCAGTACGAGGTGGTCGAGGTCAACGCCGAGTTCCCGATCCCCGAAGACATCGACGCGCTCCTCGTCGCCCTGCCGTCGTCGATGCAGACCGACCAGATGGCCAACGTCGCCGAGTACATCCGCCGGGGCCGGCCCGCGATGATCCTCGTCGACCCGCTGCCGGCCGTGAACCCCACCCTGGCCCCGACCGAGTGGGTGGGCGACGGCAACCCGTTCACCTATCCGCCGGGCTCGGCCCGGCCCGGCCCGCGGGGCAACGTCAGGCAGTGGATACGCGACCTCGGGGTCGACTGGGAGCCGACGCGGATTCTCTGGGACAGCTACAACCCGCATCCGGACCTGTCGTACATGCCGTCCGAGGTCGTCTTCCTCGGCCCCGGCAACGAGAACCCCGAGACCTTCAACCCCGACGTGGACGTGGTGCGGGACCTGCAGGAGCTGGTGTTCCTGTATCCCGGG
>CAXXTG010000276.1:0-37885 GCA_963666855.2 Vicinamibacterales bacterium
TCGACCGGGCGCACGTCGCTCATCGTGGACCCGTCCGACGGCCGGCTGCCGCCCCTGACCCCGGCGGCCGAGAGTCGGCTCGCGGCCGAGCGCGGGCGGCGCGCCGCCGGCCCCTTCGATTCGTGGGCCGACCGGCCGTTGCAGGAGCGGTGCATGACCTACCAGCGGGTGCCGCCGGTGCCGTCCGGCTACAGCAACGCGTATCAGATCTTCCAGAGCCCCGGGCAGATCGTCATCCTCAACGAGATGATCCACGACGTGCGCGTCGTGCCGCTCGACGGGCGTCCGCCCATCGACGGGCGCATCCGCCAGTGGAACGGCGACGGGCGCGGCCGGTGGGACGGCGACACCCTCGTGGTCGAGACCACGCACTACCGCGACGACACGACGTGGCGGGGGTTCCCGGGCACCCGCGGTCTCCGCGCGGTCGAGCGGTTCACCCGCATCGACGCCGACACCATCGAGTACCGCTACACCATTCACGACGAGGCGACGTACACGCGCCCCTTCACGGTGGAGCTGCCCCTCGTCAGCCCTCCCGGCTACGTCATCTACGAGTACGCGTGCCACGAGGGGAACTACGGCATCGCCAACGCGCTGCGCGGCGAGCGCGTCCTGGAGGCGGCCGCGAAGCGGGCGCCGTAGGTCGAGCGAACTCGCGCCGGTCGGAGGGACGAGCGTTCGCGTTGGCTCCGATCACGCCAGGAACCGAAGGTATCGTCACGCGGGCGTTCCGACGGGACAGGTCCGCGTGCGTGGCGGGTGGCCGGCCCCTCACTCCACGCAGCAGGCGCAGGTGGGGCCGCCGCCCTGGGAGAAGCTGGCCGTGGCCTGACGGGTGTCGCGCGGCGGCCGGTCGGGCGGCGCGGCGGCACCGGCCGCGACGCCCGCGGCCGCGGCGGCGCGGCGGCGGCGTTCCTGGCGGCGTGCCTCGGCCTGTCGCGGGTCCGGGCCCCGGTAGCCGGTGAATACCTGGTACTGGTGAAGGCCGACATCGCCGTCGATGCGGATGGCGTTCGGCCCGTCGGCGGCGAACCGCGAGAACGGCGCGCCGTCGCACAGGATGAAGACGTCGCCGGGGTCGGGCAGGTTGGTCACCCGCCAGCTCGTGGCGTCGCCGCGCCGCTCGGGGGCCGCCGCGTAGGTGCCGACGTGGAGGGCGCCGCTCTCGACGTCGTTCCAGGCCTGGTAGACGCCGAGGGCCGGGAAGTCGACGTCTTCCACGGTGGGGGCGTCGAACTTGTCCAGGTGCGGGGCGTCGAAGGCGCGGTTCCAGGCGTCGCCGTCGCCGACCTCGGCCACCATCATGCTCGCGCTGCGCTGGCCGCGCGGGTAGGCCTCGTTCAGGCCGAACCACCAGCCGAACTTCTCGTCGTGCCCGCCGAAGAAGCGCGGGTCGTACTCGCGCTCGGCCGCCGCGCGCAGCCGCTCGACGGCGGTGTGGTCTCCGAGTTCGCGCGCCATCACGAGGCCGGTGGCCGAGGCGCGGATCTCGACGCTCGGGTCGTTCCAGCCGAGGGCGTTGGCGGCCGACTCGTAGAGCAGGGTCGCCGTCTCGCGGTCCTGCGGCAGCAGCAGGAAGGCGACGCCGACCCCCGCGCCGGGGCCGCCGTTCGCCTTGTGGTTGACGATGGGGTCGTAGTAGCTCGTGACCCACTCGAGCCGGCCGTCGCCGGACATGCCGATGAAGTTGTCGCGCGCGTACTCCAGCCAGCCCTGCACCGGGCGGTGGGTGTCGCGCCCGGACAACCGGTCGTACAGGAACATGCCGAGGCCCGCGGCGGCGTTGCACGGGAACCAGATCTTCGTGTTCTCGCAGTGGGGGCCCTCGGGGCGCTCCCGGTACTGGCTCTCGAGCAGGGCCGCGATGCGGTGCTGGTCCCACTCGAAGCGCTCGTCGCCGTAGCCGGTCACCGGGAACGGCCGCTCGTACTTGTCGTCGCCCGAGACGTACTTGTAGATGCCGAGCAGCAGGTTGAACCAGCCCCGGAAGAACAAGTTGCCCTCCGAGCCGATGGGATCCGGTGACAACCCCCACGGCTCGATGCCGTTCGCGGTCCACCCGATGCGGTTGTAGCGGCCGCGGAGGCGCTCGGGGATGCCGGCCATCACCCGGGGGGGATAGTTCTCCCGCCGCGGGTCGTCACCGATCTGCGTCAGCCAGTCGATGGCCCCCCAGTAGGTCGGGTAGCGGCTGGCGAGACCGTCCGCGATGCGGGTGTAGACCTCGCGCCACGCCGGCGTCTGGTCGGCCATGAGCAGCAGCGCGTACGACGAGTTGTGCAGGTCGAAGCGGCCGTAGCTGGTGACGACGGGGTTCGAGTAGCGGTCCCACCACATGTGCGGCACCCCGTCGGCGTTCCAGTCGTCGGGGGTCGTCGCCTTCTCCCACAGGAAGCGCAGCCAGCCGCGCGTCCGTCGGTTGAGGGTCGGGTGGACCGACCGGGGCGTCTCCTCCAGGGCCGGCAGCGCCGGCGCGCCCGGGGCCTGGGCCGCCGCCTCGCCGGGCCGGACCGCCAGCATCCCGGCGGCGGCGCCCAGTTGCTTCACGAACCGGCGCCGCGAGCGTTCCTGGGGCGTGGTCATCGCTTCCTCCGGTGAACAGCGCTCGATTATACCGCCCGGACTCCCGCGCGCCAGCGGTCCGCGTGCCGCCGTATCGTGTGGGGCGAGTCGCAAGCGGCACGACCGCAACGTGCGCGAGATGCCCGGCATCGTCTGCGACGCTGCGTGACGCCGGTTTTCTCGGCCATCGCCTGCCGGCGGGAACGGCTGCGCACTCCGAAGCAATGGACGTTGCCGTCCGGCGGGTTGTCCCTCAAGTGCTGCTGCAATCCGTCGGGTTCGATTGGAGGGCGCTCGCTGACGCCGCCATCGGCCGGACCGCACATGCGATGTCATCCGTATGCACGGGGCGTCGACGTACGAGCCCGACGCTGAGGTCCGACCATCGCGGGTCGTGCAAAACCCGCGGAGTTGTGCGACCATGGTGACATGATCCGCGCGTGGCACCGATCCTTCGTGCTCGGTGTCGGCTCGTCCCTGCTCGGGGCCATGGTGCTCTGCCCGCTCATGGCCGCCGCGGCGGCCATGCCCGCCGCGACGAGCTGCCACGATGGGCCGGCCGAGGATCACCACGGAGAGACCTCGGCGTTCACCTGCTGCGCCCCCCTCGTCACCGGGGCGAAGCTGAAGGCCGCGCCGGAAGCCGCCACCGCGTTGCCGCCGGCGGTCGAGACCGCGCCGCGCGCGGCGCAGCGGGCGGAGTGGCGCACCGACCGCCCGCGGCCCCGAACGGCCTCGCCACCGCTCTTCGTGCAACACGCCTCCCTGCTGATCTGATCGTCATCCTCACCGCCGTCGTTTCTTCGCCTGAGCGCCAAGCCCGGGGTGCCACTGCGCACCGCGGCGTCGCGCGCCCGGAACGCCGCCGGTGTCGTCGCGGTCCGCGCTCGGGGGGAGGACGCCTGTCTCCCGGAGCCGCGGGTGAACTCGCGACGGGTTGACCACGAACGCCGGGAACGCGACCGAACACGGGGGACGATCGCATGCCTGCACCATGTTCTCGGCTGTCCGCGGCCGGGCTGGGTGCCGCGGGCCTGATCTCGACGCTGGCCGCGGCCCAGCCCGCGCCGCTGGCAGTCCACTCGCCGCCGCCGGTCGAGGTCCGGCCGGCGCCAACGCCAGAAGCCCACTCGACCCTGGCGGCCGTGGTCCGGCCGGCCCTGGCGGGCGCGGCCCAGTCGCTGACCGCCACGGCCCCGGCGCTGACCGCCACGGCCCGGCCGGCGCTGACCGCCGCGGCCCGGCCGGCGCCGACCGCCGCGGCCCAGCCGCCGCCGCCGACCGCCACGGCCCGGCCGCCGCTGACCGACGCGGCCCGACCGGCGCCGCCGGAGGAGCCGCTCGACTTCTACGCCGCCGCGCCGGATCTGCGCGCGTACGTGACGGCGGCGGTCGAGAGCAATCCGGCCGTCCTCGAAGCCCGCGCGCGCTACGAGGCGGCCCGGCAGCGGGCGCCCCAGGTCGCCGCGCTGCCCGACCCGGTGGTGAGCTTCACCCAGGCCCTGCGCAGCGTGGAGACCCGGGTCGGCCCCCAGCTCAACGGCGTCACGCTGACCCAGGCTTTCCCCTGGTTCGGGACCCTGGAGCTACGGGGCCGGGTCGCGCTGCTCGAGGCGACGGCGCTGCACCACCTCCACCAGGCGGCCCGCCGCGACGTCGCGGCCCGGGTCAAGGAGGCGTACTACGACCTCGGGTACGTCGACGCCGCGCTCGGTCTGGCCGGTGAAGAGCAATCGCTGCTCGAGCACTACGAGACCCTGTCCAGCGCCCGCTACGCCACCGGCCAGGGGCTGCAGCAGGCGGTGATCCGGCTGCAGGCGGAGATTACCCGCGTCATCGACCGCCGGCACCTGCTCGAGCGGCGGCGCGCGACCCTCGCGGCGCGCCTCAACACCCTGCTCGACCGGCCCGCGGAGGAGCTCGTCCCGCCGGTGGCCCCGCCGGCGCGGCCCCCCGTCGCGGTCGACCGCGGCGAGCTCTACCGCCTCGGCGACCGTAACCGCCACGAGCTGCGGGCGGCGGGCGCGCTCATCGAGGGCGGCGAGCGGGCCGTCGAGCTGGCGAAGAAGGACGCGCGGCCGGGCTTCACCGCGAGCGTCGGGGTGACCAACGTCGGCCGGCGCGACGACGCGGCCCTCCTGCCCGTGGCCGACGACGGCAGGAACTCGGTCACCGTCTCTTTCGGGATGTCGCTGCCGCTCTGGGGCGCGAAGTACCGCGCGCGCGTCGTGCAGGCGGACGCGGAGCTCCGCGCGCGGACGCGGAGCCGGGCGGCGGCGCGCAACGCCATGGAGATGGAGGTCCACGAGGCGGTGGTCCGCCTCGAAACGCTCGACCGGCAGATCGACCTCCTCGACACGGTGCTGATTCCGCAGACCGAGGAGGCGCTGCGCGCCACGGAAACGGCCTACGAGACGGGGGAGCTCGGCGTGCTCGACCTGCTCGACGGCGAGCGGACGCTGATCGACGTCCGCTCGATGCGCGCGCGCTACCTCGCCGACATCCTCATCGCGCTCACCGCCCTCGAACGGGCGATCGGCACGCGCGTGCCGGGGAGCCCGCGGTGAAGCCCGCGTTCGCACCGCGCGTGAACGCCGCCGGCGGACGGCCGAGGCGCCCGCCCGACCAGGCGTGAGGAGGGGCGCATGGGTAGCCGACGAACAACACCGTCAGGCGGGATGCATCGCCGCTGCAGGGGGCTTCGCCACGGGCTCCCAGGATCGGGAGGAAGCCATGAACAAGGCGATCGCGGTCGGCGTCGTGAGCTTCGGGCTCGGCATGGCCGCCGCGGCGCTGGTGGCTGTCAATCCGGCGGGCTGGCACTGGCCTTCCCGCCTCTTCTCCTTCGCCGCGGCGCGCGAAGCGCCCGCGCCCGTCGGCGGTGCGCCGGCCGGCGCGCCCGCGTCGGAAGACGACCGCGAAATCCTGTACTGGCGCGCGCCGATGGACCCCACCTTCACCTCGGACCGGCCCGGCCGGTCGCCGATGGGCATGGACCTCGTCCCGGTGTACGCGGACGGAGGCGAAAGCCTGCCGCCGGGCACGGTGCGCGTCGATCCCGGCTTCGTGCAGAGCATCGGCGTCCGCAAGGAGCCCGTCGCCCGGCGCGGCATCGCGCAGACCATCCGCACCGTCGGCACCCTCGCCCACAACGACCGGCAGATCGCCTGGGTCAACACGAAGTACGACGGCTGGATCGAGAACGTGGCCGTGAACTACCTCGGGGAGACGGTCGAGGAGGGACAGGTCCTGTTCGACATCTACAGTCCGCAGCTCGTGACCACCCAGATGGAGTACCTGCAGGCGGTCGACTACGCGGCGCGGCTCGAGACGTCGGCCTACCCGGCGATCGCCGAGCGCGCGCGCTCGCTCGTCGCGTCGGCGCGCGCGCGGCTCGGCTACTGGGACATCACCGACGAGCAGATCGCGACGCTTGAGCGCGAGCGGACGCCGCGCCGCACCCTGTCGGTCCTGTCCCCGGTCACCGGCGTCGTCGTCGAGAAGATGGACCAGGCGCTGGACGGCATGTACGTCGAGGCGGGCATGAACCTCTACAAGATGGCCGACCTGACGACGATCTGGGTCGACGTCGAGGTCTTCGAGCATCAGGTCGAGGCGATGCGCGTCGGTCGGCGCGCGCAGGTCGAGCTGCCGTACCTGCCGGGGCGGCCCTACAGCGGGTTCGTCCGGTATCTGTATCCCCACTTCGACGAGCGGACGCGCACCATGACCGTCTCCGTCGAGCTCGAGAACCCCGACCTGACGCTGCGCGCGGGCATGTACGCCGACGTGACGTTCGACGTGCCGGTGGCGCGCAACGCGCTGGCGGTGCCCGAGGAGGCGGTGATTCGCGGGGGCACCCGCGACCTCGTGGTCCTCGAGCGGTCTGCCGGCACGTTCCAGGTCGCCGCCGTCACCCTCGGCCGGCGGGGCGGCGGCGTGTGGGAGGTGCTGGACGGCGTCGAGGACGGGGACACCGTGGTCGTGTCGGCGCAGTTCCTCATCGACTCCGAGAGCAACCTCACGCAGGCGGTCCGCAGCCTCGACCGGGGCCCGGGCATGTCCGGGATGCCGGCCGGCCACCGCCGCTGACGCGGCCGCCGCGACCGACGTCGCGGGAGGAGACCGATGCTCGCCAGGGTCATCGAGTGGTCCATCGGCAACCGCTTCCTCGTCGTCCTCGGGGCGGTGTTCATCGCCTTCGGCGGCGTCTACGCCCTCCGCGCGACCCCCCTCGACGCGTTGCCGGACCTCTCCGACGTGCAGGTGATCGTCTTCACCGACTACCCCGGACAGGCCCCCCAGGTGGTCGAAGACCAGGTCACCTATCCCATCACCACGCAGATGCTCGCCGTGCCCAACGCCACCGTGGTGCGCGGCTACTCGTTCTTCGGGTTCTCGTTCGTCTACGTCATCTTCGAGGACGGCACCGATCTGTACTGGGCGCGCAGCCGGGTCCTCGAGTACCTCAACTACGTCGGCGGACGCCTGCCCCGCGGCGTCACGCCGACCCTCGGCCCCGACGCCACCGGGGTCGGCTGGGCGTACATGTACGCCCTCCGCTCCGACGACACGGACCTCGCCGAGCTGCGCTCGCTCCAGGACTGGTTCCTCAAGTACGAGCTGACCGCCGTGCCGGGGGTGTCTGAGGTGGCGAGCATCGGCGGCTTCGTCAAGCAGTACCAGATCACCGTCGACCCCAACCGCCTGCGCGCCTACGACATCCCCCTGTCGCGCATCCGGGACGCCGTCGAGCGGAGCAACAACGACGTCGGCGGGCGCGTGCTGGAGATGTCCGAGGCCGAGTTCATGGTGCGCGGCGAGGGCTACATCCAGGGCGTCGACGACGTGAGGCGCGTCGCCCTCGGGGTGGACGAGTCGGGCACCCCGATCACCGTCCAGGACGTCGCCACGGTGCAGATAGGCCCCGACATCCGCCGGGGGCTCGCCGAGCTGAACGGCGAGGGCGAGGTGGTCGGCGGCATCGTGGTGGTGCGCTACGGGGCCAACGTCTACGAGGTGGTCGAGCGGGTGAAGGCCCGTCTCGCGGAGCTGCAGTCGGGGCTGCCGCCGGGGGTGGAGATCGTCCCCGTCTACGACCGGACGTCGCTGATCGAGCGGTCGATCGACACCCTGCGGCGGAAGCTGATCGAGGAGATGGCGATCGTCGCGCTGGTGTGCGCGGTCTTCCTGCTGCACGTCCGCTCGGCCCTCGTCGCGGTGCTGACCCTGCCGCTGGCGGTGCTGATGGCCCTCGTCGTGATGGTCCTGCAGGGCATCAACGCCAACGTGATGTCGCTCGGGGGCATCGCCATCGCCATCGGCGCGATGGTCGACGCCGCGATCGTGATGGTCGAGAACGCGCACCGCCACCTGGAGCGGGACCGCGGCCGGGTGCCGCATTGGACCATCGTCCGCCGCGCCGCCACCGAGGTCGGTCCCACCCTCTTCTTCGCGCTGCTCGTCATCACCGTCTCGTTCGCGCCGATCTTCACCCTGGAGGCGCAGGAGGGGCGGCTCTTCAAGCCGCTGGCGTTCACCAAGACCTACGCCATGGCCGCCTCCGCCCTCCTCTCGGTCACCCTGGTGCCGGTGCTGGTCGGCTACTGGATCCGCGGGCGCATCCGGCCGGCGCGCGCCAACCCCATCACGCGGCTGCTCCTCGCCCTGTACCGGCCCGTCCTGCGCGGCGTGCTGGCCTGGCGGTGGGCGGCGATCGTGGTCACGCTGGCCGCGCTGGGCGCGACCGCGGCGCCGTTCTCGCGGCTCGGCGCCGAGTTCATGCCGCCGCTCTGGGAGGGCGACCTGCTCTACATGCCCACGACCCTGCCGGGGGTGTCGATCACCAAGGCGCGCGAGATTCTGCAGCAGACCGACCGCATCCTGCGGACCTTCCCCGAGGTCGAGCACGTGTTCGGCAAGGTCGGCCGCGCGGAGACCGCCACCGACCCCGCCCCGCTGAGCATGCTGGAGACGACCATCCGGCTCAAGCCGGAGGCGGCGTGGCGGCCGGGCATGACCCCCGAGCGGCTGACCGACGAGATGAACCGCGCCATCCGGTTCCCGGGCGTCACCAACGCCTGGACGATGCCCATCAAGACCCGCATCGACATGCTGTCGACGGGCATCAAGACCCCGGTGGGCATCAAGATCTCCGGACCCGATCTCGCGGTGCTGGAGGCGGTGGGCCGCGACGTCGAGGCCGCGGTAAGGCAGGTGCCGGGCACGCGTTCGGCCTACGCCGAGCGGGTGATGGGCGGGAACTACCTGAACTTCTCGGTGCGGCGGGACGAGATCGCGCGCTACGGGCTCACCGTCGGCGACGTGCAGGACGTCATCCAGTCGGCCATCGGCGGCATGAACATCACGACGACGGTCGAGGGGCTGGAACGCTACCCCGTCAACCTGCGCTACAGCCGGGACCTCCGCGACAACCCCGCCGCGCTGCGGGACATCCTCGTGCAGACCCCCACCCGGCAGCAGATCCCCCTGGGCCACCTCGCGACCATGTCGTTCGTCAAGGGGCCGCCGGCCATCAAGAGCGAGCAGGCGCGCCCGAACGCCTGGGTCTACGTGGACATCGAGAACGTCGACGTCGGCACCTACGTCGAGCGCGCCCGGGAGGCGGTGGCCGCGCAGGTGGACGTCCCCACCGGCTACAGCCTCGGGTGGAGCGGCCAGTACGAGTACATGGTGCGCGCGCAGGAGCGGATGCGGCTCGTCGTGCCCGTCACCCTGCTGTCGATATTCCTCATCATCTACGTCAGCACGCGGTCGGCCGCGAAGACCCTCATCGTGCTCTCGGCGGTGCCGCTCTCGCTCGTCGGCGCGTTCTGGCTGCTCGACGCCCTCGACTACAACCTGAGCGTGGCGGTGTGGGTGGGCCTCATCGCCCTCGCCGGCCTGAGCGCGGAGACCGGGGTGGTCATGCTGCTCTACCTCGACCGCGCCTGCGACGCGGCGCGGGACGGGGGGCGCCTGACGACTCCCGCCCAACTCAGGAAGGCGGTGTACGCGGGCGCGGTCCGCCGCGTGCGGCCGGTGGTCATGCTGTGCGCCACCACCACCCTCGGCCTGCTGCCCATCATGTGGAGCGGCGGCGCCGGGGCCGACGTGATGAAGCGCATCGCGGCGCCGATGGTGGGCGGGGTGGTGACGACGGCCCTCGTCGTGCTCCTGGTGTTCCCCGCCGTCTACAGCATTTGGCGCGGCTGGGGGCTGCCTCGGCGGGCCGACGCCCCGCGGGGGCCGCGGCCGTAGCGCGGCGCGTGGGAGACGACGACGGGCCGCCGGCGGGACGGCTTTAGCTCGACGCCGGCGGGCGCCCGCCGCGCAGCCTCGAACATCGTTCCAGCAGCTCGTCCCCGGTGGCGCAGTCGATGATCCAGTCGCCCACGTCGGCCAAGTCGACGGGATCGTCGACGTCGGCGAGCAACCCGGCCAGCCCCTCCGCGGTTCCGGCGTTGAACCGGCGCGCGGCCAGGCGGCACAGCAGCGCCCGTTGCTCGGCGCGGCCCTCCGCCCGGCCTTCGGCGCGGCCCGCGGCGCGCGTACCGCGCAGGAAAGGGGGCGTCGCCGGGGCCGGCGCCGTCGCGGTCGCGCAGCGCCCGGCCGACGCGTTCGAGCACCGCCATCGTCTCGGCCGACAACACCGGCTCGTTCATGGCCCGGTGGATCTCGGCCGCCGTCCAGCCGGGGAACGCCCGGCTCTCGGCCGCCGGACGGTAGCCGCCATCGGGGTGCAGGACGTGGATGGTCATCCCCGCCTCGCGGTTCGCGGCCCGGCTCGGCGCCCGCACGTCGGGCACCTCCACCCACACCTCGGGCAGCTTCCACGACTCGTAGAGCGCGAGCTTGCGGCGGCGCACGTCGGTGGTGTGGTCCACCTCGACCACCACGTCCGGCATTGCGTCCTCGCCGACCACGATGGCGTGGCCGGCGGGCCGGTCCCGTTCCGGATGGAGATAGACGGTCTGGTCCGCCTCCATGATCCGGCGCCGCGCGCCGTGCTCGTCCCGCAGCAGCAGGTCGGTCGAGCCGACGACGCCGACGGGCGAGCCCCGCGTGACCGCGATCAGGGCCGTCATCTGGGCCAGGCGATGCGAAGGCTCCTCGTGGTAGAGGCCGGCCGCCTCGCACACCATCGCGGTCCCGGTGGCGGCGTCCCAGACCTCGACCCGGCCGTCGTAGTCGTCGAACTCCTCGCCCGACATGCGTACCGCGCGGCAGCCGGGGAACTCGTCGGGGTCCAGCGCCGTCACCACGTCGTCCATAGTCACTGGCGCGGGCGCGGCGTCGCGCGGCGTCGCGGCCGTCTCGGACCGCCGCGCCGACGGCGGGGAGGGGGCGGGCAGGGCTGCGGTGTCGGTCATGTCTCGGGTCCCGGTTCGAGTCGTCGCGGCACCGGCGTGCGGGCACCGGCTCGTCCCATCATACCGCCCGTCAGCGAGCGGAGCGCATCCACGCGGTGGCGAGGCGGTCGGCGTATTCGTTCCAGCGGTGGCCGGCGTGGCCGGCGATCCAGCGCAGCTCGCAGGCGGGGTGGGCGCGGTAGAGGGCCAGCAGCTCCTTCACCAGGGCCAGGTTCATGATGGGGCCGGACCGCTTCTTCCAACCCTGCCTTTCCCACCCCGGCGCCCACTTGGTGATGGTGTTCACGCAGAGCTGGCTGTCGCTGTAGACGCTGACCGCGGCGTCCTCGGGCAGCAGGGTGAACGCCTCGATGAGGGCGCGCAGCTCCATGCGGTTGTTCGTGGTGTCGGGGTCGTGGCCGCGCTTCTCCGACACGATGCGGCCGTCCTCGACCCACACCACCCCCCAGCCGCCGGGCCCCGGGTTGGGCGACGCGCCGCCGTCGGTGAACACGCCCGAGTCGGGGCCGCCCGAGTACTTCGCGCGGGCCTCGGCCGGGGTCAGGTTCTCCTCGCGCAGGGGGCGGGCGCGGCCCGCGCCGCCGCGCGCCCGACCGTGACGCGGCCGCCTTCCTCGCGGTGGCGGCCGCCCTGCTTGCGGCCGCGGCCTTCTTCTTGTTGGGGGAATGGTCGCGGCAGTACTTCGGCCGCCAACCCGGATAGCGCTCAAGCGCCGCCTTCGGCACGTCGAACCGCGTCCCGCACACCTGGCACTGGAAGCTCGGCACGGCGCACAGGATACGACAGCCGCCAAGCGCCGACGCGCGCGGATGCGGCGGTGCGGGGCGGCGGCCGGCGGCGGCCCGCGGGTCGACGCAGCGGTGACGCGGACGATCGTCGCGGTCCGGGGCCGGCGGCGGAACGGCCCTGCCCCGGGGGACCGCGTAACGAGCTCAGTACCGGAACAGGTACGACAGCTTGGTGAAGAAGGCCCGGTTGGTCTGGCGCAGGGCGGTGGTGGGGAACCGCGCCTCGTCGATCAGGCTGCCCTGCCGGTAGTGGTCGTCGTAGCCGACGAAGAACACGGTGCCGGCGTTGACGCGGTAGGTGAACAGCACGTTGGCGCCCAGCGTCCGGTTCAGCGAGTTGTACTCCATGATGTTGCGGAGGGCGAGGCGGTTCGTGAGCTGGTAGGTCGTGAACGTGCGCAGGATCTTCACGTCGAAGACCTGCGCCTCGGTCATCGGGTCGTGCAGGCGGCTGGTGATCAGGGTCACGTCGGCGCTGAGCCGGCTCGTCGGGCGCAGGTTGGCGAACACCGTGGTGTTGACGGACCGGCCCAGGAACGGGTCGTCGCCGTAGCGGATCTGGTCGCCCCAGTTGAGGAACCCCCCGAACGAGAGCTTGCGGCTGGCGCTCGCCCCGCCGCCGATGAACGCCGAGCTCTTGTAGAAGTCGATGCCGCCGTAGCGTTCCATGTCGCGGTTCACGTTGGCGACGGTGATGATGCCGTTGGCCAGGGTGGCCCGCACCCCGAGGCCCGACTGCTCGTCCTGCAGAATCCCCCCGAAGTCGTAGATGCGGCCGTAGCTGGCGTAGGGGCCCCAGTTGATGACGAGGTTGTCGGGCCACCAGCGCCACGCGGCGTTGGCCCGGGCCGTCCGCGTGTCCACCCGCTGCAGGAACCCGGTGTCGGTGCGGAAGTCGGGGTCGACGCTGTCGAACGACGCGCCGTAGCTGAGGTTGCGCCCCTGGCGGTCGTAGGCGACGTGGGCGGTCGGCCCGGTGCGCTCCGCCCCCTCCTCGTCGCGGTGCTGCGAGCCCGCGTAGAGCATCGTCAGCGACGACGTGCGGCCGAGGCGGAAGCGGCCGTCGACGGCGGCGACCCGGCTGTAGGCGTCCATGAACTCGCGGCCGGTCGCCATGACCCCGACCGACGACTCGGCGTAGAGGTCGTAGCGCGCCCGCCCCACGAACACCTGCGACGTCTTGCCGACGGCGTCGAGGGGCAGGTCGTCGCGCCGGCCCGGCGCCTCGTCGTTGGCGACCAGCACCCCGAGGGTCGTGTCGCCGACCTTGCCGGTGAGCTTGCCCCCGTACCGCGGATCGACGATGGTGCGGGTGTGCAGCAGGTTCACCTGCCCCGGCACCGTGAAGACCTCCTGGCCCTCCAGGAAGAAGGGGCGCAGCTCGGGGTAGAAGAGCGGGAACCGCTGGTTGACCTCGATCTGCGGGGTGTCCGACTCGATCTGCGAGAAGTCGGGGTTGTAGGTGAAGTCGGCGGTGAGGTTCGGGGTCACTCCGTACTTCACGTTCACCGCCCCCTCGGGCTGCGTCGCCTCGTCGAACGCGCCGGTCGCGGCGTCGAGCGACCCGTAGCGGATGGCGGTGACCGTCGGCAGGATCTCGAGGTTGCGGCTCGTCGACAGGTTCGTCAGCCCGTCGAGCAGCCCCATCTGGGTCAGGAACCCGGCCATCCCGCGCGAGACCGGCGACCACACGTCGGCCTCGTCCTTGCCGAAGATCGTCCGCACGATCTGGAACCCCCACCGGTGCGGTTCGCCGGGGCCGCGCTCCGGATACCGCAGGCTCTTGAACGGGATCGCCATCTCGGCCGTCCAGCCGTCGGCGGCCAGCCGGGCATCCGTCTCGAAGAGGGCGTCCCACGAGAGGTCGCCGGTGGGCGGGGCGCCGAGCGACGCGGCGAGGGCCGCGCTCATGCCCCCGCGTCCGCTGCCGGGCGACCGTCCGCCGCCGCCGGGCCGCCCGCCGCCGCCCCCGCCCCCGCCGCCGGGCGTGCGCTCGGCGCTCGACTCGAGCAGCGAGTCGGCCTGCACCCCGTAGCCGTTCACCGAGAAGACGTAGGCGCGCTGCTGGTCGAGGAACGGGTCGAAGTAGACGGCCACCGTGTCGTCGATGAACGTCTGGTCGCGGTCGGCCCGGTTGGCGCGGATGAGGGCGGGGTCGGAGTAGTGCGCGCGGATGCCGAAGTAGAGGTTGTCGTCGTCGTAGGCGACGTAGACCTCGGTGTCCTCGGTGGCGGGCGCGCCGTCGAGGGGGCGCTGCTGCACGAAGTCGGCGATGCGCGTGGCCCGTTCCCACACCGGGTCGTCGAGCGCGCCGTCGATGCGGGGGGCGTCGGCGGTGCGCTCGGGGCGCACGCTGGGGCGGCCGGTCAAAATGCCGGCCCCGCTCGCGATGCCGAGCCCCGCGATCCCCGCGGCCGGGTTCGGGACGCCGGCGGCGCCCGCGGCCCGGCCCGCGGCGCCGACGCCGGCCGGCGCGGGGGACGGTCGGCGTCCGGCCCCGCCCGCGCCGGGCGCCGGGACCGGCTCCGTCGATCGTCGGGGGGTCGGCGTACGCGGCGGGGCTGGAAACCGGCCCGCCGACAGGCCGGCCGCGAGTTCGCCGGCGATGCGGTCCTGCAGCGCGAATATCTCGTGCCGGTCGCCGTCGGTCCTGACCGCGTGGACCACGACGGCCGAGGGCAGGTCGACGATGCGGGCGTTGATGCGGAGCCGCCGCCCGACCTGCTGGAAGCTGCCGGTGACCGCCCGGCGGGCGCCGAGCCGGCGGTGCGCCTCGTCGAGATCGACGGCCGCGCCGCCGCCCGCGGCGGGCGTCCCGCCGGCGTGACCGACCACGGTCAGGCCGTACGCTTCGAACTCGGCCGTGAGGGTCTCGGCGATGCCGTCGCCGAGCCAGGCGTCGGCCGGGTCGGGCGAGAGGTTGGTGAACGGGAGCACCGCGACGGGCCCGCCGCCGCGCGCGGCCTCCGGCGCCTGCGCCAGAACGCCGACGCCCGCGCCCGCCGGCGCGAGCAGGAGACAGACGGCGACGGCGGCGCGTGCGAAGCGGCTCATGTTTTCGGGATGGGTGGGCCGCGGCGAGGTTCCACCACGGTGACGCCAAACAATCCATAGTACTTCATTCGGTGCCGGCCGCGCGGCAGATCCCGGCAGGTCGGCGGACTCTGCGTAACTCCCGGGCGATTCGTGTCGGTCGGACCTGCGCGGCCTGGATTTCTTGTCGCGAAGATCGGCGGCGGGAGATAGCATGATGCACGACTCGGTTCCGTATCCCTGCCGCGAAAGGATGCCGTGATGTCCGCAACCCATTCCCGCGCCCGCGTCGCCGCGCACCTCGCCGCCGCGGCCGCCCTGCTGGCCGCCGCGCCCGCGGAGGCGCAGCTCCGGCCCGATTCTCCGGGGACGGCGGAGGCCGTCCGCCTGTCCGAGCCGCGCATCGCGCCCCTGCCGGAGTCGGCGTGGACGGAAGAGCACCGCGCCCGGGTGGACCGCTGGGCCCCCGAGGTGCGCATCGGCAACGCCTTCCGGACCCTGCTGCACGTGCCCGAACTGGTCGACGCGGTGATGCCGTTCCGCGTCTACATCACCCGCGAGACCACGATTCCCGCCCGCCACCGCGAGCTGCTGATATTGCGCACGGCGTGGCTCACGCAGAACCACCATCTGTGGGCCGACCACGCGCCGACGGCCCGTCTCGTCGGGCTCACCGCCGACGACGTGAGCCGGATCGCCGAGGGCCCCGGCGCCCCCGGGTGGTCGCCGTTCGAAGCGGCGCTGCTGCGGCTCGCCGACGAGCTGTACCGCAACTCGTCGGTCCGCGACGCGGTGTGGGCGGCCCTCGACGAGCGCTACGACCTGCTCGAGCTCGTCGACGCGGTGATGACCGTCAACCAGACCACCCTGCTGGCGATGCTGCTCAACTCGTTCGGCGTCCAGCCCGACGGCGACGCCCTCGCCCGATGGCCGGCCGATGTGCCCTACCGGCTCGACGTGGCCGACCCCGAGCCGCCGCTGCGCGAGCCGCGGGTGGCTCCGCTGGAGGGCGAGGGCATCCGGGTGGGCCGCACCTTCGGGCGCCATCCCCGGATGCAGGCGGCGCGCAGCGGGCAGTCCGGCTACGTGAACCGCGTCTCGCCGCTCACGCCCTACTTCCGCGAACTGCTCATCCTGCGCATCGGCTGGAACTGCCAGGCCGTCTACGAGTGGGCGAAGCACGTGGGCAGCGTGGGCCGCGCCCGCGACCACGGTCTCGAACCGGAGCGCATCGCCCTCGGGCGCGACGCCGGGTGGGACCCGTTCGAGCAGGCCCACGTGCGGGCCGCCGACGAGATCTACCGGGACGGTATCATTGCCGACGACACGTGGGCGGACCTGGCCTCGCAGTACGATACCCGCGAGATGATGAGCGTGGTGATGACGGTGGCCAACTACCGTTTGGTCTCGATGTCGCTGAACGCCCTGGGGGTGCAGCCGCAGGCCACCGACGAGCTGTTCCCGGCCGAGGCCGTCGCCGCCCTCGCCGCGCGATGACGGGCGCGGCGACGACGATGGCCGACCGCCGGCCGGCGTCGATGCCGCTGAATGCTTGGAGCACGCAGCCGCAGGCCGCCGACGAGCTGTTCCCGGCCGAGGCCGTCGCCGCCCTCGCCGCGCGATGATGAGCGTGGTGGATGGCGGCGGCGGGTGCCGGGTTCGTGTCGGTGTCGCCGACGGGCCGGGCACGCCGCCGCAGGAGACCGACGAGCTGTTTCTGGCGAGGCCGTCGCCGCCCTCGCCGCGGGATGACATTCAGGCGGGGCCGTCGCCGCCCTCGCCGACCTGAATGAGGTGACCATGAACCGCCGATCCGTAGACCGCCGCACGTTTCTGACCGCCGTCGGGGCCGCCGCGGGCGCGGGCGCGGCCGTGCCCGCCCTCGCGCAGGAGCCGGCCATTCCGCCGTACCGGCCGCGCGACTGGTCGGGGAACACCCCGCTCCGCTACCCCGATCCGGACATCATCGCCCTCGACCCCCGGTTCCGCCGCTACATCCTGTTCAACACCCCGATCCGCCGCCACTACACCGGCACCCTCTGGGCGGAGGGGCCGGCCTGGAACGGCGTGGGCCGGTACGTCGTGTGGAGCGACATCCCCAACAACCGGCAACTGCGCTGGATCGAGGACGACGGCCGGGTCACCGAGTTCCGCAACCCGTCGGGCTACAGCAACGGCAACACCTTCGACCACGAGGGCCGCCAGCTCTCGTGCGAGCACGGCGGGCGCCGGGTCGTCCGCTACGAGCAGTCGGGCGCGGTGACGGTCATCGCCGACAGCTTCGAGGGCACGCCCCTCAACTCGCCCAACGACGTGGTGGTGCACCCCGACCGCAGCATCTGGTTCACCGACCCGCCGTACGGCGTGCGCGGCGACTACGAGGGCTTCCGGGCCGAGGCCGAGCTGCCGCTGTCGGTGTACCGGGTGGACGGGCAGACCGGGGCCATCACGCGCGTCACCGACGACATCGGGGCCCCCAACGGCATCTGCTTCTCGCCCGACTACGACCGGCTGTACGTGGCCGACACCGGCAGCGGGCGGGAGATACGGGTCTGGGACGTGGACGGCGCCGCGCTCCGCAACGGCCGGCGGCACGTGCAGCTCACCATGCCCGGCGACCCCGACACCATCTCGGGCGCCGACGGCATGCGCTGCGACGTCGACGGCAACATCTGGGCCGGCGCGCGGCCCGGCGTGCAGATCGTGGCCCCCGACGGCGACACCATCGGGGTCATCCGGCTGCCCGAGGTCTGCGCCAACGTCTGCTTCGGCGGGGAGAAGCGCAACCGGCTGTTCATGACCGCCAGCCAGTCGCTCTATTCGGTGTACGTGGGCGTGCGCGGGGCCGGGATCGCGTAGTCGCTGACGGATCCGTGCGCCGCGGGCGCCGACACCGACCGCCCGACGAGTGCCGGGTGTGCGGTTTTCGACGGCGCCGACGCCTGTTGATGAAGACTTGAGGAGGTTCGGGATGACAGTTCGTGCCTGGTTCGTCGCATGTGCAAGCGTCGTGGTGCTGTTCGGGGCGGGGGAGGCGTCGCACGCGCAGGTCGAGGACCTGACGCCGGTCACCGACGCGGTGCTCCAGAACCCCGACCCCGCCGACTGGCTGAGCTGGCGGCGCACCCTCGACGGGTGGGGCTACAGCCCCCTCGACGGGATCGACCGCGGCAACGTCGGCGAGCTGCGGCTCGCGTGGTCGTGGGGGATGGAGCCCGGCGTGTCGCAGACGACGCCGATGGTGCACGACGGCATCCTCTACCTCGCCAACCCCGGCAACGTCGTGCAGGCCCTGCACGCCGACAGCGGCGACTTCATCTGGGAGTACCGGCGCGAGATGGAGGAGGCGCGCCGCCCCGCCGCCCAGATGCGCAGCCTCGCCATCTACGAGGACCTCATCATCCTGAACACCGTCGACGCCCACGTCGTCGGCCTCGACGCCCGCACCGGCGAGGTGCGTTGGGAGACCCCGGTCATCCCCGAGGAGGACGGCTACGGCTTCTCGAGCGGCCCCGTCATCGCGGACGGCGTCGTCGTGGCGGGCCTGCGCGGCTGCGAGCGCTTCCGCGAGGACACCTGCTATATCGTCGGCCTCGACGCCCGCACCGGCCGGGCCCTTTGGCGCACGTCGACCATCGCCCGCCCCGGCGAGCGCGGCGGCGATACCTGGGGCGACCTGCCCCTGCTCTTCCGCGCCGGCAGCGACGCGTGGATTCCCGGCAGCTACGACCCCGCGACGGGGCTCGTCTACTACGGCACCGCCCAGGCCAAGCCGTGGTCGCGCGACGCCCGCGGCACCGACGGCGACGCCCTCTACAGCAACTCGACCCTCGCCCTCGACCCCGCCACCGGCGAGATGCGCTGGTACTTCCAGCACATCCCCGGCGACAGCCACGACATGGACGAGACGTTCGAGCGCATCCTCATCGACTACGACGGCAAGCAGTCGGTGTTCAGCATGGGCAAGCTCGCCATCCTCTGGGAGCTCGACCGGGCGAGCGGCGCGTTCACCAGCGCCGTCGACCTCGGCTATCAGAACATCCTCGACGTCGACCCCGACACCGGCGTCGTCACCTACCGCGACGGCATGGTCTCGGGCGTCGGCGAGGAGCTCTTCTTCTGCCCCAGCACCGGCGGCTTCAAGAGCCTCCGCGCGATGGCCTACCACCCCGACACGACGGCGCTCTACATCCCCCTCAACCTCAACTGCGAGACCGCCGCGTTCGGCCCCGTCGAGCGCCGCCTCGGCGGCGGCGGCACCGGCGGCGTGCGCGGCCGGCTGAACCACTTCCACCCCGACGCCCCGGGCCAGATGGGCGAGTTCCAGGCCCTCGACATCCGCACCGGCGAGACCCTGTGGAAGCACCGCCGCCGCGCCCCCTACAACACCGCCGCCCTCACCACCGCCGGCGGCCTCGTCTTCGTCGGCGACTGGGAGCGCTACGTCTTCGCCTACGACGCCGCGAGCGGCGAGCAGCTCTGGCAGAGCCGGCTGACCACCATGTCGAACGGCTACCCGATCACCTACGCCGTCGACGGCAAGCAGTACATCGCCTTCAGCGCCGGCGGCCCCCTCGGCGGCTCGAGCTGGACGAGCATCCTCCCCAACGATCTGTTGCGGGAGATGCGGAACCCGCGGCAGGGCAACGCGTTGTTCGTGTACGCTTTGCCCTGACGGTTCGTTCGTGCCGAACGCCCTGCGTGACACCAGGACGAGGAAGCGCCCGCTGAAGTGCTTCACGAGCGGAGGCGGTTGACGAGTCGATGCGGATTCAACCAAACTAGCCACATTACAGCCCGTCGAGAGGTCGCCTGGCAGACAGGGTCAACGACAGATCGACTAGTTGTCGTGCGTGGATGCCCTTCGTGGCATCCGTCTCTTCAGGGACACCCCTTGGGGTGTCCCTGTTTTTTTGGAGCGGGAAGTCAGCTTGGCCTGGGCCGACAACTACGATGTGGCTGTTCTGGTCTCTTCTGATCGAGATTTCATTCCTGTCGTTGAGTTTCTGCAGACGAAGGGAATCCAGGTTGTGCATGGTGCATTTCCGCCATCGGCTGCGGAGTTGACCGGAAAGTGCCGGGGCAGCGTCAGTATTCCAGCCATTCGCGCTCGGCTCGCACGGACCTGACAAGACCAACGAGATTCCGTGAGGCGCCAGGCAGACGATGTGGCGGGGAGGACGTAGGTCAACGAGCCATGCGACTTGAGGACCTGCAACAACGCTGCGCCGTCCGGGGCGTGCATCCCGACGGCGTGGTGACGGTGGTCAGCGTGCAGTGGTTCGGCTCAGACGCGCTCGAGCTGACCTACAAGACGCCGGACGGCAGGGTCGCCAACGAGCTGCTCTACCGGCACGACGAAGACCGGCTGGAGCTCGTCGCCGCGGGGCGGCCGTGGAGCTTCGACGGCGACGGGGCGCTGTTCCGGCTGGTGTCCGAGGCGCAGCGCATCCGCCTCGCGCACCTGTTCGACCCGGTGCTGGCCGTCCACACGTCGGTGGTCGAGCCGCTGCCGCATCAGATCAGGCGACGGCGGCGCGGTCCATCGCCGAGCTGAAGGCGGAAATCGAGACCCTGAAGCGGCTGGAGGCCCTGGCGCAGGGCGTGCGCCGCGCGGGCCGCGACACCAAGTGGCGCGAGCTCGCCGGGCTGTTCGGCGAGGTCTTCACGGCGGCGGGGCTGGCCGGGCGGGTGGCGGAGGGCGACGTGCCGTACGGCGCCGGCGCCATTCCGCCGCCGTCGCCGTCCCCGCGGCAGAAGCTGGTGCTCTTCACCGAGCACCGCGACACGCTGCGCTACCTGTACGAGCGCATCACCACCCTGCTCGGCCGCGGGAAGGCGGTCGTCGTCATCCACGGCGGCATCGGGCGCGAGGAGCGGCTGGCGGTGCAGGAGGCGTTCCGCCACGACCCCGAGGTGCGGGTGCTGCTGGCGACCGACGCCGCGGGCGAGGGCATCAACCTGCAGCGCGCCCACCTGATGGTCAACTACGACCTGCCGTGGAACCCCAACCGGCTCGAGCAGCGCTTCGGCCGCATCCACCGCATCGGCCAGACCGAGGTCTGCCACCTGTGGAACCTGGTCGCCGACGACACGCGCGAGGGCGACGTCTACCGGCGGCTGCTCGATAAGCTGGAGCAGGCGCGCGAGACCCTCGGCGGCCAGGTGTTCGACGTGCTGGGGAAGCTGGAGTTCGAGGGCCGGCCGCTGCGCGAGCTGCTGCTCGACGCCGTCCGCTACGGCGAGCGGCCCGAGGTGCGGGCGCGCCTCGACACCGCCGTCGACGAGGCCCTCGACCGCGGCGCCGCGGTAGGCGTGCGGCTTCTGTCCCGCGACTCACGGTCCTACCGGTCCTACCGGGAGCACGTGCGGCGGGCGGACGCGATCTATGATGAATATCTGCGCGAGCTCCGGCGCGAGCGCGGGCCGGAACGGGACCAAGGGCGGGGACGATGACGAGAACGCGGCCGATCGACACGAGGGAAGGTGGTCGCGGAGTTCGGGCCGTTGAGCGAGCTGCTGGGGAGGACCGAGGTGAAGTTCGGACGATTGAGCGATCTGACGAAGGGGTTTTCACCGGAGCGGTGGACGCGGATCGAGAAGATCATGGCGGGCATGCAGGGGGAGGAGGACCGTCAAGCTACGGCGGAGAGCCGGAGTGGCGCCGGCCCGCACACGGGCCGCGAGAGCACTGGAGTGTAGTGCGGGCGGTGGGGCGGCCGTTCTCCGTGGATTTGAGCGGCGGTACGCGCCCCAAGTCGGAGGTCAAGGCATGATCGTGACTCGGATCGAGGCCCTCGGGTTTCGATCCCTGCGCTACGTCTCGCAGCGGCTCGGGCCGTTCCACGTCCTTGTCGGCGCGAACGCCAGTGGCAAGTCGGCGTTCCTCGACGTTCCGGCCTTTCTGGGCGACCTTCAGCGGGTCGGCGTCGGGCAGGCGATTGCGGGCAACGCCGCCCGGGACGTTGCGCTCCGGGCCGTCGACCCGCAGCACGTGACGTGGATGCGGCGCGGCTCGACGTTCGAGATGGCCGTAGAGGCGGCCGTTCCCGATGACCTTCGAAAGGGTCAGCAGAACGGATCGGCCGACGTCTGCCGCTACGAAGTGGCGATCGACGTGTCGGGGCCGTTACGGATCGCCGTGGAGACGCTCTGGCTGAAGCCCGACGCCGGGTCCGGTCCCGAACCCGAGCGGGCGGAGTTCCCGAACCCACCGGAGCCGCCCCCGCGCATCGTGACCGACCCGGCGAAGCGGGCTCCCAACGGCTGGAGAAGGGTGGTCACGAGAGGCGGCGAGCCCGAGCGCGTGACCTTCCGCGCCGAAACCTCCGCGCGCTCGATTCCGCTTCGCATCCCGACCGACCGGTCCGCCTTGGCCAATCTGCCCGCCGACGAGGACGTCTTCCCGGCGGCGAGCCGTTTCCGGCGGATGCTCGCCGCCGGCGTGCAGCGCATCGCCCCCCGGGGCGAGGTCATGCGCCGGCCCAGCCCTCCCGGCAGCGCCGACGCCTATCGGCCCGACGCCTCGAATCTGCCGCACGTCATCGACGCCCTGGCCGTCGAGAGCCCCGAGCGCTACAGCGACTGGCTGTCGCACGTCCGCGAGGCGCTGCTCGATGTCGAGAACGTCGCTACCATCAAGCGTCCGGAAGACGGGCATTGCTATCTGGTGGTCCGCTACCGCAACGGACTCGAAGCCCCGTCCTGGCTCGTTTCCGAGGGCGCGTTGCGGTTTCTCGCGCTCACGCTGCTCGCCTACGTGCCTTGTCCGGACGGCCCCTATCTCGTCGAGGAGCCGGAGAACGGCATCCACCCCCGCGACGTCGAGACGCTGATGGACTCGCTCTCGTCCATCTACGACGGCCAGATTCTTCTCGTGGCGACCCACTCCCCGGCCGTCGTTCGCTGCGTCAAAGCCGACCAGTTGTTGTGCTTCGCCCGCAGCGGCGAGCGCGGCACGGACGTCGTGGCCGGCTCCGCCCATCCGAACCTACGCGACTGGCCCGGCGTCGTCGATCTGGGCCTGCTGCTCGCAAGCGGGGCCCTCGGATGAAGCGCCTCGTGTGCGTACGCCACCAGCGTGTCGACGCAGGGGGCTACGAGGGCCTGACGCTCGGCCCGTCGGGCGTAGCGCGGCCGAGCAGGCGTCGTCGTCGGCGATCGATGCGTCACGCCCGCCCCGTGCGCTGGAGGAGCTTTCGGCCCAGGTCGGCTCTCGACTCGAGCGACGAGATCATTTCGCCCCCGACGTCCGAGAGCCGCGCGAGATCGAGCCGCGGAATCTCCGATTGGTCTTCGAACACCAGTATCGATTCGAACCGGAGGCCGTGCCGGTGGAAGTGCGACAGCATGATGGTGGTCAGCCGCGCCTTGTCGCGGTTCGGCACGCCGTACAGGAACAGGGGCATGTCCAAACGTCCCGCTATTCTGTAGTCCACATGGTACGCCTCCGGACTTGGCAGTCCCTCCGGCACGTAGTCGGCCTGGATGCTGTCCTCGTCGAACAGGTTCTTCAACAGCTCGGCCAAGTCGTCGTAGAAGGTCGACTTGACCCGCGATCGGGAGAGGAACGTCAGGTCGTGTATTCTCGTCAGGGTTTGCCCGAACCGGAACACCGCTTCGGGCAGGCGCTCGATGGACGTGTCGAGCCGGAATGCGCCGCCGTCCCTCTCGATGCTCGCCTCATCCACGATCCGCTCCAGCAACTGCCCTCGCGCGCCCTCCAGGAACGCGTCGACGTCGTGGTCGTAGCTCACGTGCATCAGGGTGTGCCCCCGGTCGGACAGCCGCACACCGCCGATCCCGGCCTCCGACACGTGGATGGGAAACCGGTCCCCGTCGGGAAACTCGAAGTGGGTGCGCAGCATCAACGTGCCGTCCGGGCGTCTGGTCAACCGCACGTCGGCGCAGAGCCGCTCGCAGAGAAGCCGTTGCAGGGCGTCGTCGTCAAGAGCCATAAGGCAGCCTCGGGGTATCGTGCCAGCCTGCTATAGTAGCGGGTGCCGTCGGCAGGAGGAACGCGGCCAGTAGCCCCGCAGTGATGGCCGGTGCCTGGTCGTCGGCAGAGGTCGAGGTCCTCTCGACTCCTTGGCGGTGATCCGCGATGCGTACGTTCGAGCTGACCCGCGAGGTACTGCTGCCCCGGCCGTTGGCCGAGGTGTTTCCGTTCTTCGCGGACGCCCGGAACCTGGAGCGGCTGACCCCGCCGTGGCTTCGCTTCGAGGTGCTGACGCCGGGGCGGATCGAGATGCGGCGGGGTACCACCATCGACTACCGGCTGCGCCTGCGCGGCGTGCCGGTGCGGTGGCGGAGCGAGATCACGGCTTGGGAGCCGCCGGTCCGGTTCGTGGACGAGCAGCGGCGCGGCCCCTACCGGCTGTGGGTTCACGAGCACCGTTTCGAGGAGCGGGCGGGGGGGGACGCTGGCGGGCGACCACGTGCGCTACGCGGTCCCGGGCGGGCGGCTCGTTGACCGCCTGGTGGTCCGGCGCGACCTCGATCGCATCTTCGAGTACCGCCGCGACGTGCTCCGGGAGATCTTCGGGACGGTCGAGCACTGAGGGCGGCGCGAGGTTTCCGGTCTTCAGAACGGTGTACCGCTTCGACGAGTAGCGGCGGATCCTGGGCGCAACGAAGGTTGCGCCGTCGGCCGGCCGTTCATCCTTCACGCCGCCCGAACCAGGCTTCGATCTCGTCCGATCCCATGCGGTCGAAATCCTGCGGCACCGAGATCTCTCCCGCGAGGAACCCGGTCGGGCGCGCGGCCGGTGCCGGAGCATCGACGGCGACGACCTTGACCACGGGCTTGCCGGCGCGGGCGATGATGAACGGCTCGCCGTTGGCCGCTGCCGCGACGAGCCGCGACAGGTGCGTCTTGGCTTCGTGCATGTTGACGGTGCGCATGGGGGTACCATTGAACTTAGTTGATAGGACTTAGTTTACTGGTTACGGACCCTGGAGACCTCCGCAGACCCGCCCGCTGGTCCGGCCCGACCGTATCTTCGGGTACCGCCACGACATGCTCCCCGTCAGGTCTTCGGGCCGCTCGCGGCACCGAACCCGCCGGTTCGCGGGCGGCCTCGACGCCGGCGGGTCGCCCCGGGAGCCCCCCGAAGTCGCCGAAACGGCAGTCCGTCGGAAACGGTGCTACGATGAGGATGAGCGTGGGTGCCCGCCGGGGACGGGCGGCACGTTCGGCAGCCCCGTCGGCACGGTCGGCGGCCCTCACCGCACGACGGCGGATGGTCCGTCCCCCTCGGTAGAGCAGTGCAGCCATGCAGAGCCCGCAGCAGATAGAGCGCCGTACGGAAGACCTGGAGCGTCGAGTCGACCGCATCGAACGGACCCTGCCGACTCTCGCGACCAAGCGAGATCTGAAGGCGTCCGAGGAGCGGATGCGCACCCATGTGAGCGGCGCGATCGAGGCGTCCGAGGAGCGGATGCGCACCCATGTGAGCGGCGCGATCGAGGCGTCCGAGGAGCGGATGCGCACCCATGTGAGCGGCGCGATCGAGGCGTCCGAGGAGCGGATGCGCACCCATGTGAGCGGCGCGATCGGGGCGTCCGAGGAGCGGATGCGCACCCATGTGAGCGGCGCGATCGGGGCGTCCGAGGAGCGGATGCGCACCCATGTGAGCGGCGCGATCGGGGCGTCCGAGGAGCGGATGCGCACCCATGTGAGCGGCGCGATCGGGGCGTCCGAGGAGCGGATGCGCACCCATGTGAGCGGCGCGATCGAGACCGCGATCAAGGCGTCCGAAGCGAGGATGCGCACCCACGTGGCGGGCGTGGAGGAGCGGTTGCGCACGCACTTCAACGTCGTGGCGGAGGATCTGCGCTACAACATCCAGTTGGTCGCGGAAGCGGTCGCCACGCTGGCGGAATCGCGGAAATAGCCGACGCCGGGAGAACTTCGCGCCGGAGGGGCGGCGCTATCCGGGGAGGGCGCCGCCGGCGGGCCGCGGCTGACGGCCCGCCGACGGGTTCCGCCTGCAATCGCTACAGGTTGAAGCCGCGCTCGTCGTGCAGGGCGAGGTCGAGCCCCTCCGACTCCTCCTCGGCCGTGACCCGCAGCCCCATCGTGGCGTCGATCGCCTTGGCGAGGATGAAGGTGAGCACGCCGGCGTAGACGATGGTGGCGGCGGCACCGATGAACTGCAGCCCGAGCTGCGAGCCGATGCCGTTCTCGAGGCCCGAACCGCCGAACGCCTCGGCGGTGAACACCCCGGTCAGGATGGCGCCGATGAAGCCGCCCACCCCGTGGACGCCGAACACGTCGAGCGAGTCGTCGTAGCCCATCTTGCGCTTGAGGCTGCTCGCCGCCCAGTAGCAGATCACGCCCGACGCCGCGCCGATGGCGAGGGCGCCGAGGGGGCCGACGGTGCCCGAGGCGGGGGTGATGGCGACCAGCCCGGCGACGGCGCCGGTGGCGATGCCGAGGACGCTCGGCTTGCCGTGGCTCATCCACTCGGCGGTCATCCACGCGAGGGCCGCGGTCGCGGTGGCGATGTGGGTGACGGCCATCGCCATGCCCGCCACGCCGTCCGCCGCGAGCTGGCTGCCCGCGTTGAACCCGAACCAGCCGACCCACAGCATCGACGTGCCGACCACCGTCAGCACGAGGCTGTTCGGCGCCATCGGGGTGTTCGGATAGCCCTGGCGCTTGCCGAGCACGATGCACAGCACGAGGGCGGCGATGCCCGCGTTGATGTGGACGACGGTGCCGCCCGCGAAGTCGAGGACCCCCATCTCGCCGAGCCAGCCGCCGCCCCAGACCCAGTGGGCGACCGGCGCGTAGACCACCGTGACCCACAGGGCCATGAACAGCAGCATGGCCGAGAACTTCATCCGCTCGGCGAACGCCCCGACCATGAGGGCGGGGGTGATGATGGCGAACGTGAGCTGGAACATCTGGAACACGGTCTCGGGGATGGTGCCCGAGACGGTGTCGACGCCGACGCCCGACAGGAAGAAGCTGCCGACCCCGACGAACGCGTTGAGGCTGCCGCCGTCGCCGAAGGCGAGGCCGTACCCGTAGACGGTCCAGATGAGCGTCACCATGCAGGTGATGACGAAGCACTGCATCATCACCGAGAGGACGTTCTTGGCCCGCACGAGGCCCGCATAGAAGAGCGAGAGCCCGGGGATCGTCATGAACAGGACGAGGACGCTCGCCGTGAGCATCCACGCGGTGTCGCCGGAACTCAGGCCGTCCTGGGCCCAGGCCGCGCGCGGCAGCGTGACGGCGAAGGCGCCGGCCAGTCCGACGAAGAGCGTTTTCGACTTCAGGGTCATACGTATCCTCCCTACACCAGACGCGGTTCGAGACGCGGGGAATCCGTTTCGGCGCTCAGCCCGCCGCCCGGGCGCCGCCGCGGCTTCCCGCCGCGCGGCGGGTGCGTGCAACGCGGGCCCCGACCTGAACGGCCGGGCGTCGGCGCCGCGGAACGGGGGGTCGGTTGGGCGGCGAACCGGAGCAGCGGGCGCCGACAGCCGGGCTCAGAGCGCGTTCGAGCCCACCTCGCCGGTCCGGATGCGGACCGCCTGCTCCATGTCGGCCACGAAGATCTTGCCGTCGCCGATCTGGCCCGTCCGCGCGGAGGTCTTGATGGCGTCCACGACCGCGTCGACGCGGTCGTCGGCCACGACGATCTCGAGCTTGACCTTGGGCACGAAGTCGACCGAGTACTCGGCCCCCCGGTAGATCTCGGTGTGGCCCTTCTGGCGGCCGAACCCCTTGACCTCGGTCGTGGTCATGCCGGCGACGCCGAGACGCGAGAGCGTGTCGCGAACCTCGTCCAGCATGTGCGGCTTGATGATTGCGGTCACCTGCTTCATGGCTGCGGCTCCTTCCTGGGCACGTGCCGCGATTGCGCCCGCGCCACGTGCACGCCACCGTCGATGCCCCACCGGGCAGGGCGCCCACTATATCAGGAGATCGGGAGGATCGGCGACGGTCGGGGCGGCCACTCCGCGTATCGCGCGGCGTGCTATCCTGTCGGCATAGATCCCGACTGGCCGACACTGGGGTGCGGTCGTGGCCGTCGGCGGCCTGCTGTGGCGCGCCGAGCACCCGCGTCGATGACGCCGGCCGACGCCTCGACACCTGGGCTTCCGCCGTGAAGAGCCTGGACCGCCGAATGGCGCGCCTCGCAGGTCGGCCCGGGGCCGGCGACGGGTAGTGAAGCCACGCCGTCATGAAGTCGCCCGCCGAGTGAGGAGCGCCCGGCGGTGGGGAGTGGAGACGACACCGATGTCCACCATCCTTCGATCGGAATCCTGGTCGTTCGGCGTCCGGCTGCCGTCGCTCGCCGCCTTGGCGCTGATCGGCGGCGCCGCCGCCTCGGCGGGCGCCGCCCCCGCGGTGCCGCTCGTCGACGCCGCCAAGGCCGAGGACGCCGCGGCCGTCCGCGCCCTGCTCGAGCAGCAGGCCGACGTGAACGCGGCCGAGGTGGACGGCACCACCGCGCTGCACTGGGCGGCCTACCAGGGCGACGCCGAGACGGCCCGCCTGCTGCTGGCCGCGGGGGCCCGCACCGGCGTCGCGAACCGGTACGGCGTGACCCCGCTCGCGCTGGCCGCGGAGCGGGGCGACGCCCGCATCGTCGGGGCGCTGCTCGACGCCGGGGCCGACCCCAACGCCACCCTGCCCGAGGGCGAGACGGTGCTGATGGCCGCCGCCCGCGCCGGCGCCGTCGACGCCCTGCGGCTGCTGCTCGCCCACGGCGCCGACGTCGCGGCGCGCGAGAGCTGGCGGGGCCAGACCGCGCTGATGTGGGCCGCCGCCCACAACCACGCGCGGGCCGTCCACACCCTGATCGAGCTGGGGGCCCGCGTCGACGAGCGTTCCGACGCCGGCTGGTCGGCGCTGCTCTTCGCGGTGCGGGCGGGGCAGGCCGCGGCGGTCGACGCGCTCCTCGCGGCCGGGGCCGACGTGAACGACACCATCCGCCCCCTGTCGGCGGAAGCGGAGGCGGCGCTGGGACGCGGCGTGGGCGGCCCCGCGGGCACCAGCGCCCTCGTCATCGCGGTTGCCAACGGGCACTTCTCGCTCGCGCAGCACCTCGTCGAGCGGGGCGCCGACCCCAACGCGGCCGAGCAGGGCTGGACCGCGCTGCACCAGCTTTCGTACACGCGGCGCCCCAACTCGGGCAAGGGCATGCCGCCGGTGCGGCTGCTCGACAGCCTCGACACCCTCGAGTTCGCGCGGTTCCTGCTCGAGAACGGCGCCGACCCGAACCTGCGCCAGACGCAGCGGTTCAACAACCGCGAGCGCAACAACCTGAACCGGGTGGGGGCCACCCCCTACCTGCTCGCGGCGAAGCACGCCGACGCGCCGCTGATGCAGCTCCTGGCCGACCACGGCGCCGACACCCGCCTGCCGACCGAGGGCGACGCCTCGCCGCTGATGGTCGCGGCCGGGGTCGGCATCTTCAACGTGGGCGAGAGCGCGGGCACCAACGAGGAGGCGTTCGACGCGGTGCAGCTCGCGTGGGAGCTCGGCGACCGCGCCGTGCTGCAGGCCGACGACCGGGGGTACACCGCGCTGCACGGCGCCGCCCTGCGGGGGGCGAACCCCATCGCCGAGTTCCTCGTCGACCGCGGGGCGGACCTGCTGGCCGAGACCCGCGAGGGCTGGACGCCCCTGCGCATCGCCGACGGCGTGCACTACACCGGCACCGTCAAGCGCGCCGACCACACCGCCGAGCTGCTGCGCCGCTACATGCGCGAGCAGGGCGTCTACCGCGCCGAGCACGAGAAGGACGTCAACAGCGTGGCGGTGGTGAGGCCGGCGGGCGGGCAGTAGAGTGGGACGCCTCCCGGGCGGGCATCCGGGAGGCTATGCCGACGCAAGGCGCTCGGGGGATTCGTACGCAAACGCGGGCGGTCCCTGCCCCAACCGCCTTCAGGGGCCGCACCCCGCCGCGACCATTCCCAGGGCGCTGACGTTGATGCGGTCCCCGTCCGGCGAGCGGATGAGGAACCCCTTCGCCTCCATCACGTGGCCGGCGTGGGCGGCGGGGTCGGGATAGACGGCCATCAGCTCGAACGTCCGGGTCCCGGGCGGCTGCCCGGCCAGCGCGGCCAACGCTTCGGGGCTCGACTCGGACGGGTCGGTGATGCGGACCGCGCGGGTGGCCCGCCCCAGCACCCAGTCTCCGCCGTCCCCGCGCTCCAGGCAGCCGACCACGCTCACCAAGGCGAAGCTCGGGACGTCGCCGGGGCCGTCCTCGGCCTCGATGCGGACGTCGGCCGCCCCCGCCGCGGTCAGCTCGCGGGAGCCGGCGGGGAACCCGTTGACCTGCAGGAGATAGGCGACGCTGTCGAGGTAGGCGTCGTCGCCCAGGCTGGCCGGCTCGTCGAACGGCATCAGGTTCCGGGTGCGGGTGTAGAGGTTGCCGACGGTGTCCTCGCGCCACGCCTCCATGAACGCGTCGCCTGCGAGGGGGCTGGCCTCTTCGGTGCCGCTGAAGTCGGCCTGGTGGCAGCTCAGGCAGTGGCTCTTGTACACCGCCTCGCCCCGCTCCGCCTGCTCGGCGGTGTAGACCCCGTCCCACACCGTGGTCCGGTTCTCCTGGGCCTCCCCCGCCCCGGCGGCGACCAGCAGCGCCGCGACAGCCAACGTCAATCGCATGCTCACGGTCTCCAGTCCCGCTACTTGGGCGCGCCCTTGATGCGGACGCCCTCGTCCTGAATCGTCCGGTTCAGCAGGCTGACGCAGGCGTGCAGGGCGCGCAGGGTCGGCACCTCGACCCCGGTCATCTCGGCCAGCTCGACGACCACGCCGAGCATGCCGTCGACCTCGAGGGGCTTGCCCGCCTCCACGTCCTGCAGCATCGACGTCTTGTGCTTGCCGACGCTCTCGGCCCCCGCGATGCGGCGCTCCATCGACACGCGGAAGTGCGCGCCGAACCGCTCGGCCACCTGCTGCGCCTCGGTCATCATGGCGGCCGCGAGGCCGCGCGTGAGGGGGAACTGGCAGATGTCGACCAGCGTCGAGTGGGTGAGGGCGCTGATGGGGTTGAAGGTCAGGTTCCCCCACAGCTTCAGCCAGATCTCGGACCGGATGTCGTCGAGCACCCGCGACTTGAAGCCGGCCTCCTCGAACAGGCCGGAGACCATGCGGACGCGGTCCGAGTCGCGGCCGTCGAGCTCGCCCACCGGGAAGCGGTTGCCCTCGATGTGCCGGATCACGCCCGGCTCGGCGATCTCGGCCGCGGGATAGGCGATGCAGCCGATGACGCGCCCCGGGTCGATCGCCTTGAACAGCACGCCGCCGGGGTCCACCGTCTCGACGACGCGGCCCGCGTAATCGCCGTCGACCTGCTGGAAGTACCACCACGGGATGCCGTTCTGCAGGGTGACGATGACCGTGTCGGGACCCAACAGGCCCGGCAGGTCGTCGACCACGGGGACGATCTGATGCGCCTTCAGGGCCAGCAGCACGATGTCCTGCGGCCCCGGCTCGCCGACGCGGTCGGTGGCGGTCAGGTCCGACGCCACGAGCTCGCTGTCGCCTTCGACCAGTTTCAGTCCGTTGGCCCGGATGGCGGCGAGATGGGGGCCGCGCGCGATCGCCGACACCGTGTGACCGGCGTGGGCCAGCCGAACCGCCATGTACCCGCCGATGGCTCCCGCTCCGACTACGCAGACCTTCATGTCGCTCCTTGTCTCGACCGCGTCTCCGGGCACCGACGGTCCGCCCGCCAATCACGTCGTTGCCGGCGACGCCGCTCGGCCGGCGGCGCGCCCCGCGACCCATTCCGCCCGGCGGGTGCCGCGCCGCCGCTCCGGTCGCCGCCCGGCCCTCCAGGGGCCGGGTCCGTCGCGCGGCCTACACCGCCCCGTCGGCGCGGGCCTGCGCGATCGCCGCGTCGTCCATGCCGAGCACCTCGCGCAGCACCTCGTCGGTGTGCTCGCCCAGCAGCGGCGACCGCTTGACGTCGGCCGGCGAGTCCGACAGCTTGACGGGGTTGCCCACGGTCAGGTACGCCCCGCGCTCGGGATGGTCGACCTCGACCACCGTCCCCGTCGCCCGCAGCGACGGCTCCTCCGACAGCTCCTTCATCGACAGCACCGGCCCGCACGGCACGTTCAGCGGATTCAGCACCTCCATGACCTCGAACTTGGTCAGGGTCTGCGTCCACTTCTCGATCTCGTCGAACATCTCGTCGATCTTCGGCAGCCGCGCCTCGGGGGTGCTCCACGCCGGATCGGTCAGCCAGTCCTCGTGCCCGATGACCCGGGCGAGCCCGTCGAAGGCCGCCGCCTGCGCGATGATGTAGATGTAGGCGTCGGGGTCGGCCTCCCACCCCTTGCACTTGACGATCCAGCCGGGCTGGCCGCCGCCCGAGGCGTTGCCGGCGCGCGGCGTCGCCGCCCCGAACGTGCCATGGGGGTACTGCGGATACTCCTTCAGCGGCCCGTGGGTGAGGCGCTGCTGGTCGCGCAGCTTGACGCGGCAGAGGTTGAGCACCCCGTCCTGCATGGCGCACTCGACCCGCTGGCCGCGCCCCGTCTTCTCGCGCTGGAAGAGGGCGGTCACGATGCCCAGGGCGAGGTGCAGCCCCGTGCCCGAGTCGCCGATCTGCGCCCCCGCGACGACCGGCGGCCCCCCGGGGAACCCGGTGGTGCTGGCCCCGCCGCCCGCGCACTGCGCGACGTTCTCGTAGACCTTGCAGTCCTCGTAGGGCCCCGGCCCGAAGCCCTTCACCGAGGCGTAGATGATGCGGGGGTTGATTTCCTGGATGCGCTCCCACGAGAAGCCCATGCGGTCGAGGGCGCCGGGGGCGAAGTTCTCGGCGAGGACGTCGCAGCTCTCGAGCAGGCGCGTGAAGAGGGCCTTCCCGCTCCCGCTCTTGGTGTTGAGGGTGACGCTGCGCTTGTTGTGGTTCAGCATCGTGAAGTACAGGCTGTCGACGTCGGGAATGTCGCGAAGCTGACCCCGCGTCGCGTCCCCCTTGCCGGGGCGCTCGACCTTGATGACGTCGGCGCCGAACCAGGCGAGCAACTGCGTGCAGGTCGGTCCCGACTGGACATGCGTCATGTCCAGAACTCTGACTCCCTCGAGGGCTTTCATGGATTCTCCGTGAACTTGACGGCCGGCGGCTCCCGCCGGCGGCTTGCTGACTCGACGTTTTCAGGCGCTACCGGCACCGCCACCCGTCGCCGGTGGGTGGGCCGCCAGCCGCCGCAAACCGTACATTATGGCATGTAGAGCGCGTTCGCGCCCGGGCCGTGCCGGGTCGGCCACGCCCTCCGGCGGACGGCCAAGCCCTCGGGTGGACAACCAGCCCACGGCGCGGAACGACGGCGCCCGCGGCCAGGTCCAGCGACCGACGCCCCCGACCCGCCGCTACAAGATGCAACCGGCGGCATCGACGGGGTCGAGCGGGCGGCCGACGCGCCCCGCGCCGGATCAGCCGCCGGCCCGGGCCGGTCAGGCCGCGGGCCGGTGGGCCAGCCACCGGCGCGGGTTGTCGACGAGGATCTTCCGGAGGGTCTCTTCCGGCACCCCGCGGTAGCGCAGCTTCGGGACGAACTGCACCAGCACCGTCGAGAACCCGTTCCCCCAGTTGGCCTTGAGCTGGGTGGTGTTGGCGAAGTCGGACGACAGCAGGACGTGGTCTTCGAACCCCGCCTCGATCGCGCTCAGCACCATGTCGACCTTCTCGCTCTCGGGGATGAACGACGCGCTCATGCGGTGGCCGACCGTGTCGAGCCCGATGAACGCCCCCCGGCGGGCGATCTCCCGGTGCGTCTCCCACCCCGGGTCGTCCGAGCGCTTGATCGTCGACTGGTGCCCGATGCACAGGTGCGCGGGGTCGACGCCCTGCGCCTCGTAGATGTCGAGCTGCTCGATGGCGCACGAGGGGCAGCTCTCGTGGGGCACGTGCGTGAAGATGGGCAGGCCGGTCTCGCGGTGGGCGCGGCTCACCGCGCGCAGCATCCTCCGCTCCTCGTCGTGCATCTCGGGGAACGAGGTGCCGACCTCGCCCAGCGCCCCCCAGCGCTCGCGGCCGGCCTGCGCGACGAGGCGCGCCGCGATCTCCTCCTCCGGCAGCCCGACGATCTCCTCCGGGTACGACCGCAGCAGGAAGTAGCTGCCGCCGAGCACGATGTGCACGCCCGACCGGCGCGCCATCGCGGTCAGGTTGGCGAGCTGCCGCTCGGTGCGGGGGCCGATGGACGAGTCGACGATGCAGCTCACCCCGTCGAACGCGGCCATCCGCAGCTCTTCGACGACGAGGTCGACCATCTCGTCGTTGGTGGGCGGCGGGGGCGGCGGCGTGCCGGGCGCCCGCGGCTCGGGGGGCGGGCTGCTGTAGTCGAACGAGAGATGCTCGTGGAAGAGGGTCGCGCCGTCGGCAAGGTCCTCGGGAGACACGTCGCCCAGCCGCGTGCGCACCACCGCCCCGTCGGGAAAACGCACCGCGGAGGCCGGCTGGAGGGGTGCCGCCGCCCGTGAGCCGCCGTACGCCGACACCCGGCCGTGAACCCCACCGAGCCCCAGCCCCACCGCACCGGCTCCCAACGCCTTCACCGCCTCGCGGCGGCCGACGAACCCCGCGCTTGCCTCCCGCATCGTCGTCCCCCTCTCCCGTGATCGCGGGCCGCCATCGCGGTGGCGGCCCGGGCCGCCGACAGGCTTCAACGGCCCGAACCAGCCCGCCAGGGCGGAGCCGACTCTCATCAACCCGAGGGCCGCCGGCCCGCCCCGAAGCCCATGCCGCAGCGCGGGCCGCCCCAACAACGCGCGATCCGATCGAAGCGCCGGTCGCCCACCGCCCCGAAGCCCATGCCGCGTCGCAGGACCGGCCACCGCCGCGGCCCGCGTTCCGCGGCGGGCGCCGCACCGGCCCCGGATCCGCACACCTCCCGTAGTATGGCAGGTTCACGGGGCATCGGCCCCGCGGCCGGATATAATCCCCCCATGTTCCAACGACTTCAGACCCCGCATCTCCGGCCGGCCCGTCCCGCCGGCACGATCCTCCCGGCGGCGCTGCTCGCGGCGGCGCTGGCCGCGACCCCGGCCCCCGCGGCCGGGAACGAGAACTGGCCCGCGTTCCGCGGCGCCGACGCGCTGTCGACCGCCGCCGACGACCCCGCGCCTGCCCCTCGCCTGGAGCACCACCGAGAACGTCGTGTGGAAGACCGCCGTCGACGGCCTCGGGTGGTCGTCGCCGGTCATCTGGGGCGACCGCATCTTCCTGACCACGGTGGTCAGCGACGGCGAGACCCAGGAGCCGCGAATGGGGCTCTACTTCCCCTACGGCTCGCCCCAGGAGATGCCCGGCGGCCGGTTCCCCGCCGCCCAGCCCGGCGACCTGATGGAGCGGGAGCAGGACGTGCACCACTGGCTCGTGGTCGCCCTCGACTTCGAGACCGGCGAGGTCGTGTGGACCACCGAGGTCAACGCGGGCCCGCCCCGGTTCGACCGGCACCTGAAGAACACCTTCGCGTCGTCCACCCAGGTGACCGACGGCGAGCGGGTCTACTCGTACTTCGGCAACGTCGGCGTCTTCGCCCTCGACATGGACGGCGCCCTGGTCTGGGAGCGGCGCTTCGACCCGGCCGAGACGCGCCTGGGCTGGGGTCCCGCCGCGTCCCCGGTGCTCCACGACGACACCCTGTTCATCGTCAACGACAACGACGAGCAGTCGTTCGTGGTCGCCCTCGACACCGCCACCGGGGCCGAGCGCTGGCGGGCCGACCGCGACGAGGGCACCAACTGGTCGACCCCGTTCGTCTGGGAGCACGACGCGCGCACCGAGCTGATCACCGTCGGCAGCGACCTCGTGCGGGCCTACGACCTCGACGGCAACGAGCTCTGGTCGTTCCGCGGGATGAACTCCATCTCGATCCCGCAGCCGTTCAGCGCCCACGGGCTGCTCTACGTCATGTCGGGCTACGTCGGCGACGCGGTGCGGCCGGTCTACGCCATCCGCCCGGGCGCCGAGGGCGACATCTCCCTCGAGCCGGGCGAGACGTCGAACGACCACGTGGCCTGGTACGCGGAGACGGCCGGCCCCTACCACCCGACCCCGCTCGTCTACGGCGACCACTACTTCACCCTGCTCGACCGCGGCTTCTACAGCGTGCACGACGCCCGCACCGGCGAAGAGCAGTACTACACCGAGCGCCAGGTCCTCGACCGCGAGGTGCGGCGCCGCGTGGCCCGCGGCACCGGCGGTTTCACCGCCTCGCCCTGGGCCTACAACGGCAGGGTCTTCGTGCTGAGCGAAGAGGGGGTCACCTACGTCATCGACACCGAGAACGACTTCAACGTCGTCGGCACCAACGACCTGGAGGAGGTCGCCATGTCGACCCCGGCCATCGCCCGCGGCAGCCTGTTCATCCGCACCCGGTCGCACCTGTGGCGGCTGACGGATCTCGGGCCGGGCGAGGAGCGCTAACCGCCTCGCGCGGGCAAGCGCTGTTCATCGCTTCCGCAACCGGGGAATCCGACGGCACGTAGGCGGCGACGTAGTGATCGAGGAGCCGGGCGAAGACTCGAAATCTAGCGGCGGCGCATCGGAGTCGCCCCACGGCGCAACTCCACCGCGAAACCTCGTGAAGGCGTCGTTCGTCCGCAGGCGGTCCTCGACGCTGCGCGCGAGCGCGGCGTCGGTCGCCGCGTTGCGCGGTGGCTGGTCGGGGCGTCCCGACCAAAGCGTCTGACGGCGTTCACTCGGAAGCGGTGCCTGGGGCGGCGACGGTCCGGTGCTGCCGGACATGATCGCGCAACGCGCGGTTGATTGCGGTCTGATAGCCGCGTCCCCCGGGCGCCTGTTGCCTGAACCAGGCGAGCACGTCGGCGTCCAGCCGCAACGTCACCTGCCGCTTCACCGGCCGATAGAACAGCCCCCTTCCGGCATCCGACCAATCCAGCATCTCGGGAATGTCGCCGGTGTCGATCCGATCATCGGGCAACTCTGCGAGGGCCTGAAGCTCCGCCGCCTGATTCCTGGTCAGCGCCGTCTCAGATACCTTCCTCATAGAGCCTCCGTTCACGTGCGGTCGCCTTTCGGGCACTGATGATGCGCCCGGCGTACCCCCCGACCTCGCGAGCCGGCCACGTGTGGATTACGAGCAGCAGCACGTTGCGGACCATACCGAATGTCTGCCAGCGTTCCTCGTCCGGGTACGGGTTTCGCCATGATGCCGCATGCGGATCGTCGAACGCGAGCGCCGCCGTCTCGAAGCTGAGACCATGGTTTCGCTTGTTGTCGCGATTCTTGCGAGAATCCCACGTCCAACGCATGACACGACGATATTGTAACTACAAAAGCGGCGTCAATTCCAGCTTCGAGACCACCAACACGTAGGCGATGCGGGGGGCGGTCGAGGAGCCGGACGAGAGATTCGGAATCGAGCGGCGGCGCGTCGGGGTCACCCACGGCGCAGCTCGACCGCGAGCCTCGTGAAGGCGTCGTTCGTCCGCAGGCGGTCCTCCACGCTGCGCGCGAGCGCGGCGTCGGCCGCCGCGTTGCGCTGCGGGCTGGTCGGGACCAGCTCGATTCGAAGCTCGAAGCCGCACGCTTCGGCGCAGCGGCGCGCGGTCTCGAGCCTGGGGCGGGCTTCTCCCGCCTCGTAGCCCGCGAGGGCCCGCCGCGGCACGCGCGCGCGACGCGCGAGCTCGGCCGGCGTCAGCCCGGCCCGTTCCCGCGCCTCCCGGATCAGGGCGCCGAGCATGCCGGCCCTACCGGTCGAGGGGGCTGGGCCGCAGTTGGAACTTGACGATCTTGGGCCCGGTGCCGCCCTCGATGAAGTGCGGCGTGTAAGTCGAGTAGTTCGACCAGAGGCCCCGGCCCTTCCAGCCGGCGTCGGGGTCGTCGATGCGCCCCTGGGCCGACCGCGAGAAGAAGCCCTTGGGATAGGGCACGACCATGTCGAGGAACTCGCCGGTGGCGGGAATCAGCACCTGCAGCGAGTAGCTGTTGACGGGGCCGGTGATCACCGACTCGCCGCCGAGGCCGAGGACGTCGGCGTGGTCGATCTGGGTCAGGTACATCATCTCGGCGTGGATGGGCGACGGCGTGCCCTGCAGGGTCGGGCGCTCCATCTGGTGGACGGCCCAGCCCTCGGGGCAGTGGCGGCCGGTGGCGGTCGGCCCGCTCGTGACGT
>CAXXTG010000277.1:0-7906 GCA_963666855.2 Vicinamibacterales bacterium
CGCGTCGCCCGACATGCTCGTCATGTTGTCCTCTTCCACCGCCGACGTGCCGGAATGGAAGTCGGTCGCGCCGACGAAGCCGAACTGGAACGGGTTGAACCCCCGCTCGGCCTGCATCCGCACCCCGTTGACGAGGGCCTCGCGCGCGTAGCTGCCGGGCACGAGCCCGTCCACGCGGACCACCCCCTGGCGGGGTCCGTCCCCGCCGATGGGCCGGTTCGCGGTGAGGAGCTCGGGGAACAGCTCGAAGTCGGCGAACTCGTCGTTCGGCGACAACACCGGGTGCGTCTCGGACGTGCCCTTGGCCTGCGTTATCTCGATCACCGGCTCGTTGCGCAGGCGCTGCGCCGCGTAGTCGGCGGTCATCGGCGCGCCCGCGAAGTCGACGAGCGCGAACATCTTGCCGTTGCTGACGTTCGAGTTGTGGGGAATCGCCATCGCCTCGACGCCGGCGGCGCGCTGGGTGTCCAGGAAGTCCCAGAGGTCTTCCGGGTTGTCGGAATCGAGCCGCGAGAACGGGAAGGGCAGGTCGTCGGTGCCCGCGAAGATCACGTTGCGGTGCAGGTTGCCCTCGCGGGTCCCCACCGTCCACTCGTAGGCGGCGAACGTGGTGAACTCGCCCGGCGCGTAGTGCCTGACCGCCGCCGCGACGATGTCCGCCCAGACCGCCTGCCCGAGGTCCGCGGGAGGATTGGGCCCCGCCTGCCTGCGGCCGATGTTCTCGGCGTGGTCGGTCACCGCGAGGAAGTCGAGCGGGGTGCGGAGCTGGATCTCGATGCCGCCCAGGTGGGGGACTGCCTCGCCCTTGGCGTAGCGGTAGGCGTCGTCGGGCGTGCGCGTCGTGCCGAAACGTCGCGGCGTCGTTCGAGTAGCGCGTGTGCAGGTGCAGGTCGCCGAAGTAGACGTTCTCGGACACGGCCGGACCCTGGGCCGCGGCCCCTGCGGCGACCCCCGCCGCGAGCAGGGTCACCGGCCACAGCTTCGTCGACGATTCTCATCATGCCTTCTCCAAGCTGCACGGTAGCGCTATCGGCCGTCGTCCTTGCCCTCGTCGTCGCCGCGCTTCCCGCCGGGCTGGTTGAAGTAGTCGCTCTTGTGCGGGTAGTCGTCGCCCACGACCCCGCCTTCGCGGCCCCGCGCCGACGGGACGACCCAGTCGCAGCCCGGCGTGTTCTCCGGCCCCGCGAGCCAGCAGTCGACGAGTTCCTGGTAGTCGTCGGCCATGCTGCCGGGAGCGTGCGGGGGCATGAAGCTGTTCACGTCGAGCTGGGCGGCCTCGAAGATCTGCGATATCTCCATCGGGGCGCTGTGGCAGCCGAGACAGCGGTTGCCCTCGATGTGGATGGTGCGCATGTCCCAGCCCGTTCCCCCGACCACGTAGTAGGGCACGTCCCGGCCCGTGATCTCGGGCATGACGGGGCGGCCGGGGTCGTCGGGATCGCGGGCGCTGTCCATGAACGGGTCGTGGATGAACGGGCCGGACTGATGGCACTGGACGCACTGCACGACGTCGGGCTCGCCGTCCCGGTTCATGTCGGCCGGGGGCGGCGGCATGAAGGCGTCGTTGAAGTCGGGGTCGTCGGGCCCGGGCAGTTGACCCACCATGCGGTGCCCGTCGAACGAGACCCAGGGCCTCTGGTCCCGGATCTCGGAGTTCGCCGGATGATCCTCGGGCAGCGACCTCCGGCCGTCGGCGGCCTCGAAGAAGCAGGTCGCGCCCGACTGCCGGTTGTAGCCGATGAGCTGTACCGAGCCCCAGCCGCGCTGCTCGAGGTTCTCCGGGCCCACCGAGCGGCAAAAGTACACCCACGAGACCTGCGGCAGGGGATTGCCGCCGGCGTCGCGCCCCTCCACGTGCCCGAGGCGCGAGCCCGGCGAGCAGCCGCCCCGCAGCCCGTCCGGGTTGTCGCAGGCGTGGTTGCCGGGATCCTCGAACACCTCGACGCCGTCGACCAGTGATCGGAATGAGGACTCCGTCGTCGCAGGCGACCTTCGGGACGCGCCCGAGCTCGGGCTCGCACATGGCGGCGTACTCGGTAGCCAGGAAGGGCATCGGCCTCCCGGAGCCGGGTGGTTCCGCCGGCGCCTGTTCCACGGTGCAGGCCGCCGCTCCAGCCGCCTTGAGCCCGGCGCTCAGCGCCCGACCGGGCCCGGAGGACGACGCGCCGCCGGCCGACGACAGCACGGCCGGGACGAGCAGGAGCAGGGAACAGCAGGCAAGGCGTGACTTGAGAGACATGGTGAGATTATCGCGTCGTGCCGCCGATGACGATGGTTGGTGTTGAGAATGCCTGCGCGGGCCGTCGAGGTCAAGCCCGAATCCGGCGGCCTCTGCTCGGCTGCCGGGGAACGCCTCCCGCCGTCGGCCCCCACTCGACCGCCGGCGCGCCGGCGTGCTACGCTCCGCCGGCCGGTCCCGTCCTCCGCCCCCATCGAGACGCTTCAGGAGCCCGCGATGTCCATCGCCGCACGACGCTTGAGCCGCATCAAGGCCTCGCCCGCCGCCATGATCTCGGGGAAGGCGATGGAGATGGCGAGGGCCGGCCGCGACGTCATCGCCCTCTCGGCGGGCGAGCCGGACTTCGACACGCCGGACCCCATCAAGATCGCGGCGGTGCGCGCCATCATCGAGGGGAAGACGAAGTACCCGCCCATCGCGGGCATCCCCGAGCTGCGCGAGGCCGTCTGCCGCAAGCTGGAGCGCGAGAACGGGCTGCGCTACGCCCCCGACCAGGTGATCGTCTCGAACGGCGGCAAGCAGGTCATCTACAACGCCCTCGCCGCCACCCTCGACCCCGGGGACGAGGTCGTCGTCCCGGCGCCGTACTGGGTGAGCTATCCCGACATGACCCTGCTCGCGGGGGGGACCCCGGTGGTGGCCGCGGCCGACGCCGCGAACGGGTTCCGGCTGACGCCGGAACAGCTCGACGGGGCGATCACCGCGCGGACGAAGTGGCTGATCCTGAACAACCCCGGCAACCCCTCCGGCGCGGTCTACTCGGCGGGGGACCTGGAGGGGCTCGCCGAAGTGCTGCGCCGGCATCCCCGCGTGTGGGTGCTCGCCGACGACATCTACGAGCACATCATCTACGGCGGCGGGCCGTTCTCGACCATCGCGCAGGTCGCGCCCGACCTGCACGAGCGCACCCTGACCATGAACGGGCTCTCCAAGGCGTACTGCATGACGGGCTGGCGCATCGGCTACGGGGCGGGGCCGAAGCCGCTCGTCGCGGCGATGTCGAAGGTGCAGTCGCAGACCACCAGCGGCGCGTCGAGCATCAGCCAGTGGGCGGGGGTCGAGGCCCTCGACGGCGACCAGGCGTTCATCCGCGGCAACCTGGCGGTGTTCGAGCGGCGGCGCGACCTCGCCGTCGAGAGGCTCGGCCGGGCCGACGGGCTCTGCTGCCGCGCGCCGGACGGCGCCTTCTACGTCTATGTGGACTGCGGGGGGGCCGTCGGCAGGCGGACGCCGGACGGCGGCGTCATCGAGAACGACGGCGACTTCGCCCGCTACCTGCTTCAGAGCGAGGAGGTCGCGGTGGTGCACGGCGAGGCGTTCGGCCTCTCGCCGTTCTTCCGCGTGTCCTACGCGCTCGCCACCGACCGCCTCGAGGAGGCGTGCCGCCGCATCCGTCGCGCGTGCGCGTCGCTCTCCGGCTGATTGGCGTTCCGCTCAATGATGTTCCGGTGGTGCAGATGGAGATCGGACCAGATTCCACGTCCCGGTTCCGCCGTCGGGCGTGAACGCGCCGCCCTCGGCGGCCTCGGCTTCGGCGATCATCCAGCGCGTCGATTTCGGGTTGACGTGCCTCTCTTGGCTTCCCGGCTCGATCATTCTCGCGAGTTCCGCCCGGTAGTGCGTCGGCAGCGCTTGGCCGGTCATCGGGTTTCAGTGTTCCGGAGATTGCGGATGCCTGGCCGGGCCCGAGACCCCGTCGCGGATCGGCGGCGGCGTCCACCACCGGGCCGGGACGGGCGGGACCGCGGCCGCGGCGCGCCGGGCGGCGGGGCGGACGCCTCGGCGGGCGCGAACCCCGGCACGATCTGCTTGGGGATGGCCCGCCCCACGAGCCGCTCGATGGCGGCGAGCTGCGGCCGTTCCTCGGGGGCGGCCAGCGAGATGGCGTGGCCGCTCGCCCCCGCCCGGCCCGTGCGCCCGATGCGGTGCACGTAGTCCTCGGGCACGGTGGGCAGGTCGAAGTTCACCACGTGGCTGATGCCGTCGACGTCGAGCCCGCGCGCCGCGATGTCGGTGGCGACGAGGGTGTCGATGCGTCCGTCGCGGAAGCCGGCCAGGGCGCGCGTCCGGGCGTTCTGGCTCTTGTTCCCGTGAATGGCCGCGACCCGGCGCCCCGACCGGTCGAGACGCTTCGCCAACTGGTTGGCGCGCGACTTCGTGCGGGTGAAGACGAGGGTCTGGCCCATGTCCGGCTTTCGGAGCAGCCACGCGAGGAGCTCCCTCTTGCCGGTCGTCGCCACGGGGTGGACGATCTGGCTGACCGCGCCGACCGGCGTCGCGCGTCGCGCGACTTCCAGCATCGCGGGGTCGTTGGTGGTGCGGCGGATCAGGTCCTCGATCTCGTCCGGCATCGTGGCCGAGAAGAACAGGTTCTGACGGGTCGCGGGGAGGGCGCCGAGGATGCGCCGCACATCGGGCAGGAAGCCCATGTCGAGCATGCGGTCGGCCTCGTCGAGCACGACGGCCTCGACGCGGTCGAGGTGCGCGTGCCCCTGGCGCAGGTGGTCGAGCAGGCGCCCCGGGGTCGCGATCAGGAGGTCGAGCCCGCGGCGCAGGCGGCGGGTCTGCGGCTCCAGGCCGACGCCCCCGAAGATGACGGCGCTGCGCAGGCGGAGGTGCGCGCCGTACTGCCCGGCCATCTCTCCGATCTGCGCCGCCAGCTCGCGGGTCGGGGTGACCACGAGGGCGCGCGGGCGCCGCGTCGGCGGTCCGTCGGCGAGCCGGTGCAGGATCGGGAGGAGGAAGGCGGCGGTCTTGCCGGTGCCGGTCTGGGCGCAGGCGATGAGGTCCCGCCCCTCCAGCGCCAGGGGGATGCCGCGTTCCTGGATGGGGGTGGGGGTGGTGTAGCCGGCGCCGCCGACGGCGCGGACGAGTTCCGGGCGGAGGCCCAGTTCGGCGAACGTCATCTGTATAGGTGCTCCTGGGGCCCGCGCTCACCCTGCGCGGAGCCCGAGTGGTTGCCGCCCGCCTGCACGGGGGCGGATAACGGGAGAATCCGGGAGGAGGGAGGCTCGGCGGGCCGCCGAGCGATGCCCCGCTGCTCTGAGCGGGGTTTCCGGGTGGAGAAACCTGCTCGCGATTCACCGACCATCGTAGCATGGTTGCGGACCGCGACGCGAGATGAGGCGGGCGGGGAAGCTCCTTCAAGCCGGCGCACGCGCCGAGCGGCGCGGCAGGGTGTCGCGGCCGGACGGGGCAGGGGAGCCGGGATGCTATACTGCCCGGCGACAGTTCTGCTCCCGACGGTTCCGGGAAGTGGGTGAGAATCCCACACGGTCCCGCCACTGTATGCGGGGAGCGGGCGGCACGCGGGCGCCGATGGGCGCCGGTCACTGTGCTCGGCCGGGAGTTCGCCTCGCGGTAGTTTCGCGCCAGCGGGACTTTCGCGTCGGCGAGACTCCCGACGCGACCGCTACGGTCGCGCACGCACGGGAAGACTCTGCCGTTCCGCGTCGATCCGCGAGTCAGGAGACCGATCGTCGGGAGGGTCGCACAACCCCTCGGGCCGGCCCGCCGGTCCTTGAAGTTCGGCGCGTGGAAACGCCGAAAAGGAGGTTCCCGCCCGTCATGGCTCGTCGCTCTGCCTGCGCGCCGCTCGTCACGTGAGTGACGGGTCGGCATTCCGCGAACCGATAGTCGATCGTTTCGACGGCCGCCGCGGCCGCCGGTCCCGGCAAGCGTGCCGCCCGCGCCGGCCCGGATCGGCCCGGTTGGCGGGCTTGGACTATTGGTCCGGCTCGGCGCCGCCCGCGCGGGCCGGGATCAGCCGCGCGCGGCCCGCGTGGAGCTATGGGGCGCGGCAACGCGCCGGCCCCGGTCGACGCCGCGGTGCACGGGACAACTACGTGGACAGGCGGGCGACGCGGCGGGGCGACGCATCGTCGGCGCGATGGCCGGCGCGTCCCGGGCCTGGTTGGACAGGGGAGGCATCGACATGAGCATCGTCACCAAGGGGGGCGACAAGGGCAGCACGGGGCTGGTCGGCGGCGTCCGGGTCTCGAAGGCGGCGCCGCGGGTCGAGGCCTACGGCGAGGTCGACGAGCTGAACAGCCAGATCGGCCTGGCCCGGGCGATGTGCCCGGACGCCGCGGCGGGGGAGCTGCTGAAGGACATCCAGCGCGAGCTGTTCGCGGTCGGCGGCGAGTTGGCGACGCCGGAGCCCCGGCCCGGCCGCCCCCCCGCGGTCACCGCGGCGATGGTCGATCGGCTCACGGCCGAGGTCCGGCGCATCGAGGCCATCGAGGGCGTGCTGGCCGACTGGGCGATTCCCGGCGGGCACGCCGCGTCGGCCGCCCTCGACGTCGCGCGGGCGGTGTGCCGCCGGGCGGAACGGCGGGTCGTTCAGCTCGCGGAATCGGGCGGGGAGGTCGGCGCCGACCTGCTGGCGTATCTGAACCGCCTCTCCGACCTGCTGTGGATTCTCGGCCGGCAGATCGAGGTCGAGGCCGGCGTCGACGCGGCCCTGCGGACGGGGGAGGCGGGCGGCCCGAAGTGGTCGCGCGCGTGGTGAGCCGATGAGCCCCTTACTGCGCCGCCTGTCGCGGGGACGCCTGCGGGCCGCGCTCGAGGCCGCGCTGTGCCTGGTCCTGCTGCTCGCCGCCTGGCGCGGGACCGGCGACGCCCGCGCGGGCTGGAACCTCGCCGGGCAGACCGCGTCGGCGCCGGCCGGGTTCCCGCGCACGGTGCGCGACTACGCCGGCGACGCGGTCCGGCTGCCGCGGCCGCCGTCGCGGATCGCGTCGCAGGCGCTGGTCACCGACCACTTCCTGTTCGCCGTCGTGCCCCCGTCGCGGATCGCCGCGGTCAGCGCCGTCGCCCGCGACCCGCGCTACAGCTTCGTCGCGGACGTCGTGGACGGGATGGACGTCGCGGTGGCGGGCGACCCCGAGGCCCTCCTGCGGCGCCGCCCCGACCTGCTGATCGCGTCGAACATCGCCGCCGCCGACTTCGTGGCCCTGGCGCGGGGCGCCGGCATCCCCACATTCCGCCTGTCGACGATGTTCGAGGACTTCGCGCAGATCGCCGCCGGCCTCGAGACCGTCGGCCGCCTCACCGGCGAGGAGGGGGCGGCCGAGCGGGTGATAGCGCGGTTCCGCGAGCGGATCGCGGCGGCGGCGGCGCGCCGTCCCGCCGCGGCGCCGCGGCCGCGCGTGCTCGTCTACGTCGCCTTCTCCGGCACCTTCGGCGCGGGCTCGCTCTTCGACCACATCCTGACCGAGCTGGGCGCGGTGAACGTGGCGGCGGAGCGGGGCATCGGCCCGCACGGCACCATCGGCGGCGAGCAGATCGCCGCCTGGAATCCAGACTGGATCATCGCCGACGCGCCGGCCGGCGGAGAGTCCGCCGTGCGCCGGCGTCTGCTCGACCACCCGGCGGTGGCGGTGACGGCGGCGGGGCTGACCGGGCAGGTGCTGGTCATCGACCACCGGCAGTTCATCACCATATCGCAGCACGCGGCGGGGCTGGCCGAGACGGTCGCCGCCGCGCTCTATCCGGACGCGCCATGACCGACGGCGGACGCGGGGCGTCGCGGTTGCGGTCAGCGGGGCCGAGATCGTCCGGGACAACCGGACGCGCCGCGGCCGGGACGGTACGCCGGCGGGGAGCCCGCGGCGCCGCGTGGGCGGCCCTGCCGCTGCTGGCGGCGCTGCTCGCGGCGGCGGCGGT
>CAXXTG010000278.1:0-21567 GCA_963666855.2 Vicinamibacterales bacterium
CTCTGGCGCGAAACTCCCGCGCCGGCCGGCGGGAGACCATGGCGAAAGCGCCCCCGCATTCGATCCGGGCAACCCCCCGGCGAGCGCACAGCCCGGGGGGCCGGTGCAACCGGGGTTCCGCCGCGGTCGGCCGGACGGCGCTATAATGGCGTCCCGATGGCGGGCCGCCGACGAGCATCCCGCGGTCGGAACACATCGTCTCGCGCCGCGAGATCGACGACGACGCCCTCAAGGTCATCACCCGGCTCCAGCAGCACGACCACGAGACCTACCTCGTGGGGGGCGGCGTCCGCGACCTGCTGCTGGAGCGCCGGCCCAAGGACTTCGACATCGGCACGTCGGCGCATCCGCAGCAGATCAAGGCCCTCTTCCGCAACTGCTGGATCATCGGCCGGCGGTTCCGACTCGCCCACGTCCGGTTCGGCGACAAGACCATCGAGGTCGCGACCTTCCGCAAGCAGTTGCCGCCGGAGACCGACACCGAGCGGAAGGCGCGGGAGGAGGCGCGGGAGCGCGCCCGCCGCGAGGCCGAGGCGCGGGGCGTCCGCCCGCGGCGGCTCATCCGCGGCGACAACACCTTCGGCACCGCCGAGGAGGACGCGTTCCGCCGCGACTTCACCGTCAACGGGCTCTTCTACGACGCGGCGAGCCGCTCGATTCTCGACTACGTCGACGGCATGCGCGACATCCGCAGCCGGACCCTCCGCAGCATCGGCGACCCCAACGAACGGTTCGTCGAAGACCCCGTGCGCATGATGCGCGCGGTGGTCCTCGCCGCCCGGCTCGACCTGTCGCTCGATCCCGCGGTCGCCGCGGCCATCCGGCGCCACCGCGGCGAGATCGTCCACGCCTCGCCGGCCCGGCTGCTGGAAGAGCTCTACAAGGTCGCGCGCAGCGGCGCGGCCGAACGCATCGTCCGCGACCTCGGCTCGGCCGGGCTGCTGAAGCACATCGCCCCCGAGCTGCACAAGGCCCGCTCCGACGCCCTGTGGCGCTCGCTGGCCGCCCTCGACCGCTACCGGCGCGGGTACGACGACGCCCCCCCCGCCCTGCGCAACGCGCTGCTGCTGGGGAGCCTCGTGGCCCCCTTCGCCGCCGTCGAGCCGCCGCGCCGCCGCGGGGCCCGCGACGGCCGCGAGCGGCGGCCCCCCGAGGTCGCCCTCGGCGCGCTGCCCATCGCCCGGCGCGACCTCGAGCAGCTTCGCCAGATACTCGACCTGCAGCGCCGCCTCGCCGACGAGCGGCTGTCGCCGCGGGCCCGCCGGGCGCTCATGCACCGGTCGGCGTTCGAGCCCGCCCTGACGTGGATGACGATACACGGCGGGCACGCCGGAGCTCGTCGAACGCTGGCGCAACGAGACCGGGACGGCGGAGACGTCCCCCGACGCCGACCGTCCGCGCCGCCGCCGCAGACGCCGCCGCCGACGGCGACCGCGCGCCGCCACCCCGGAACCGGAGGGCGGCGGCCCCGAGGCGTGACGCACGCCCTACCGGCGGTTCCAGGCGACCGCGGACGGAGGGCGTCCGGGGCGCTGGGCCTCCGAGACCACCACCTGCCGCGGACCGAACATAACGGGGTCGAAACGTCGTCCGCGCTCGGCCCCTCCGCAGCGGAAAGGCCTTGGGCGGCTGAACGCAGTCTGGAACGGTAAGGTGGCCCGCCGGCGAGCTCGGCCGGGGGATCGGCGCAGGATGTATGCCGCCGGCCGACCTCAGCGCCGCTGCCGCGGTCGCCGCCCCAAGTCCACGCCGACGGGGCAGTGGTCGGAGCCGGTCACCTCCGGCCAGATGAACGCGTCGGTGACGCGGGCGGCGGCGTCGGGCGAGGCGAGCACGTAGTCGATGCGCCAGCCCACGTTCCGCTCGCGCGCCCCGCCCCACTGGCGCCACCACGTGTAGTGTCCCGGCGCGCCGGGGTGGCGGGCGCGGAACGTGTCGACCCATCCCGCGTCGAGCCAGCGCGTCAGCTCGGCCCGCTCCTCGGGCAGGAAGCCGCTGGTCCGCGTGTTCGAGGCCGGCCGCGCGAGGTCGATGGGCTCGTGCGCGGTGTTGTAGTCGCCCACCGCGACGACCGGACCCTCGCGCCGCAGGGCCTGGAGGCGATCGAAGAGCGCCGCGTAGAAGTCGAGCTTGTAGGGCACCCGGCGGTTGTCGCGGTCGCGGCCGCTGCCCTTGGGGAAGTACGCCGACGCCACCGCGAGCCGGCCGAACCGCGCGATGACGAGCCGGCCCTCGGCGTCGAAGCGCGGCTCGCCGAGCGCCGTCTCGACGCGCGCCGGCCGCTTCCGCGAGTAGATGGCGACGCCGCTGTAGCCGGCCCGCTCGGCCGGCGCGAACGCCGCGTGCCAGCCCTTCGGCGCGCGCACGCCGGCGTCGAGCTGGTGCTCGAACGCGCGCACCTCCTGGATGCCGACGACGTCGGCGCGCGACGCCTCCAGGAAGTCGAGGAACCCCTTCCGCGCGCAGGCGCGCAACCCGTTGACGTTCCAGCTCACGATGCGCATCGGCCGACGTTCCGGCTCACGGGGCGACGCTCCCGCTCCCGACGTCCATCACGCCGCGCCCGCGGGCGTGCCGCGGTACCGCCGCCGATGTGCATCGGCCGGCGCGCCGGCTTACGGGCGACGCTCCCGTTCTCGACGCCCATCACGCCGCGCCCGCGAGGGCGTCGAGGTACCGACGCACCGCCGTCGAGAGGCCGACGTCGAGCGCGTCGGCGATGAGGGCGTGGCCGATGGAGACCTCGGCGATGCCGCCGACGGTGACGAACGCCGCGAGGTTGTCGAGGTTCAGGTCGTGCCCGGCGTTGACGCCGAGGCCGATCGCGGCGGCGTGGCGCGCGGCGCGCGCGTAGGCGTCGAGGCAGGCGCGCGTCTCCGGATGGTCGAGCCCGCGGCGCGCGGCGACGTCGGCGTACGGCCCCGTGTAGAGCTCGATGCGGTCGGCGCCGCATGCCTTCGCGCCGTCGATATGGGCCTCGACCGGGTCCACGAAGAGGCTGACGCGCGCGCCCCACGCCTGGTAGCGCGCGACGCTCCCGGCCACGCGCCGCGCGCGGTCGGGGTCGGAGAGGTCCCAGCCGTGGTCCGAGGTGAGCTGCGCGTCGGCGTCCGGGACGAGGGTCGCCTGGCGGGGGCGCGCGGTCTCGATGAGGCGGTCGAACCCCGGATAGCCGTTGCCGCGCGGGCCCGCGGCGGGATTGCCCTCGATGTTGAACTCGACCTGCGGATGCTCGTCGGCGAGCAGGCCGGCGAGCGCTTCGACGTCGGCGGGCCGGATGTGCCGCTGGTCGGGACGCGGGTGCACGGTGACCCCGTGCGCCCCGGCCGCGATCACCGTCCGCGCCGCCGCGGCGACGCCGGGCCGGTCGCCCTCCCGCGAGTTGCGCAGCCACGCGACCTTGTTGACGTTGACCGAGAGCGTCGTCATCGCATCTCTACTGTATCGCAGGCCGCCGCGCCGGGCGGCCTGCGGCTCCGCCCGCCGGCCGGGCGGCCCGCGCGAGCCCGCTCGAATGCGGCGGGGGAGGGGCCGGGGCGCCGCCGGACGGCGCGGGGGGGCGGCCGGGGCGCCGCCACCCCATCCGCGGCGGCCCACGGCTTCGGGGTTGGGCACGGGCCGGTCCGAACCCGGCCGCGGTGTTGCCGGCCGGGTGGCGGGGGTGGCCCGAAGCCCGCGGGCTGCTAACATGCACGCCGCGAGTCCGAGCCCGTCATGACCCAGCAGACACCCGCGCCGCCGACCGGAGCGCCGGCCCGCGCCGCCCCGGCCGTACACACCATCGCGGCCGCCACGCACGGCCGCTATCTCGTCGCGCGGGCCGACGGGCCGGGGCCGGCGCCGCTGCTGGTCGGTTTCCACGGCTACGGCGAGCACGCCGAACGGCATCTGTCGGAGCTCGACCGGATTCCCGGGAGCGCGCGGTGGACCCGCGTCGCCGTGCAGGCGCTCCACCGGCACTACAGCGAGGGCGCCCGCCACGTCGTCGGAAGCTGGATGACCCGTCAGGACCGGGAGCTCGCCATCGCCGACAACGTCGCCTACGTGCGGTCGGTGATCGGCGAGGTCCGGGCCGCGTATCCGACCACCGGCACCCTCGTCTGCTGCGGCTTCTCGCAGGGGGTCGCGATGGCCTACCGCGCCGCCGCGCGGTGCGGCTTCGCCTGCCGCGGCATCGTCGCCCTCGGCGCCGACGCGCCGCCCGAGCTGCGCGGAGACGCCGGCATCGTCTGGCCGCCCATCCTCATCGGACGGGGCCGGACCGATGCGTGGTATACGCCGGAGAAGCTCGATGCCGACTTGGCCGCCCTCCGCGGCGCCGGCGCCGCGGTCGAGTCGCTGGTGTTCGACGGCGGGCACGAGTGGACCGACGACTTCCGCGCCGCGGCGGGCCGCTTCCTGGCCGCGCTGGCCTGAGGGGCGCGAGCGATCGGCGGCACGCTGGGAGTCTGCGCCGTAGAACGGTGCAGACTCCCAGCGGGTTGGTTGGGCGGCGAGCGGAGCCGCTGGCGACGCTCTCCGAGCTAGGCCGCCAGGTCGTTGGTGATTCGTCGGTTGGGGGATCCGGATGACTGCCTCTTGACCTGCTACTGCAGCGCCCCGCCAACCAACTAACTCCGTCGGCGGAGCATGTGCGGCGCGTACTGGTGTTGTCGGCGACGACGCGCGGGTGCACGACAGGAAAGTTGGAGGACGGCCCCGGGCGCGGTCAGACTCGCCGATCTCGGTGCCGCTCGTCTGGCACACGTCCCGCAACGACCAACGCTCCACTTTGGTGTCGTGCACCCACGACGCGCGGGTTCCTTGACCAGCCGGACCCGGCTTGGTAGTATTGTGAGGTTCGTTTCGAGGTACCTTCCAGGTCTGTGGCGGTATCGTCTAGGGGTTAGGATACGTGGTTCTCAGCCACGGGACCGGGGTTCGAATCCCCGTACCGCTACCAATCTTCCGCTCGCCTTGAACGGACGCGGCCACACGCCCGCCGCGGGCGGCCGGAGGCGTATCCGGCCCGCCCGCTCGGTTTCCCGGTGCCTCGATCCAACGTCACGTCCCGCCGTCCCGTGAGCCCTTTGGCCGGCATGGCGATCCGCCGGCTTCTGACCATCGACGCCCCCGCCGCGGGCGGACGCCGGCGGATCGGTCGGCGGTCGCGTCCCGCCGTTCCTTGAACCGCCCGCGGGCATGGCGATCCACCGGATCCGGACCATCGACGCCCACGCCGCCGGCGAGCCCCTGCGCCTCGTCACCGAGGGGTTCCCGGCCCCGGCCGGCGCGTCGATGCTCGACAAGCGCGCCTGGGTCCGCGAGCACTGCGACGGGCTGCGCACCGCGCTGATGCACGAGCCCCGCGGGCACGCCGACATGTACGGGGCGGTGCTGACCGAGCCGTGCAGCCGGGCGGCGCACGCCGGGGTGCTGTTCATGCACAACGAGGGCTACAGCACGATGTGCGGCCACGGGGTCGTCGCCGTCTGCACCATCGCCCTCGAGCGCGGGCTCATCAGCGTGCCCGGCGACCCGCCCGTCGTGGTGCTGGAGTCGCCGGCCGGCCTCGTGCGCGCCCGCGCGGTCCGCGCCGCCCCGGCCCGCGACGACCCGGCGCCGCCCCGGGTGTCGGCGGTCGCCTTCGAGAACGTGCCGTCGTTCGTCTACCGGGCCGGCGTGGCGGTCGAGGTGAACGACCGGACGGTCGCGGTGGACGTCGCCTTCGGCGGCGCCTTCTACGCCATCGTCGACAGCGAGGCGGTCGGCATCCCCCTGCGCCGCGGCTCGCTCGACGCGCTGCGCCGCACGGGCATGGACATCGCGCGGGGGGTCGAGCGCGCCCTGCGGGTGATCCACCCCCTGGACCCGGGCCTCGAGGGCGTCTACGGGACGATCTTCACGGGGATGGCGGAGCGGGGCGGGGCGGACCTGCGGAACGTCACCGTCTTCGCCGACCGGCAGGTCGACCGCTCCCCCTGCGGCACGGGCACGGCGGCGGTCATGGCGGTTCTCGACGCGATGGGGCTCCTCGACCCGCAACGCCCGTTCACGCACGAGAGCCTCGCCGGCACCCTGTTCCGGGGGCGCCTGCTGCGCCGCGCCGCCGTCGGCGACTTCGACGCCATCGTGCCCGAGATCGAAGGCTCGGCCTGGATCACCGGCGAGCACACGTTCCTGATCGACGACGCCGACCCCCTCCGCCGCGGGTTCCTGCTGTAGGAGCCCGCGCCGTAGAACCGTGCGGACTCCCGGCCCAGCCGGAAGCCCCCGGCGGGGCGGCCCCCATGCGCCACCCGCGCTTCCTCGTCTGGGTCGGCAACCCGGGTCACAGCGTCGCGGCGGGCGTTATCGGCCGCCTCGCGATGCGGATGCGGCCGAACACGACCCGGTCGTGTCATCGACGACTCCGGAGAGGACGACCCGCACCCAAGCCGCGCTTCGTCCGCCGACGTGCTGCCGTGTCGTCCTCGCGCACCCGTCGGGCGGATCGGAGGAGAGGACGACCTGCACCCAAGCCGCGCTTCGTCCGCCGACGGGCTCCGAAGCGAGTCCCCGGGGGTTGACTACCGCGCCAGTGCGTCGGCGACGGCGAGGAAGCGGTCGAGCCGGCGGCGGTGCTCGTCGAGGATCGGGTGCGACCACGCGTCGGCGAGCATGCGGTACACCGACTGCTGATACCAGACCATCTCGTCGATGCCGGTGGTGAAGGCGTCGATGAACGCGGGGCCGCGGGCCTCGATCCCGGCGACCAGGCTCGACAGGTTGTGGATCTTGTCGGCCGAGGCCACGGCGCGGGCGGCGTCGCGCGGGCTCGCCCGCAGGCGCTCGATGTACGCCTCCTTGCGCGCCCGCCACGGCACGACCCGGGGCGGCTCGGTGACGTCCTCGACCACCGACAGCACGTGCGGGCCGAAGCGTCGGCGGATGACCTCGCGCTCGAGGCCGGTGTCCTCGAGCGTGTCGTGCAGGACGGCGGCGATGACCGTGTCCTCGTCGAACCCGAAGCCGTGGGCGATGAAGGCGACCGCGAGCACGTGCGTCGCCTCGAACCCGCGCCCCGCCTTGCGGCGCCCGAGGCCGTGCGCCTCGAGCATGGTGGTGACGGCCGACTCGATGCGTGGCGAGTACATGCGGAGAGTGGTGGTGATCAGGCCCGCCCGACACTAGTCGCCCGGCGCGATGTAGCTCCGGCGGGCGCGGGCGGTCGTGCCCCGCCGCTTGACCCGCACGTCGATCTCGTGCACCCGGCCGTCGCGCGTCGGCGGCACGAACCCCAGGACGTACTGGCTGTGCAGCTCCTGGGCGACCCGGGTGAATGTCGGTCCGAGGTCGTCGGTGTCCTCCAGCTCGAAGTACCCGCCGCCGGTCTCCTCCGCGAACGTCCGGAGGCGGCGGTCGGGCCGGCTGCGCACCCGCCGCACCCCGTTGAAGTAGTCGCTCTCGAGACCGATGGTGTAGATCATCACCTCTTCGACCCGGGCCATCTCGAGGACCTCGCGCCAGCCGATGTCGTTCTGGGTGTCCTCGCCGTCGGTGAAGACCAGCACCACCTTGCGGCCCTCGATGCCGCTGAGTTCCCGGATGCTCGCCGCCACGGCGTCGTAGAGCCGGGTCGGGTTGCCGAACTGCAGCCGGTCGAGCTCGCGGATCAGCGCGTCGCGGTCGCCGATGAAGCCCGACTCGGGCAGGATCTGGATCTTGTCGTTGAACGCCCCGACCTTGGCCCGGTCGTCGGGGAGCATGCGGATGATGAACTGCTCGGCCCCGGCCATCAGGAGGTCGAGGCTCGGGGTCATGCTGGCGCTCGTGTCCAGCATGACGACCACGGTGATGGGCCGCACCTCGTTCTCGAAGAGGACGACCTCCTGAACGTCCCCTTCGTCGACGATGACGAAGTCGTCCTGGAGCAGGTCGGGCACGAGGCGCCCGTTGCGGTCGGTCGCGGTGACGTAGAGGTCGACCAGCTCGGTGCCCGCGCGGAACACCGGAACGTCGTCCTGCTGCGCCGCCGCCGGCGCCGCGCCGAGGAGGGCCGCGAGAGTCAATGCCGACGAGGTTCGTGCAACCATGAAACCGAGCTTACAACCTATCGGGGAATCGCACAATCCGCGGCGGGCGGGATCGTGCACGGCGGCGCTCCCGTCCCGTTCCCAGGACTCTGCGGCACGCCCGCCGACACCGACGTGTCAAGATGGATCGTCATGAGCGACGGAACCACACGGGACAGGCCGGCGGAAAGGCCGGACGGGACGGCGGGCGGGCCGGTCGGCGACGTCCGCGCCCGGCTCGAGACGCTGCTCGACCGGCGCATCCTCATCATGGACGGGGCGATGGGCACCATGATCCAGCGCCACGGCCTCGACGAGGCGGCCTTCCGCGGCGACCGGTTCGCCGGGCACGGGCACGACCTGAAGGGCAACAACGACCTGCTGGCGTTGACCCGGCCCGACGTCATCGGGGGCATCCACCACGCGTACCTCGAGGCGGGCAGCGACATCGTCGAGACCAACACGTTCAGCAGCACCGCCATCGCCCAGTCCGACTACGGGCTCGAGGGGCTGGCCTACGAGCTGAACGTCGCGGCGGCGCGGCTCGCGCGGTCGGCGGCCGACGACTGGACCCGGCGGACCCCGGACCGGCCGCGCTTCGTGGCCGGGGCCGTCGGGCCGACGAACCGCACCCTGTCGATCTCGCCCGACGTCAACGACCCGGGCCTGCGGGCCAGCACCTTCGACGAGATGCGCGACGCCTACGCCGAGCAGGCCCGCGGCCTCCTCGACGGGGGCTGCGACATGCTGTTCGTCGAGACGATCTTCGACACCCTGAACGCGAAGGCGGCCCTCGTCGCGATCCAGGACGTGTTCGACGCGCGGGGGGCGGCGGCGCCCCTGATGATCTCGGTCACCGTCACCGACCGCAGCGGGCGCACGCTGTCGGGGCAGACGATCGACGCCTTCTACGTCTCGATCCGGCACGCGAAGCCGCTGAGCGTGGGCATCAACTGCGCCCTCGGGGCCCGCGACATGCGGCCGTACCTGGCCGAGCTGGCGGCCATCGCCGAGTGCCGGGTGAGCTGCTACCCGAACGCCGGGCTCCCCAACGCCTTCGGCGAGTACGACGAGACGCCGGACGAGACGGCGAAGCTGCTGCGCGAGTTCGCGGAGAGCGGGTTCGTGAACATCCTCGGCGGCTGCTGCGGCACGACGCCGGAGCACATCGCGGCCATCGCCCGCGCCGTCGACGGGACGCCGCCGCGGGCGGTCCCCGCCGGCTTCGCCGGCGACGGGGCCGCCGGTGCGGCGTCGGCCGTCGACGGGCGGCCGCCCCGCGCGGTCCCCGCCGACGGCAACGGGGCCAGCCGGTTCAGCGGGCTCGAGACCCTCACGGTCCGGAACGACGGCACGTTCCTGATGGTGGGCGAACGCACCAACGTCACCGGGTCGGCCCGGTTCGCCCGCCTCGTCAAGTCGGGCGACCTCGCCGCCGCCGCCGAGGTCGCCCTCGACCAGGTGCGGGGCGGGGCCAACATCATCGACGTCAACATGGACGAGGCCCTGCTCGACGCCGAGGCGACGATGACCCGCTTCCTCAACCTCGTCGCCACCGAGCCCGAGATCGCGCGGGTGCCGGTGATGATCGACAGCTCGAAGTGGTCGGTCATCGAGGCGGGGCTGAAGTGCGTGCAGGGGAAGCCGATCGTCAACTCGATCAGCCTGAAGGAGGGCGAGGACGACTTCCTCGCGAAGGCCCGGACCCTGCGGCGCTACGGGGCGGCGGCGGTGGTGATGGCGTTCGACGAGACCGGCCAGGCCGCCACCGCCGAGCGGAAGGTCGAGATCTGCCGGCGGGCGTACAAGCTCCTCACGGAGCGGGCGGGGTTCGAGCCCGGCGACATCGTCTTCGACCCCAACATCCTTGCGGTGGCGACCGGCTTGGAGGAGCACGACGACTACGCCGTCGACTTCATCGAGGCGACGCGGATCATCAAGCGCACCTGCCCCGGGGCCCTCGTCAGCGGCGGCGTCAGCAACCTCTCGTTCTCGTTCCGCGGCAACAATCCCGTGCGCGAGGCGATGCACTCGGCGTTCCTCTACCACGCCATCGCGGCGGGCATGGACATGGGCATCGTCAACGCGGGCCAGCTCGTGGTCTACGAGGACATCGAGCCCGAGCTGCTGACCCACGTCGAGGACATCATCTTCAACCGCCGCCCCGACGCCACCGAGCGCATGGTGCGCTTCGCGGAGACCGTCAAGGGCGGCGGGACGGCCCGCACCGAGGACCTCGCGTGGCGGCGGGGGACGGTGGCCGAGCGGCTCTCGCACGCCCTCGTGCACGGCATCGCCGACCACGTCGAGGCCGACGCGGAGGAGGCGCGGCAGGCCCTGGCCCGGCCCCTCGACGTCATCGAGGGGCCGCTGATGGACGGCATGAAGGTCGTCGGCGACCTCTTCGGGGCCGGCAAGATGTTCCTGCCGCAGGTGGTGAAGAGCGCGCGGGTCATGAAGAAGGCGGTGGCATACCTCGAGCCGTTCATGGAGCGGGAGCGGCTCGCTACCGGTGCCGCGGCGGCCTCGAAGGGCAGGGTGGTGCTGGCCACCGTCAAGGGGGACGTGCACGACATCGGCAAGAACATCGTGGCCGTCGTGCTGCGGTGCAACGGCTACGAGGTCGTCGACCTCGGGGTGATGGTGCACTGCGACACCATCCTGCAGACCGCGGCCGACGAGGACGCCGACATCGTGGGCCTGAGCGGGCTCATCACGCCGTCGCTCGACGAGATGGTGTTCGTGGCGAAGGAGATGCAGCGGCGCGGGCTGGCGCGGCCGCTCCTGATCGGCGGCGCGACGACGAGCCGGCAGCACACCGCGGTGAAGATCGCCCCCGCCTACGACCGGAGCACGGTGCACGTGGCCGACGCCTCGCGGGTGATCGACGTGGTGTCGGGCCTGCTCAGCCCGGCGCGGCGGGACGAGCTCGACCGCGCCAACCGGGCCGACCAGGCCGCCCTTCGGGAGCAGTACGCGGCGCGGCGCGACAAGCCGCTGCGGCCTCTTGCCGAGGCGCGGGCGGACCGGTTCCGCGACGACTGGGCGGCGGCCGACCTGCCGGCCCCGGCGTTCCTCGGGCCGCGCCGCCTCGACCCGATCCCCCTCGCCGAGGTGACGCCGTTCATCGACTGGACGTTCTTCTTCGCGGCGTGGGAGATCAAGGGGCGCTTCCCCGCCGTGCTCGACCACCCCGCGTACGGCGAGCAGGCGCGCGCGCTGCACGCGGACGGCACCGCGCTGCTCGAGCGCATCGTCGACGAGGGGCGCCTGACCGTCCGCGCAATGTACGGGTTCTGGCCGGCGGTGAGCGACGGCGACGACATCGTCCTCTTCGAGCCGCAGGCGGCCGACGGCGGCGCCGAACGGCCGCGACCGCAGCCGCCGGGCGACGGAAGGGATGAACCGACGCGTGGCGAGGCGGAGGGCGGCGGTGGCGAGCGGCCGCGACCGCAGCCCCCAGGCGACGGCAGGGACGAACCGGCGGGAGGCGCGGCGACCGGCGGGGCCGAGCGGCTGCGCCTGCCGATGCTGCGCCAGCAGGAGCCGCAGCCAGAGGGCCGGCCCCACCGCTCGCTCGCCGACTTCGTGGCCCCGCGGAGCGGCGGGCGGCTCGACCACATCGGGGCGTTCGCGGTCACCGCCGGCGTCGGGGCCGACGCCCTCGCGGCCGAGTACGAGCGGGACCACGACGACTACCGCGCCATCATGGTCCAGGCCCTCGCCGACCGCCTCGCGGAGGCCGCGGCCGAGTACCTCCACGCCGAGGCCCGCCGCCAGTGGGGCTACGGCGCGGACGAACGGCTGTCGCACGAGGACCTGCTGCGCGAGCGCTACCGCGGCATCCGCCCCGCCTTCGGCTACCCGGCGTGCCCCGACCACAGCGGGAAATTCGCGCTGTGGGACCTGCTCGAACCCGGCGCTATCGGCATGGGCCTGACCGAGAGCGCGGCGATGACCCCGGCGGCCAGCGTCAGCGGCCTCTACCTCGCCCACCCCGGGGCGCACTACTTCTCTGTAGGCCGCATCGGCCCCGACCAGTTGGAGGACTACGCCCGCCGCAAGGGGATGACCGTCGCCGAGGCCGAGCGCTGGCTCAGGCCGCTGCTGGCTTGACGGGGTGCGGGCGGGGGGAACGGAGTCTGCGCCATGGAGAACGGCGCCGACTCGTGGAGGGTTGGTTGGGTGCCCAGCGGAGCCGTAGGCGACGATGGGCGGGCTACGACGACGCCCGGTCGCGTTCTTCCTGCCGTCCGCGCAGGAACGCAACGTCGGTGCCGAGCAGCGCGACATCTCTGCCGAGCTGCTCGACCTTCTCATCGAGCCGGCCGACCTTCTCGTCGAGCCGGCCGACCTCTCGGGAGACGCCCTCCAACTTGTCGTCCAGATGCCTGATGTGGGCATCCATGGCGTCGAGCTTGGGGCTGATGAACCTCTCGATAGACTGCTGCAGCTCGGTTCGCGCGGCACGCGCGTCCTGCCGGGCCGCGAAGAACACGCCCGCTATGGTCGCGGTCGCCGCGATGGCGGCGGCGGCAGCCTGGATCCAGATTGCGTCCATGATTCCGGGTTCCCGAGTACCGCCCCAGACGGTCGGGTATGAACAGCCGCACCCCTTCGACAAGGGTACATCGGAACGCCGCAAGCTCTCAACCGCGAATGCTAACCAACTAACCGCGGTCGGTGCCCGGGTCCGACCGGCGCCGGGACGCGGTCAGCTCGTCCAGCTCGTCGAGCGAGCGGGGCCAGTCGCTCCCGAGCAGCCGCGACAGCGACCGGTCGGCGAGGAGCCGGCCGCCGGTCTGGCAGCGCGGGCAGTAGTTGGCCTCGTTGCTGGCGTAGACGATGCGCTGCACCGGCGCCCCGCACGCGGGGCAGGGCCGGCCGTAGCGGCCGTGCACCGCCATGCCCTCGTGGAACGCGGTGACCTTCTCGGGGAAGCGGTTGCCCGTCTCCCGCCGCAGCCGCTCCGTCCACCCCGCGAGGGTCCCGCGGGCGGCCTCGAAGAGCCGGTCGATCTCGGCGTCGGTGAGCCGGCGGGTCCACTTCAGGGGCGACAGCTTGGCCGCGTGGAGTATCTCGTCGGAGTAGGCGTTGCCGATGCCCGAGAACAGCCTCGGGTCGGTCAGGGCCCGCTTGACGGTGTGGTTCCCGCGGGTCAGCCGCGCCCGGAACGCCGCCGCGTCCGCTTCGAGCACCTCCAGCCCGCCGGGGTCGTGCCGGCGCAGCGCGGCGGCGTCGCCGGCCACGTGGAGCGACGCGCGCTTCGTGCCGCCCTCCTCGGTGAACAGCACCGTGCCGCCCGCGAAGTCGAACGCGGCGAGGCCCCGGCGCCGGGGGATGGGCGCGCCGGTCGGCCGCCAGCGCAGGCGGCCCGCGATCATGAGGTGGATGACCAGCGACACGCCCCCGTCGAGGGTGATCACGATGCGCTTGCCGAGCCGGTCCACAGAGCGCACCGCGCGGGACTCGGCGGCGGCGGCGGGCGGGTCCACCGAGCGTAGCACGAACGGGCTGCCGAGCCGGATCCGGCGCAGGGGCTCGCCGACGATGCGCCGCCGAAGCTGCTCGACGTATACCGTGACGTCGGGCAGCTCGGGCATCGGTCGAGCGGGGCGGCGCCAGTCAGCAGAAGTCGCGCGCGAGGTCGATCAGGACGTCCCGGCAGGTGAGCACGGAGTCGATCTCGACGTATTCCTCGCGGCTGTGCAGGCCGGCGCCGCGCGGTCCGAACAGCAGCGCCGGGGTGCCCGCCGCGGCCAGGATCGCGGCGTCGGTCCAGAACGACATGCCGGTCGGCTCGGCCGGCTCACCCCGGCGTTTCAGCACGCCGGCGAGGCTCCGGCACAACGGGTGATCGACGGGCAGCTCGTGCGGGGGGCGCGTGAAGATCGGCCGCGCCGAGCCCTCGAACTCCGGGTCGTCCCGCGCCAGCGCGTCGAGGATGCCCCGCGCCTCGGCGAGGCCGGCGTCCGGGGGCTCGCCGAGCAGGGTGCGGCGCTCGAACGACAGGCGGCACCGGTCGGGATAGACGCTCAGCTCGCCGCCCCCGTCGATGGTCGACGCGTGGAGCGACGCCGGCCCCAGCAGGGGGTGCGCCGGTCCCGCCGCGAGGCCGGCGCTGACCGCCTCGAGCCGGCCGAGGACCCGGCCCATGCGCAGGATCGCGTCCCGCCCGTCGGCGGGGCGGCTGCCGTGGGCGGCGCGGCCGCGGGTCTCGACCTCGACCCACTCGAACCCCTTGTGGCATGTCGCCATGCGCAGGTCCGTCGGCTCGGTCACCACCGCGCCGTCGGCGGCGTGGCCGCGCACGAGGGCGTCGGCCCCCAGGCTGGCGTGCTCCTCGTCGGCCACCGCCGCCACCACCAGCCGGCCCGCCGGCGGCCCGCCGCGGGCGGCGAGCCGGGCCGCCGCGTCGACCATCGCCGCGACGCCGCTCTTCATGTCCTGGGCGCCGCGGCCGTAGAGCCGTCCGTCGCGCACGACCGGCGTGAACGGGTCCCGCATCCCCTCGACGCCGACGGTGTCCAGATGCCCGCACAGCATCAGCGTGCGCCCCGGCGCCCGGCCCTCCAGCACGCCGACCACGTTGGGCCGCCCCGGTGCGGCGTCGGTCACCGCCACGTCGAGCCCCGCCCGCCGCATCACCGCGGCCACATGCCCGGCGACGGCCGCCTCGCCGGCGCCCCCCGGCGACAGCGCCGGGTTGACGGAGTCGATGGCCACCAGGTCGCGCAGCAGCGCCAGGACCGGGTCGTTCACGGCGTCCCTCGCCCGCCCAGCGTCACCTGCGGCTCCGCTGGGCGCCCAACCAACCCTGCAGGAGTCCGCGCCGTTCCACGGCGCAGACTCCTAGCGCAGCCATTCCACCAGCCCCAGGGTGAGCCACGGCACGTAGGTGATGATGAGCACCCCCACCCCCAGGATGAGCAGCAGCGGCAGCGAGGCGCGGTAGACCTCGAGCAGGGGCCGGTCGAACCGGTACGACGCCAGGAACAGGTTCAGCCCCACCGGCGGGGTCATGAACCCGAGCTCGAGGTTGGCGATGAAGATGATGCCCAGGTGCAGCAGGTCGACGTCGAACTGCTCGGCCACCGGCACCACCAGGGGCACCACCACGAAGATGGCCGAGAAGATGTCCATCAGGCAGCCGACGAGGAGTAGGAACACGTTGAGGCCGAGCAGGAACACGAGCCGCGACCCCACGTGCTCGTCGGCCCACTCGACGAGCAGGTACGGCACCTCGGCGTCGTTCAGATAGGCGGTGAACCCGACCGCGACCCCCAGGATGATCAGCACCCCGCCCACGAGCACCACGCAATCGCTGAACGCGGTGTACAGCCCGCGGCCCAGCGGGAAGTCGCGGTGGATCAACCCCTGCACGACGGCGGCGTAGAGCGCGGTGAACGCGGCGGTCTCGACGAGGGTGGCGTAGCCGCTGAAGAGCACCCCGAGGACCACGAAGGGGATGGTCAGCTCCCACTTCGCGTTCCACAGGGCGGCGCGCAGCTCGGGCCACCCGAAGTCGCGCCGGCCGGCTCCGGTGACGACGCCCTCGCGCATGCCCCACGCCGCGGTCAGCCCGACGAGCAGCAGCCCGGGCAGGATGCCGGCCACGAACAGGTCGTCGGGCGCGACCTGCGCGACGATGGCGTACAGGATGAGGGGCATCGCCGGCGGGAACAGCAGCCCGAGCGACCCCGACGCGGTGAGGAGGCCCAGCGAGAACCGGTCGCGGTAGCCGTCCTTGAGGAGGGCCGGGAACAGCAGCCCCCCGAGGGCGAGGATGGTGACCCCCGAGCCCCCCGTGAACACCGTGAAGAACGCGCACAGGAGGACGCAGACGATGGCGGTGCCGCCGGGAATCCACCCCACGCCGGCCCGGAACACGCGGAGCAGCCGCTCCGACGCCTTCCCCTGGGCGAGGATGAACCCGGCGAGGGTGAACAGGGGAATCGCCGGCAGGTGCGGCTGCACCGCGAGCGAGTAGGTCTCGATGGTGACGAGCACCGGGAGGTCGCCGTCCCCCAGGTAGAGCAGTACGGCCGCCCCGCCCAGCACCGTGAAGATCGGCGCCCCGAGCACCGCCGCGGCGAGCACCAGCGCGATGAGGGGCCAGCGCGGAACCTCGGCGAGGACGCCCTCCGACAGGCCGAACCACAGCCCGACGGCGATGCCGAGCGCCGCGGCCGCCCGCCCCGTCCAGGTCGGCGACGCCCGCCACGCGAGCCGCGCCGCGATGACCGCGAACGAGACGGGCAGCACGAGCTGCGCGACCCACACCGGCACCCCCGCCGCGATGATGGTGCCGTCCTCGCGGTCCAGCATCATCAGGTCCCACGCGCCGGCCGCGAGCATCATCGACACCGCGGCGCCGACGCCGGCCGCGAACACCTGGGTGCCGCGGCGGACCTGTCCCTCGGGGATGAACGTGGCGGTGGCGAGGGCGATCAGCTTGCCCTCGCGCGCGGCGATCGCGGCGCCGAGGAAGCCGACCCAGAGGGTGAAGTGCTGGACGAACGGGATCGAGCCGGGGATGCCGCCGGCCACGAGCGGCCGGACCACGATTTCGGCCAGCGGCAGCACCACCATCGCGGCCAGCGCCGCGTTGGCGACCGCCTGCTCGGCCCCGCCGAGGGCGCGGACGACCGGCGCCCGGAGCGCGGCGGCGGAGGCGGTGTCACTCATGGGGATCGCAGCCCGAAGGCGCCGTCAGCGACGGCCCCGGAAACGCCCCCGCGCCCGCCGGCGCCGAGCTTCCGGGGCGCCGGTATCCGCGTGGGGGCTCGCGCATTGGAAGCGGCCTGCCGATGCCGTCAGCGGCCGGCCCGGAAGGCGTCCCGCGCCTCGACCGCCAGGTCGTAGACGTCGGCGGGAATCAGGTCCCCCCGCCAAGACGCGGTCATCTCGGCCGCGACGGCGCGGAACGACGCCCGCGCGGCGTCGTCTATCTCGACCACGGTCAGACCGCGCCGCCTCATCTCCTCGATGGACTCGCGCTCCTGCGCGGCCACGTCGCGCAGCAGCGCCGCCTCGAGCCGCTTCGCCGACGCCAGCAGCACCCCCCGGTCGTCGGCGTCGATGCGGCTCCACGTGCGCTCGGCCACCACCGTGATCCCGAGCACCGGGGCGAGGGGCACGTCGAGCATGAACGGGGTCTGGTCGAACCACTGGAACAGCAGGGCCACGTAGGGCGGGCTCGGATGCGCGTCGATGAGCCCGGTGTTCAGGCCGAGCAGCACGTCGGTGACGGCGAGCGGCTGGGGGTCGAACCCGTTCTCCTTGTACCACTGCAGCATCTTGTCGTCGCCGGCCGCCGTGAACACCTTCGTCCGCTTCAGGTCGTCGAGGGTCTCGACCCGGCTCTCGGTGAAGAAGTGCGCCCAGCCCGCGTGGCCCCAGTTCAGCAGCACCATCCCCTCGTCGGCGAGGATGCGCTCGAACGTCGGGGTCAGGGCCTCGACCACGTGGAACACCTCTTCGTCCGACTCGAAGAAGAACGGGATGTTCAGGACGCCGAACGCCTCGTGGATGTCGCCGGGCAGCCCGAACACGGCGGCCTGGGGCCGGCCCCGCCGCAGGCGGCGGGCGAGGGCCGCCTCGTCGCGGAACGCCCCGCTCTGCACGCGGAGCTGCACCCGGCCGTCGGTCTCGTCGCGCCACTCGACCGCCATCTCCTTCAGCGAGCGGTCCCAGACGGAGTTCGCGGGCAGAATCGACCCGAGCTGGATGCGGGTCGCGCGCTGCGCCAGCAGCGCCGCCGGCCCCGCCAGCAGCGCCGCCAGGACCACGGTGACGACGACGGATCGCGCTTTCATCGAACGGTTCTCCTTCACTTTCACCACGCTCACATTCCAACCGATGTCACTCGAAAAACAGATCGTCGACTTGGTCGAGCAGCAGCCGCGCCCGGCGCTGGTTCACCACGTTGAGCAGCCGCAGGCTCGTGTCTTCGTCGACGTCGATGGCGAGGGCCCGGTTCAGCAGGTCCTCGAACTCGGCCCGGTCCTCCTCGGGCACCGAGACGCCGAGGGCGAAGGTCACGTAGGGCGAGGCGTCGAGCCCGTCCGACAGCTCGACCACCCGCTCGAAGTGTTCGCGGGCGCGCTCCGGCGAGCCGCCGAGCTGCGCGGGCAGCGACTCGAGGGTGATCAGGGCGCCGTGAATCGAGCCCCGCTCGTAGTCCTCGTCGAGCTCCAGGGCCCGCTCGAGGAGCGCCCGCACCACCGGCAGGTCGGCGATGAGGTCGGGCTGGTCGAGGGCGTTCGATATCGCCAGCCCCCACGCCGCGCTCAGGTAGAACAGCACCTCGACGTCCTCGGCGCGGGTGACCGCGAGGGCCGCCGCGGGGTCTTCCCGCAGTCGGTCCCCGATGCCCCCGTACTTCAGCTCGAGGCTGCTCAGGCAATAATCCCGGGCGCGCACGTACATCCGCCACGTGCGGTCGCGCAGCTCGATCTCCCGGTCGTACTCGCCCTCCCAGCCCGCGGCGTCGGCGTCGACCTGCAGGAACGCGTTGCCGTAGAGGGTGAACCCGCTGCACGCGAACACCAGCGCCTCGTCCTGCTCGGGCGTCGTGAGGATGATCGACTCGATGGTCTTGAGCAGGAACGGCAGCGACTCGCGCACCAGCTCCGGGTCCTCCTCGGACAGGTACACGGCGGGGTCGGCGAGCACCGGCACGATGGCGTTGACGGCCATCGACCGCAGCGAGCACCCCGGCGACGCGAGCATCGTCCCGGCGAGGAGGATGAGGACGGCGCGGACGCCGCGGCGGGGCTTCGTGGGTGAACGGTACATGCGTACGATGATGCGCCCGCCGTTCATGGCGCGGGCGGAAATGCAGCCTTCAATGATATCAGCGTCGAGCAAATCCCGGTCCTTCGAGACCCGTTCCGCCGGTTCGAGCAGCGGCCTCCCGGTTGTCCCGACGCCTTCGCCTCGACGCCGGCCGACGCGGTCTCGCCGCAGCGTCGTCACGGCGCCTTCGCCTGGGCTCCACTCGGGAGTGCGCAAACCGGCCGCCGACCGGCTCGGCGCACGATCGACGGCGGGAGCCCGCGCGAGGCGCCCCCTCGTCGACCAGGTGCCGCGTTCCGCGCGGGCGGTCCTGCTGCTCGCCGCCGTCCACGTCCTCGGCGCCGCCGCGCCGGCCCACGCGCAGGACCCCGCGGAGCCGCCCCTGGAGCCGCTGTCGGGCGACCACGGGCCCGCCCACCGCGTGGACCTCGCGCAGGATCCCGCGGCGCCGCCCCCGGAGCCGCCCCCCGGCTGGACCAACGAGACCGAGCTGAGCCTCGCCCTCACCGGCGGCAACTCGGCCGCGCGGACGCTGGGGGTCGGCAACACCGTCCGCCGCATCGGCGAATCGTCGCGGCTCCAGGTCCGGTTCAACGGCATCCGTTCGGGCACCGCCGGCGACCGCTTCCTCCTGGTGACGCCGGGGGTGAGGTTCCCGATCACCGCCCTGCCCCGCAACCCCGAGGCGCGCCTCGTCCGGCCCCCGGCCGACGCCGAGGTCGAAAACTACCTGCTCTCGGGGCGCTACGAGATGGAGTTCAGCGAGCGGTTCTTCTGGAACGCCGGCGGAAGCTGGGACCGCAACAGCGACGCCGGCATCCTCAACCGCTACACCGCGTTCGCGGGCGTCGGCAACGTCTGGCGCGACGGCGACGCCCTGCGCTTCGCGACGAGCTACGCGACCAGCTACACCAACCGGATCGAGGAGACGGCGGAACCCGGCAAGGACCCCCGCTTCGCGGGCGCCCGCCTCGGCTGGGACTACCGGCAGCGGCTCGGCGCGGCGGCCGTCTACGAGAACGAGTTCACCGCCAACGTCAACCTGACCGCCGCCTCGGACTACTCGTTCAACATGGTCCACGCCCTGAGCGTCGCCCTGAGCACCCAACTCGCCCTGCGGGTCGGCCTGCAGTGGCTCTACGAGCACGAGCCGGCCCTCGAAGAGGCGGCGGTGATCGCCCGCGTCGAGGTGGTCGACCCCGACGGCGTCCCCCTCAACGGCGACGAACGCTTCGAGACGGTGGCGGACGGGGGCGTCGCCATCACCCTCGGCACGAGCCGCGTCCGCAAGGACCGCCTCGACACCGTCTTCCGGACGGCGCTGGTCATCGGCTTTTGACGGCGGGGCGGGAAGACGGGGGCTTGGCTTCAAACGCGGGATCAGAACTCGAGCTGCCACCGGCTGTAGACCTGGTGGAGCGCGGCGGGCGCGGGTGCGGCCGCATCCGGCTTGAAGTAGTCGCCGGCGAGCAGCACCGACGCGCCGAACTCGAGGGCCATCATCGCGCCCATCGCCCACCGCGCCTCCGCCAGCAGCTCGGTGCCGATGTCGGTCGACCCGTTCGCGGGGTGCGCGGCGTCCGAACGCAGCCAGCCCGCGGCGAGGTACGCCGTCCAACGGTCGGCCAGGGGGTGCTCGTAGCCCGCCTGCACGGTCCGAAGGCCGAGCCCGCCGTTCTGGAGCCCGATGCCGAGGTCGTTCACGTCGGAGGGCCCGCGCGGCGAGGTCAGGCCGACGAGGCTCCAGTACGACTGCGCCCCGAGGTCGTCGCGCACGCTCTGGGCGATGGTCCGGAACTCGCCCGACCGCTGCGGGTCGCCGCCGTCGTCGCCGCTCGCGTGAAGCCACTGCAGGTGGACGGCGCCGCGGCCGGCCGGCAGCGTCGTGGCGACCTTGGCCGACCAGCCGGCGTGGGTCCAGCCGAGGGCGGGGACCTCGCCCGAGTTCAGGATGAGGAAGACCCCGGTCGACCCGCCCGCGTGCTCGACGTGGCCGCGCGCGCCGGCCCAGAAGTCGCGGCTGCGCCGGACCGCCGCGCCGCCGCCCGCCGCCGGCCCGCCGAACCCGCCGTACGAGTACCCGGCGTCGTCGCGCAAGTAGTAGATGCTCGCGCCCCAGAGCGACGAGCCGATCTCCCGGTCCACGTCGGCCGTCAGCAGCCACGACCCGTCCTGCCCGCCCGCCGGTGCCGCGTCGCGATTGAGCAGCAGGGCGCCGACCGCGTAGTGCCACGCCCCGCGCGCCGTGGCCTCCAGCGTGATGCCCGACACGCTGAACTCCCAGTCCGAGTTCGCCAGCGGGGCCCGGCCCGTCGCGGCCCGGTTGATCCCCCACAGCGGGTCGGCGAACGTCGGCCGCTCGCCGAAGCGGTCCTCCCAGGGCAGCACCCCCGCCCGCACCAGCGCCCCCTCGGCGGGCCTGAACCACAGGAACCCGCGCCGCATCTCGACCCCGACCCGGCCGCCGCCGGCGCCGAACGTCTTCGGGAACTCAAGTCCGCTCCCCAAGTCGAGGTGGCCGATCTCGATCTGCGCATACCCCCCGTACCGGCACGACGCCCGGTCGTGGACGTTGACCCACGTGCGGAACCGCTGGTTGCCGATGGTGTTCGGGGCCGGGTCGGCATCCACGGTCCGGTCGTGGAAGCCGAAGTTCGACCGGCTGCCCATTAGCCGGAACTGCCCCCCCGCGGCGATGCCCGCGTCCCCCAGCGCGAGGGCCGGCGCGCACCCC
>CAXXTG010000279.1:0-6044 GCA_963666855.2 Vicinamibacterales bacterium
GTCGTGGGCGGCGGTGTTCTCCGACCGGGTCCATTCCAGCCGGATGACCAGCCAGACGAGGGCCAGCAGCACCCCGATGTCGGAGGCGTTCACGCCCTCTACGAGTCTCGCCAGGATCCCCATCGTGAGATAACGATAACACGGATCATCCGCTCGTTCCCGCCGGGAGATCACGGATACGTGTAGGCGCCCTGGATGCCCAGGGGCAGGCCGACGATCCAGTAGGCGATCAGGAACAGGGTCCAGGTCACCAGCAGCACGACCGAGTAGGGCAGCATGAGCGACGCCACGGTGCCGATGCCCGTCGACTTGACGTAGCGCTGGCAGAAGACGACGACCAGCGGGAAGTACGGCATGAGGGGCGTGATGATGTTGGTCACGCTGTCGCCGACGCGGTAGGCGGCCTGGGTCAGCTCCGGCGCGATGCCGAGCCCCATCAGCATCGGCACGAAGATGCTCGAGAGGAGCGCCCACTTGGCGGAGGCCGAGCCGACGAAGATGTTGACGACCGACGTCAGCAGGATGATGCCGACGATGGTGACCTGCGGGGGCAGGGCGAGGTCGCGCAGGAAGTTGGCGCCCTTGAGGGCGATGAGCAGGCCGACGTTCGAGTTGTTGAACGCGGCGATGAACTGGGCCGCGAAGAACGCCATCACCAGGTAGTACGACATCGTGCCCATCGCCGCGGTCATGCCCTTGACGATGTCGCGGTGCGTCTTCACGGTGCCCGCGACGTAGCCGTGCACCACCCCAGGAATCAGGAACAGGAGGAAGATGAGGGGCACCATCATGCCCATCAGGGGGGCGGCGAAGCTGGTCAGCGAGCCGTCCGGGCCGCGCAGGGACGACCCCCCCGGGCAGCGCCCACAGGGTCAGCACCAGGAGCCCCGCGACCATGGCCCCGACGCCGGCGAGGAAGCCGCGCCGGTCAGCGTCGGTCAGCTCGTCCATCTTCGGCATCTCGGCGGGGTCGCCGTCGACGGCCGTGGACTGCAGGCGCGGCTCGATGACGCGGTCGGTCAGGTACCAGCCGACGCCGATGACGAGCAGCGACGAAAGGGCGGTGAACCCGAGGTTGCTCAGCGGGTTGACCATCCGCTCGGCGTCGAGGATCTGCGCCGCCTGCTGGGTGAACCCCTGCAGCAGGGGGTCGATGCCCGAGGGGATGAAGTTGGCCGAGAACCCGCCCGAGACGCCCGCGAAGGCGGCCGAGATGCCGGCCAGGGGGTGCCGGCCCGCCGCGTAGAAGATGACCCCGCCCAGGGGGATGACGAGCACGTAGCCGGCGTCGGCCGCGGTGTGGCTGACGATGGCGGCCAGGATGAGCATCGGGGTCAGCAGGCTCGCCGACGTGCGGCCCAGGATCAGCTTTAGGCCGGCGTTGATGAAGCCGGTTTTCTCGGCCACTCCGACCCCGAGCAGGGCCACCAGCACCACGCCGAGCGGCGCGAAACCGGTGAAGGTGGGCACCAACTGCACGAGGAACGTGGCGAGGGCGGTGCCCGTCAACTGGGTTGGCGATTCGCAACGGCTCGTCGTTGCGCGGGTCGATCTCGGTGAACTCGACCGGGGCCAGGATCGCCGACGCGATCCACGTCAGCACCAGCAGGAGCAGGAACAGGATGGCGGGGTCGGGCAGCCGGTTGCCGACGGTCTCGATGGCGTTCAGGGCGCGGTCGACGAACCCGCCGCCCGCGGCGGCCGGGGTCGCCGGCCGTTCAGGTTGTGCCTTCGCCATGGTGTGAACCTCCGCCCGCCGTCGAGCGCCCGCACGGCCCGGAACGCCGTCAGTCGAGCACGTCGAACAGGTAGCTGTACTTCAGGATGACGCTGCGGCCGGCGTAGGAGGGGATGAAGTCGCCCAGCCCGTCGGTCTCGTTGTAGACGAAGAAGAGCCCGGTGTTGGCGTCCTGCAGCCAGCCGACGCGGAAGTTCACGGCCCAGAGGTCGGCGCTGTCGTTGTGCTGCAGGAGGGTCTGGGCGTAGAGCCGCGGCGAGAAGTTGTAGCCGATGTCGATGCTGCTCAGGTTGGTGACGGTGCTCCCGCTGGGCAGGTCGATGTCGTTCCGGCTGTAGCTCAGCGAGAAGTTGAAGGTCTCGCCGTAGCGCGCGTTTATCGAGGGCCGGATGGTCACGATGTTGCCGTTGAAGAACCCCGCGGTGGTGGCCCGGATGCCTGCGCTGATGGGGGCCGACCGGTTCGAGTTGTACTGATAGCTGAGCTCGTTGAAGTCCCAGCGGCCGGCCGGCACCGTGAGGCCCGACACCTCGAAGTCCTCGAACACGTACTCCTGTCGGATGTCGTAGACCACCCCGGCCGACGAGCTGTCCTCGAACTCGCCTTGGTAGTGGAGATGGATGTAGGTCGTCTCCATGATGCCGTCGAAGTTCCAGAACCGCGAGTAGCTCATGTGCGGCGTCAGCTCCTGGTACCGCAGGGGGTTGTCGCCGGGCCGGGTGGTGTTGTAGACCGAGAAGTCCAACTTGCGGAACCCTCCCCAGCGGCGGAGGTGGCCGACCTCGGGGTTGAAGTCCTCCCCGTTCTCCTGGTAGCCGGCCCCGAGGCGCCAGGCCTCGGAGCTGTACTGGGTCGTCACGCTCAGCGCGTGGTCGCGCCCGTCGAGGCCCGGCGTCTCGGTGCGGGCCAGGTAGCCCTGCACCATGCCGTTCTCGCCGATGCCCCACCGGCCGTCGACGGCGTAGGTGCGGTTGTAGTCGTCGTTCAGGGCGAGGCTGCCGGTGCCCTGGCGGTTGACGAAGAGCCCGCCGATGCTCGAGCGGTTGGGCAGGTCGCGTCGCAGGCGGGCCACCGAGAAGTTGTTGGCGGTGTTGACCCCGGTGCCGACCTGCTCGGTCTGCATGTTCAGGAACCCCACCGTCGTCGAGTCGGTCACCTTGCCCGACATCCGGGCGCCGCCCATGATCGGGATCTGGACCCCGTCCTGGATGCCGATGCGCCGGCTGAAGAACAGCTCGGTCTGCCCGAGGTTCCGCCCGCTGGACTGGTTCGCCACCGAGAAGGCGCCGGCGTTCTCGAGGAAGAACGGCCGCTTCTCGGGGAAGAAGAGGTTGAACCGGTCGAGGTTGATCTGCTGCTCGTCCACCTCGACCTGCGCGAAGTCCGTTCTCCACGTGCCGTCGAGGGTCAGCCCCGGGGTCACGCTGTACTTGAGGTCGGCGCCGTAGTCGCCGAACCCCTGCATGCCGAGGCTCGGCTCGAGGTCGCGCGAGGCCATCTCGCCGATCACGTAGGGGGTGACCTGCAGGTTCCCGGTGAAGCCGGCGGGCGCGCGCACCCCCGTCAACTGCCCCGCCATCGAGACCCGGTAGAGGTTGTACTGCCGGGGCAGGGGCGCCCAGTACGCGGTCTCGTTCCGGCGTCGGATGTTCCGCTGGAAGTTCATCCCCCACACCTGGTCCTCGCGGTCCGGGTAGCGGATGGTCCGGAAGGGGATGGCGAACTCGGCGCTCCACCCGATGTCGGAGACCTCGGTCCGCACCTGCCAGGCGCCGTCCCAGTTCAGGTTGAACCCGTTGCCGCTGCCCCGCGAGAAGCCGCCCCCGCCCCCCGAGCCGCTGCCGCGTCGGCCGCCGCCCTCGTCGGTCACCTGGCCGTCGTACTCCTGGCCGGCGGGGGTGGTGCCGAAGACGAAGCCGTTCTGCCGGTCGCGGAAGGTGTCGAGCACCATCTGGAAGCTGTCGGCGTCGTTCATCGACGAGTCGCGCCGGCTGTCGCTCATGATGATGGCGGAGGGGTCCCGGTCGTAGCAGACGACCCCGAAGTAGACGGTGTCGTCGGTGAACACCACCCGCACCTCGGTCCGCTCCGTCGCCGGCTCCCCCTCGTCGGGCGCGCTCTGGCTGGAAGCCGCTGACCGGCTGCACCCCGGCCCAGGCGGGGTCGTCGAGCACGTTGCCGTCGAGGTTCGGCGCCTGCTCGCGCCACTGCGCCACCCCCCACTTGCCGGCGATGGGGGCGCTCATGCCGGCCCCGGGGGCGGTGATCTGGATCGACGCCGGCTCGTCGCCGCCCACCGGCGGGCCCTGCGACTGGCCGGCGGCCGGCGTCGAGCCGGCGAGCATCATGCAGACGGCGAGCACGAGTCGGGCGTTCTGTCGCATCTCTGGTCTCGTCTTCGGGCAGAGCCGGGCGCGCACGCCAACCGCAGGGCTACAAAACCTGTCCATTAGACCACATCAGACCACATCGATCTCGAGGCCGCCTGCCTCCGGCGGCCAGGCCATGTCACGCGGCCTCGACGTCGGTCCGGGCGAAATCGTCGCCCTTGAACAGCAGGGGTTCCCGGGTCGCGCTCGCGAGCGCATAGGCGAAACAGTCGCCGAAGTTCAACGCCGCCGGATGATTGCCCTTGCCGAACCGCCGCCAGGCGCGGCGCGCGGCTTCGGCGTGCTCCCGGGTGACGGGCATCAACTCGATCTCCGCCTCCCGCAGGAACGAGTCGAGGTCGTGCCCCGCGTCCGGCCCGCTTCTGCCCTCGATGACCATCGTCGTTTCGAGCAGCGCGACCACCGACATGCGGCGGGGCCAGGCCGTCGAGATCGCCCGTTCGTAACGCGCCGCGTCCGATTCGGCGAGCAGGATGGCCACGACCGCCGACGTGTCGATGATCACTTCGGCAGTCCCCGCTCGTCATAGAGGTAGTCGCCGTGCTCGACCGCCGACGGTCCCGGCCCCATGCGGGCGGCGCAGCGCTGTCCGATGGCGTGGAGCTTCGCCGTCAGCTCATCCGCGTTGCGCAACCGTTTCTCCCGCTCCAGGCGGTCGCGCAACGCCACGGTTATCGCGCCGGTCATCGTCTCGCCGGTCAGGCCGGCGAGTTCCGCAGCCAGCCTGCAGGTCTCCTCATTCTTGATGTTCAGGCTCATCACGGTTCCTGGTAGAAAGTGGCCCGCGTATTCTACCCCGGTCTGGGTTTCCGCGCCAGGAGCATGGACGACGCGGAGACCTACACCGCGCCGTGGACCGCCGCGTTCCCGTTCAACCGCGACGACGAGTACCTGCAGTTCGAGTACGCCTGCCACGAGGGGAACTACTCGGTGCCGAACGCCCTCGGCGGCGCGCGCATGGAGGAGGCGGGACGGTAGCGCGATGGTCGGGGCGTGGTCGCGGCAAGTTCCACGCCGTTCAGCGCGCCCCGCCCGCGACGCCCTGCTCGTGGGCCAGCAGCGTCTCTTTCACGGGCAGCCCCCCGCCGTACCCGGTGAGGGCGCCGTCGGCCCCGATGACGCGGTGGCACGGCACGACGATGGCCAGCGGGTTCCGACCGTTGGCGGCGCCGACGGCGCGCGAGGCGGTCGGCCGGCCGATGCGCCGCGCGAGCTCCCCGTAGGAGATGGTCTCGGCGTAGGGAATCCGGCGCAGCTCGTCCCACACCCGGCGCTGGAACGCGGTGCCGTCGGGGGCGAGCGGCAGGTCGAAGCTGCGGCGCGCCCCGTCGAAGTACTCGAGAAGCTGCCGTTTCGCCTCCCGCAACGGCCCGGCCGACGGCCGGCGCCGTTCCCGCCACCCCGGATCGGGGGCGTGCGCCGCCGCGTTGGGCAGGTCGATGCGCGCGACCCCGCCGTCGCCGCCGACGACCCGCAGGGTCCCGAGGGGGGTGTCGAAGTCGTGGTAGGCCAAGCTCATTCCGGCAGTATCTCACGGGCCGCGCCGCGTCGAAAGGACGGTCGACGGCTGCGCACAGGGCCGCCGTGCCGGCGCTCGGCGAACAGCCGCGCGGCATCAGCCTGGTCGATCAAGTGAGCTTCCTCGTCATGCGCCGTCGCGGCATCCACGAAGCGTTCGCGTTCGACGCCGACTTCAAGACGGCCGGCTTTCGCTTGTACGAAGGGTGACTGCTCATGCGCGTATCGCCCGGCGCGGGATGCGCGCCGCCGTTGCTGGGCCGGCCACCCCTGGAAGGTGCCGCTCGGAAAGTGGGACGGAGCGGGTCGGCCCGCCCCGGCCGACGGCGCGGTCACCACAGCCCCAGCAGGCGCCACCACAGGCTGCCGGCGCCGAGCCAGATGGTGATGTTCACCAC
>CAXXTG010000280.1:0-14509 GCA_963666855.2 Vicinamibacterales bacterium
TTGTATCTCGGACCAATAGCCGGCCGCATCGGCAGGGACATCCACCGGCGCCGCATGGTCGTCCAGCCGTCCAGAAAGCGATTCTCCCGATCCGATTTGAGGACTGTCCAGCGCGGTGCTGCAGGCCAAGGTGCGCGGTAGCGGCAGCCGATAGACCGCGCAGTCGACCTTCGCCTCACGCGCGACTCCGCCCGCCGACACGCGTTCGGCCGCGTCCGCGTCGAGCTTGGGCACGCTGCCGATCTCGACGATCAGGCCGGCCTGTCGCGCCGCCGTTCGCAGTGCTGCCTGCCGACGGCTCGCCTGCGACGGCATCAGCCAGAAGATCGGCCCGAATCGCTGCGGCGAGAACCAGGACGATGACGATCCAAACCATGGGCTTCTCCGCCCCGTCCGGCCTATTGTGGCCGCGTTCAACAGTGGTGTATGGTCGCGCCGAATCTCCGCTGGTGGCAAGAGAGGGGGCATAGGCACATGGCCCGACTATCACCCGCATCCTGCCTGGCCGTCGACTTGACCGAAGAGTGCCGTCGCGTAGCCACGCGCGCCAATGCGCTGGCTGGTCGATCCGGGGCCGAACTGCACATCGTGCATGTCATCGAACCTTTGAGTCTCGCGTACGGCGGCGACATTCCGATGGATCTCTCGACCGTGCAGGATCAGATCCACGAACAGGCGCGTTCGCACCTGGCCGACTTCGCATCCAGCTTCGGCATCGACGAGGATCGTCGGCATCTGGTGTTCGGCCGGCCCGAGAGCGAGATCCACCGCATCGCCGAGGACGAAGCCATGGACCTGATCGTCGTCGGCAGCCACGGTCGCCACGGGCTCGCGCTGCTCCTGGGGTCTACGGCGAACGGCGGTCCTGCACGGCGCCTCGTGCGACGTGCTGGCGGTGCGGGTTGGTCCGGACGCGCCACCCGACGAGGACGATGGCTGACGATAGAAGAGTCCTGCCGAGTTCTCTCGACCACGCATAGAACAAGCTGAAGGTGCCCATGGACGGTGTCTGCAATAGCCACGATTCTTGAAGCCGGCCCGCGGGGGCTGCACTACGCCGTCTTGGCACTCGCAGCGGCGCTGGTGCTCTGGACGCTGTCCTCTGCGGCCGCCAACGGCGGTCTGCAACCCCTGCTGGACGACGATGACCTGTATGCGGCGCGCCTCGACTACAAGCAGGCCGTCGCTGCGCTGCGCGCCGGGCGCAGCCGCGAGTTTCGACGCACCGCCGCACGACTCGACGACTATCCCCTAGCGATCTATCTCGACTACTACCAGGCGCAAGGCCGGCTGTCGTCCACCAACGCGCGCCGGGCGCAGGAACTCAGAGCCGCGTTCGCGGAGTCGCCCGATCGGCGAGCGGTACTACCGGCAGTGGCTGAGAGCCCAGGTGCGACGCGGACGGTGGGACGTCTATCTCGCCCACTACGAGCCGAACGAAAGTGCGACGGACCGTTGCAACTACGTCCGCCGCGCTTTACCGCTCCGGCGAACGCGAGGCGGCGTTGGCCCAGGTTCGCGACCTCTGGGTGGCGGCGGAGTCGCAGCCGAAGACGTGGCGATCCGCTGTTCGACGTATGGATCGCCGGTGGTCATCTGGATCAGGAGACGGTGTGGGCCCGGCTGACGCTGGCGCTCGAGGCCAACGAGCGCGGCCTGGCCCGCTACCTGCTGCGCTTCTTCGACGATGCGAACGCGGGCCCGGCCAGGCTCTACTACGATGTCCACGTGCGGCCAAGGACCGTCCGCTCGCTGTCCCGCTTCCCGGACACCGACGGCGGGCGACGAGCGCTGCGCCACGGCCTTCTGCGTTACGCCGACGACGAGCCCGAGAGCGCGGCGGCCCTGTGGCGCGAGGCGGAAGCCGAATACGCCTTCTCGTCGGCGGACAAGCGCTACATCCATGACTGGCTGACCGCGGCCAGCGCCGACGCCGGGCGCGTGCCGTCGGAAGGCCCGGACGGCTTTTCGGCGGCCGCCGTCGAGGCGATCGCGGATGCGCTGCTGCGCCACGAGCACTGGGGCGCGGCCGCGGGCTGGATCGCCGCCTTGCCGGAGAGCCTGCGGGCCACGCCGGAGTGGCGGTACTGGCTCGGACGCGCCCTGGATGGCGCCGCCGGCGCCCCTCCGCCGCCGCGCTCCGCCGCCTCGCGGACCCGCTCGAGCGGCTCTACCGCACCTTCGACCACGCCGAGTCGGCCGTCGACCCGGTCCACCTCGTGCGGCGCTATCCCGACCCGGCGGACCGCGAGGTGACCGGGTTCTGCGCGGCGGGGCTCGCGTTCGGTCGGGTGGCCGCGGTGATCGAGTCGATCGAGGCGGTGCTGGCGGTGCTCGGACCCGCCCCGGCCGAGTTCGTGAGACGGTTCGACCCGGTCCGCGACGCCGGCGCGTTGCGGCCGTTCGTGCACCGCTGGATCCGCGGCGTCGATGTCATCGCCCTCCTCCGGGGTCCTCCAGCGGATGCTCGCGGTGTCGGGCTCGATAGAGCGCTTCTTCCTGGCGGGCCACGACCCGTCCGCGCCCGACGTCGGGCCGGGCCTCGACCGGTTCGCGGCGCGGGCCCTCGCCGTCGACCCTCGAGCCGGTCTACGGGGGCGATCCGCGCCGCCGGGTCGCGTGGTTCTTCCCGCGCCCCGCCGGCGGCAGCGCCTGCAAAGCGGCTCAACCTGTTCCTGCGGTGGATGGTGCGACGCGACGCCGTCGACCTCGGTGTCTGGTCGGGGCTGCCGGCGTCGCGGCTGGTGGTGCCCCTCGACACCCACGTCATCCGGGTGGGGCGGTGCCTGCGGCTCACCCGCTACCGCAGCCCCGGCTGGGCGATGGCCCGCGAGATCACCGACTCGCTGCGGCGGCTCGACCCCGCCGACCCCGTCCGCTACGATTTCTCGCTGTGCCACCTCGGCATGATGGACGCCTGCGGCTTCGACCGGCCGCAGCGCGACGACCGGTGCCCGCTGCGGGGGGTGTGCCGGCCCGGCGGACGCCGGCGCCGCCGCCCGGCGGGAGACCCGGTTCGGGGCTGAGACGCCGTTCAAGGGGCCGCCACCCCGCCCAGGGGAATCTCCTGCACCGCCTCGAAGTCCACCAGCGACCGGATGTAGTCGAGGATGGCCTGCTGCTCGGTGTTCCGCGCCGTCGCCAGGTCCCGCTGGGCCTGGAACACCAGGAAGTTGGTCGACAGGCCCACCTCGAACTTGCGCTGCTCGGCTTCGAGGCGGCGCTCCGCGAGCTCGCGCGAGGCCCGGGTGGCCTCGACCCGCTGCAGGTTGGTGCGCACGTTCCGGGCCGCGTCGCGGACCTGGGCGGCGATGCGCAGCTCCAGGCTCCGCCGGCTCGCCTCGCTGCGGGACCGTTCGAGCCTGGAGCGCTCGAGGGCGGCGTCGGCCGCGCTCGTGCCGAAGGGGTAGGAGACGGTCACCCCCACCGTCCAGTTCGGGAACTCGTTCGCCAGGATGTCGCCGAGGGTGCTGCCGAACGATCTCTGCTCGCGGCCCACGACGGTGCCGGGGAACCCGCCGGCCCGGATCAGGCGCTCGCCGCCCTGCCCCGTCAGCCGATAGTCGACCCGCAGATCCACGGCGGGCAGTTGCTGGTTGCGGAAGTAGCGGATGTCGGTGTCGGTCATCTCGAGGTTCTTGTCGAGGGTGCCAAGGTCGGTCCGGTTCAGCAGCGCGTTGCGGACGGCGGCGTCGACGTCGATCTCGCGCGCCTGCAGCACGGGGCTGTCGCTGGGCTGGAGGCTGATGGACCAGAAGTCGGGCGTGTCCGCCGGGTCGAGTATCAGCGTCCGCAACTCGTCCTCGGCGCGCTCCAGGTCCGCCTCGGCCCGGATCACCGCCTCGATGTTCCGCGCGACCTCGTTCTCGGCTTCGACGATGTCGATCGGGGCCATCGTGCCGACCTCGACGCGGGTGCGGTTGTTGCGCAGCGACTCCTCCGCGAGGGCGAGCGACTGGCGCTGGACCTCGAGGAACGACCGGGCGAACACGAGCTGCCAGTAGGCGTTGCGGACGGTGCGCTCGGTCGCGACGACGGTGCGCCGGAGGTCGATGTCGGAGAGGTCCCGGTTGGCGCGGGAGATCGCGATCTGCTGGCGGAAGCCGTCGATGCCGAAGTTGCGCACCAGCGGCTGGGTGTAGTTCAGGTTCAGGTTCGACTGCAGTTGGGGGTTGAAGCTCGTGAAGACGCTCGTCGTGGTCGATCGCTGGCCGCTCCATCCCGCCGAGTACTGGCCGCCCCGCCAGGGCACCTGCTGCACGACGTCCACGTTGTCCCGCACGTAGCGGTTCGTCACCACGTCGCCGCCGTCGAAGATGTTGCCGGCGGGGCGGTCCCAGTCGTCGCCGGTGAAGGTCGTCGACAGGGTGGGGGCGTACACCGACCGCGCCTCGGCGACGAGCGCGTCCTGAATCAGCGGGTTGATGCGCTCGACCCGCAGGTCGAGGTTCTGCTCGAGGGCCAGGGTCACCGCCTCCTCGATCGACAGGCGGCGTACCGGGCGTGTCGGCTGCAGCGCGGCCCGGGGGAGGACGACGCCGCCCGCCCCCACGGCCCCCGCCGCCGCGGCCGCGGGGCCGGTCGGCGGCGCGGCGGCGGGAAGCCCCGCCGGAGTTTGGGCGCGGCCGCGCCCGTCGTGCAGGCCCGCCAGCGCGAGCGCCATGAGCATCGAGACCACCAGTCTGCGCATCTGCATCTCCTGAGACACCGAAGGGCCCCGGCGCCGCCCGCCGGGGGCGGCCGGACACCGCCTCACCGGGGCGGGGTGCGCCGCCTCTTGTATATGACGTTCGCGGAGGGCTCAAGTTCTGACCGGCCCGTCGCGGGCGGAACGCCGCGCGCCGGCGGATCCCGTCCGCGGCCGGCGGCACGCGGGCGGCGGTCGCCATCCGGGGCGCCGCGCGCCGCGGGGTGACGCCCGCCGGCGGCGCCCCGCTACCGGTCAGACCTCGGTCAACCGCACGACGTGCGTGATGGCCTGCGACAGCCGCTCCCAGTTCGCCGATTCCTGCTCGAGGTACCGGCGTCCCGGCGGCGTCAGCGCGTAGGTCTTGGCCCGCCGGCGGTTGCTGGTCTCGCGCCACTCCGCCGCTATCCAGCCCTGCTGCTCCAGCTTGTGCAGGGCGGGGTAGAGGGAGCCGTCGCTGACCTGCAGCACGTCGTCCGAGACCTGCTTGAGGCGCTGGCTCAGGGCCCATCCGTTCAGCGGCTCGAGATCGAGGATCTTCAGGATCAACAGATCGAGCGTTCCCTGCACGAGGTTCGACGGCTTGGTCATGAAATACCTCGGTTACCGAGTATAGCACCCTGCGGGCCTCCCGCGCGGGCCCGCGCTATACTCCGCCCGCGGCCGACGCCGCGGCAGCCGCGATGCGCACGTTCAAGCTCACCCTGGCCTACGACGGCACCGACTACGTGGGGTGGCAGCGGCAGGCGTCGGGGGCCTCGATTCAGGGCTGTCTCGAGGCCGCGCTGGCCGACATCGCCGGGACTTCGATCCCCGTCGTCGGGGCGGGGCGGACCGACGCCGGCGTCCACGCCCTCGGCCAGGTGGCGGGGGTCCGCCTCGGCGTCCGCATCGACCCCGGGGCGCTGGCCCGCGCGGTGAACGCCCGGCTGCCCCCGGACATCCGCGTCGTCGGCAGCGTCGAGGTCGCCGACGCGTTCCACGCGCGCTTCGACGCCGTCGCCAAGGCCTACCGCTACCGCCTCCTGCACGGTCCGGTGATGAGCCCGTTCCTCCGGCGGTACGCCTGGCACGTCCGGGAGCCGCTCGACGCGGGGGCCATGGCCGGGGCGGGCCGGATGCTCGTCGGCGAGCACGACTTCGCGGCGTTCCAGGCCGTCGGCGGCGGCGTGCGCACCACCGTGCGCACGGTGTTCGAGCTGACGGTGAGGGCGCCGCCGGCCGCCTCGACCGGCGCGGAGGCCGGCGGCGCGGACATGACCGTCGTCGACGTGCGGGGCAGCGGCTTTCTCCGGCACATGGTCCGGACCATCGTGGGGACCCTCGTCGAGGTCGGCCGGGGCCGGCGGGATCCGGGGGATGTCGGGCGGGTGCTGCGGGGGGCGGACCGCGCCGCGGCGGGGCCGACCGCGCCGGCCCGGGGCCTCTTTCTGACCGGGGTCGAGTACCCGCGGTGACGGGGCGCGGCCGGCGGCGGTCCGGCGGGCGCGCGGCGACCGGCGTCGCCCAGCCCGGAGAGCGTCGCCTACGGCTCCGCTCGCCGCCCAACCGACCCCCCTGGGAGTCCGTACTGTTCTACGGCGCAGACTCCTGGGCGTCCGCGGCGAAACGCACCGCGGCGATCGACCGGCGCGGCGGCCCGGGGGCGTCTTCCGGCCCGCCGCGGCCCGCGTCGGCTTGAACGGAGCGCGGGCGGTTCCGTATCATCAGGCGTGGGCGGCCGCGGCCCGCGGTCCGGGCGGACCGCGCGCCCGCGCCCCGAAAGTGCGCGGATGAGTCTCGAAGATCTCCTGACCTGGGCGCCGGCCGGCTCGCGTGAAGCGTCGCTCGCCCGGCAGGTCGACTTCGACCGCCTGCCCGCCCACGTCGCGGTCATCATGGACGGCAACGGCCGGTGGGCGGCGCGGCGGCGGCTTCCCCGGGTGGAGGGCCACCGGGCGGGCATCGATTCCGTCCGCGACGTGGTGGAGGCGTCGGCCCGGCTGGGAATCCGCGTCCTGACCCTCTACGCGTTCTCGGTCGAGAACTGGAAGCGGCCCCCCCGCCGAGGTCTCCGTGCTGATGGGGCTGCTGAAGAAGTACCTGTGGCTGGAGCTGAAGACGCTGCTCGACAACGACATCCGGTTCCGGGTCATCGGCGGCCAGCAGGGGCTGCCGGCCGACGTCCGGCGCGAACTCGACGCCGCGCAGGAACGCACCCGCGGCAACCGCGGCATGCTCTTCAACATCGCCCTCAACTACGGGGGGCGGGCCGAGATCGTCGAGGCGGCGCGGCGGGCCATCGCCGACGCGGTCCGCCCGTCGGACCTCGACGAGGGGCGCTTCGCCGACTTCCTCTATACGGCGGGGCAGCCCGATCCCGACCTGCTGATCCGCACCAGCGGCGAGATGCGGGTCAGCAACTTCCTGCTGTGGCAGATCGCGTACTCGGAGATTTGGGTCACCGACACCCTGTGGCCCGACTTCCGGGCCCGGCACCTGATCGAGGCGATCGTCAGCTTCCAGAAGCGCGATCGGCGCTACGGAGGGATAACGCAGCCGGTGGCGGCCGGTGGCTAAGCGCGTGCGCCGTAGGGCGGCGCGGACTCCCGGCGGGGTTGGCCGGGCGGCGGGCGGAGCCGTAGGCGACGCTCTCCGGGCGGGGTGCCCGACGGGATGAGACGCGTCCTCAGCGCCCTCGCGCTGCTCCCCCTGGTGGTCGGGGTGATCGGGTACCTGCCGCCGGTCGCGACCCCGGCGCTGGCGGCGGCGGCGGCGCTGCTGGCGCTGCGCGAGTACGCCGGGCTCGCCGCCGCCTTCGGCGCCCGCGTGTTCCGCGGGGTGGCGGCCGCCGCGGTCGCCGCCGCGGTCGCCGGTGCCGCCTACGGAGTGACGTCGGCGGCGCTGCTGGCGGGCCTGCCCGCCGTCGGCGCGGCGAGCCTGGCGGTCGGACGCCGCGGCGACCGGGTGCTGATCGACGCCGCCGCGTCGGCGTTCCCGCTGCTGTACCTCGGCCTGCCCCTGGGGGCGGTGGCCGCGGTGAGGATGTCCGACGGCGCGGCGCCGGTGTTCCTGCTGCTCGGGCTGATCGCGGCCAGCGACACCGCGCAGTACTACGGGGGGCGGTGGCTCGGCCGCACCCCCCTCGCGGCCGGCGTCAGCCCCGGCAAGACGGTCGAGGGGGCGCTGTTCGGGGCGGCGGCGGGCGTCGCGGTGATGGTCGCCGCGGGTCCCGCCGCGGTCGACGCGCTGGCGGGCTGGCCGGCGGCGGCGCGGGCGGCGTTCGGACTGGGCATCGTCGGCCTCGGCGTCGCCGGCGACCTCTTCGAGTCGCTGCTCAAGCGGGGGGCGGGCGTCAAGGACGCCTCCGCCCTCATCCCCGGGCACGGGGGGGTGCTCGACCGCATCGACAGCCTGCTGTTCGCCGGACCGGGCTTCTACCTGATGATGCAGTTCCTGTGAGGGCGGGGCGGTGCCTGTGAGGGCGGGGCGGCGCCGCCGGCGGGCCGGCGCGGGCCCGCCGTCGGGCCGGACGGTGCCGCGGGGGCTTTGGCGCGGGTTGCCGGCGGGTGGTCTTGAAGCTCTGGGCGTTCGTCGGCGTTCTGGTGCCCGCGGGATGGCTGATCGGACCGGGGCGCGTGGGGAGTGTGACCAGGAACATGTTCGACGAAGGTGACGGCGGCGGCCTTCCGCCCCGCGGCGGCCGCCCGCGGGCGGCGGGGCGGCGCCGGTGAGACGCATCGCGATACTCGGGTCGACCGGCTCCATCGGCGTCAGCGCGCTGTCGGTGGCGGCGGCGCATCCGGACCGGCTGGACGTCGTCGCCCTCGCCGCCGGCGCGAACACCGGCCGGCTCGCCCAACAGGTCGAGCGCCACCGGCCCCGGGTGATCTCCACCGCCGCCGAGGCGGGGCTCGCCGCGGTGAAGGCGGCGCTGCCGGCACGCGTGCGGGCGGGCGTCGAGCACGCGGCGAGCGGGGCCGACGGGCTGCTCGCGGCGGCCACCCACCCCGCCGTCGACCTCGTGCTCGTGGCGACCACGGGCACGACGGCCCTCGACGCGGTGCTCGCGGCGATCGAGGCGGGGAAGACCATCGCCCTCGCCAACAAGGAGGTCCTCGTGATGGCCGGCGCCCCGGTCATGGCGGCGGCGCGCCGGCGCGGGGTCGCGGTGCTCCCGGTCGACAGCGAGCACAACGCCATCCACCAGTGCCTCCACGGGCGCCCCCCCGGGGAGGTCCGGCGGCTGGTGCTGACGGCGTCCGGGGGGCCGTTCCGCGGGTGGAGCGCCGAGCGCCTCGAGGGCGTCCGGCCCGCCGACGCCCTCGAACACCCGACTTGGCGCATGGGCCGCAAGATCACCGTCGACTCCGCCACCCTGATGAACAAGGGGCTCGAGGTCATCGAGGCCCGCTGGCTGTTCGGGACGCCGGCGGACCGCATCGACGTGGTGGTGCACCCGCAGTCGGTGGTGCACTCCCTGGTCGAACTGCGCGACGGGTCGGTGATCGCCCAACTGGGGGTCACCGACATGCGCCTGCCCATCCAGTACGCGTTCTCGTACCCCGACCGGTGGGACAGCGGGCTGCCGCCGCTCGACCTCGCCGCCTGCGGCCGGCTCGAGTTCGACCCGCCCGACGCCGGCCGCTTCCCGTGCCTGGGGCTGGCGTACCGGGCGTTGCGCGGCGGGCCGGCGCTGCCGGCGGTTCTCAACGCCGCGAACGAGGTCGCGGTCGAGGCGTTCCTCGCCGGGCGGTTGGCGTTCACCGCGATTCCCCGCGTGATCGCGGCGGCCCTGGACGACGCGGAGGCGGCGGGGGAATCGGCGCCGCCGGAATCGATGACCCTCGACGACGTGCGGCGCGCCCACGCCCTCGCCACGCGTGGTTCCCGCCGCCGCATCGCCGAGTTACAATCGCAATGATGACCACTCTCCTCGCGTTCCTGTTCGTCCTCGGGGTGCTCGTCTTCGTGCACGAGCTGGGGCACTTCCTCGTCGCCCGCTATCACGGCGTCCGCGTCCTGACGTTCTCGCTGGGCTTCGGCCCGAAGATCCTGCAGACGAAGCGGGGCGACACGGTCTACTGCGTCAGCGCCATCCCCCTCGGCGGCTACGTGAAGATGGCCGGCGAGACGGTGGAGGACAAGCGCGAGGGCCGCGACGACGAGTTCCTGTCGAAGACGAAGTGGCAACGCTTCCAGGTCCTGATCGCCGGGCCCGCGATGAACGTGGCCCTCGCGGTCGTCGTCATGACCTTCGTGCTCCTGCAGGGGGCCCAGGTCCCGCTCTACGAGGACGGGCCGCCGGTCATCGGGTCGGTGGTCGGCGACTCCCCGGCCGAGGAGGCCGGCATCCTCCCCGGCGACCTCATCCTGACGGTGGCGGGCCGGTCCGTCGACACCTGGCAGGAGCTGATGCTCGCGGTGGCGGACCGCGCGGACCGCGAGGTCGAGGTGACGCTGCGGCGCGACGGCGGGGTGCGGAGCCTGCGGGTGACGCCGGTCGGCCGCACCCGGTACAACCTGGGCAACCTCGGCGTCGGCCCCGACATTTCGCCCCAGGTGGTGGCGTGGTCGCCGCAGGCCACCGCCGCCCGAGACGCCGGCATCGAGATCGGCGACGTGATCGAGGCCGTCGACGGCCGGCGGGTCGACCAGCAGTCGCTGATCGAGGCCATCAACGCCGGCGGCGGCGCCCCGCTCACGTTGCGGGTCCGCCGCGACGGCGCGCCGCGGGAGATCGCCGCTCGCGCCCGAGCGGGTCGGCGACGCCTGGATGATCGGCATCAGCTTCAGCCCCTACGAGGTGCGCGTCGTCGAGCCGGGGCCGTTCGAGGCGTTCGCGCTCAGCCTCGAGCGGAACCTCGAATGGTCGCAGTTGATCTTCCGGACCCTGTGGGGGCTGCTGACGCGGGAGACCCCGGCGTCGCAGCTCGTGGGGCCGGTGGGCATCGCCCAGCTTTCGGGCGACGCGGCCCAGAGCGGGCTCGTGACCCTGTTCCAGTTGATGGCGATGATCAGCCTCAATCTGGGCATCCTGAACCTGCTGCCCATTCCCATCCTCGACGGCGGCCACATCACCGTCCTCGCGCTGGAGGGCGTCGCGCGGCGCGACTTCAGCGTGAAGCTGAAGGAACGGATGCTCCTCGCGGGCTTCGTCGTCCTGATGACCCTGATGGTGACGGTGATCTACAACGACCTGACGCGCGTCGCGTGGATCGAACGCCTGATGATCTGGCGCTAGGCGTCTGCGCCGTAGAACGGCGCGGGCTCCCGGAGGGTGGGAGCGGAGCCGTAACCGACGCTCTCCGGGACGGATAGCACGCCGACTGCACCACGTTTCGGGTCGCGTCGGCAGTCTCGCCGCACAGCCCCCCCGGCGCGGGAACTCCCGACCCCAGCGGGGCCTATCGGAAGTTCGCCGACGGGCCTCCCGCAGCCTCTGACCTCCTGATCCCTTTGCCGTCCCGCCGGCCAATCCCCCCTGCGGGCGCTCCGCCGCGAGCTGCCGCCCACGATCCGCCTCGCGGCGCCGATCGTGGGGGCCGAACTCGGCTGGATCGCGATGGGGATCGTCGACATCGCGATGGTGGGCCGGCTCGGACCGGCCGAGATCGGGGCGGTGGGCTTGGGCAGCGTCCTCTGCTTCGCGGTCGTGGTGTTCGGCATCGGCATGCTGCTGGGGCTCGATCCCCTGGTCGCGCGCGCCCACGGCCGGGGGCGTCCCGACGAGTGCCGGAGGTGGCTCGTCCAGGGGACGGCCCTCGCGGTGCTGCTGGCGGCGCCGCTGACCTTCGCGGGGGGGGCGGTGGCCGCGAGCCTCGGCGCGTGGGGCATGGACCCCGCGGTCGGGCGGCTGGCCGGGCCGTACTTCGCGATCCTGCTCTGGAGCGTGCCGCCGCTCCTGCTCTACACGGCGCTGCGCCGCTACCTGCAGGCGATCGGTCTCGCCGCGTGGGTGACGGCGGCCCTCGTCAGCGCCAACGCCATCAACGCCGCCGCCAACTGGGTGCTCATCTTCGGCCACCTCGGGGCGCCCCCCCTCGGGGTCGACGGGGCGGCGTGGGCCACCGTCGTCTCGCGCGTCTACCTCGCCCTGTTCCTCGTCGCCGCGATCCGGCGCCACGAGCGCCGCGCCGCCGGGCCGTGGCCGCGCCCGTCGCCCCGGCGCATCCGCCGCCTCGCCGCCCTCGGGCTGCCGGCGGCGGGGCAGGTGAGCCTGGAGTTCGGGGTGTTCGCGGTCGTCACCGCCCTCGGGGGCCGGCTGGGGGCGGTCACTCTGGCCGCGCACCAGATCGTGCTCAACGTCGCCAGCGTGACCTTCATGGTGCCGCAGGGCGTCGGCGGAGCGGCGGCGGTCCGCGTGGGACACGCCCTGGGCCGGCGCAATCCGGCCGGGGTCCGGCGGGCGGGGTGGGCCGCCCTCGTCCTCGGCGCCGCGTTCATGAGCGGCGCCGCCCTGCTCTTCGTGCTGGCGCCGCGGGCCATCCTGCGGCTGTACACCACCGACCCGGCGGTGATCGGCGTCGGCGTGGCGCTGCTGCTCGTGGCCGCGTTCTTCCAGCTCTTCGACGGGGTCCAGGCGGTGGCGACGGGGGCGCTCCGGGGGGTGGGGGACACCCGCACGGCGATGATGTGCAACCTCGCCGGCCACTGGTTCATCGGCCTGCCGGTCGGCTACGCGCTCTGCTTCGTCGCGGGCTGGGGCGTCGTCGGCCTCTGGGTGGGGCTGTCGATCGGCCTGGTCCTCGTCGCCGCCGCCCTCGTGGCGGCCTGGTGGCGCCGCTCCCGCACCATGGGCCTCGCTCCGGCGGCACGCGGTCGTGGATCGCCCACGCCTGCGCCTGTCGCGCCCCATCGTGACCGGCGGTCATCGGCCGGCCGCAAGGCTTGAGTTGGTCCACCGGGTTTGTCGGCGCGTTGCCCGCACGGCGTTGCGATGCCGCCCGCGGCCGGCGGCCGCCGCGCTCAAAGCACGCGTTCGCGGATGGCCAACGCCCGCCGCGCCTCGTCGTGACCGGCGTTCATCGGCCGGCCGCAACGCTCGAGCTCGGCCGCCGCGCATCGGCGCGGCGGCCGTGACGGCGTGGCGGGGCCGGCCCCGCCCCTCGGGCGCCGGCCTCAGAGCACGCGTTCGCGGATGGCTGATGCCAGCCCCGCCTCGTCGTGACCGGCGGTCATCGGCCACCCGCGGCGCTTGAGTTCGTCCACCGCGTTGCCCATGACCACGGGGTGCCCGGCCAGGGCCAGCATGTCGAGGTCGTTCAGGTTGTCGCCGACCGCCATGATCCCGGCCCGCGGAACGCCGCGCCGCGCCGCCCAGTCGCCGAGCGCGGCGCCCTTGGAGCAGCCCTCGGCGGTGACGTCGAGGAGCGAGAAGTCGCGCTGCTCGTACTCGGTCAGGGTGACGGTGAGGGTGCGGGCGCACGGCAGCCCGCGGACGTGGCCGGCGAGGATCCGCATGTCCGCGACCCCCCCGGTGAACGCGACCTGGACGGGGTCGTCGTCGAGCGCCGCCTCGAGCGGCTCCACCCGCGTCATGAAGACGCGGTTGCGCTGGTAGTACCACTTCCGCTGCGGATGCGACCAGTCGATGCGCTCGTAGACGTACTGCCGGTCGTCGGGCCGGTCGAAGATCAGGGCCGCGCCCCCGCGCACCGGCCGCGTGCCGGCGACGAGGGCCCGGACGAGGTCGCGCGGCACCGGCCGGCTGGCCAGCGTCTCCCCGTCCCGCGTCTTGACGAGGGCGCCGTTGTTGACGATCAGCGTTACCGGGGTGTCCAGCCGTTCCGCGACGGGGCGGGCGTGGTGGAAGGCGCGGCCGGTGGCGAGCACGACGTCGATGCCGCGCGCCGCCGCCGCCTGGACCGCCCGCGGTTCGCGTCGGGCAGACGGCTCGCGGCGTCGAGCAGGGTGCCGTCGATGTCGACCGCGATGAGCCGGATCGGTTCGGGCGCCGGCATCAGCCCGCCGGCTTCTCCGTGTAGCGCCGGGCGACGTACTCGTCGACGAGGCGGCGGAACGCCTCGGCGAGCTCGTCGTAGGTGCCGCGCAGGGTCGCGGCGTGGCGCCCGTCGACGTAGACGGGGCAGGTGGGCTCCTCGCCGGTGCCGGGCAGGCTGATGCCGATGTTCGCGGCCTTCGACTCGCCGGGGCCGTTGACCACGCAGCCCATCACCGCGACGCGCATCTCCTCGACCCCCGCGTGGCGGGTCTTCCACACCGGCATCATGTCGCGCACGTACTGCTGAATCCGCTCCGCCAGCTCCTGGAACGTGGTGCTCGTGGTGCGGCCGCAGCCGGGGCACGCGGTGATGCTCGGCGCGAACGACCGCAGCCCCAGCGACTGCAGCAGCTCGCACGCCGCGTAGACCTCCTCGCGCCGGTCGCCGCCCGGCCGGGGGGTCAGCGACACGCGGACGGTGTCGCCGATGCCCGCGGCGAGGAGCACCCCCATCGCCGCCGCCGACCATATCTGGCCCTTCATGCCCATGCCCGCCTCGGTCAGGCCGAGGTGCAGCGGCTGCGTCGTCTCGGCGGCGAGGCGGCGGTAGATGGCGATGAGGTGGGTGGGGGACGACACCTTGCAGGAGATGACGATGCGGTCGGGGCCGAGGCCCGCGTCGATGGCCCGCGCCGTCGAGTCGACGGCCGAGATCACCATGCAGTCGTCGATGATCTCCTCCGAGCTGCGGCCGAGATGCCGGTCCGTGTTCTCCTGCATCTTCGCCAACACCAGGTCCTGGTCGAGCGACCCCCCGTTGACGCCGATGCGCACCGGCTTGCCGTTGTCGCGGGCGATCCGGCAGATCGTCGCGAAGTGGTCGTCCCGCCGCGCGCCGG